>DATGQT010000190.1:0-14184 GCA_035304085.1 Rubricoccaceae bacterium
CGGCTGTGGAGGACGGCCACGCGGTCGCCGAAGTGGGCGCGGAAGCGGCGGACGGTCTGCGGCGTCAGCGCGATCTCGGGGACGAGGACGATGGCCGTCTTCCGCTCCAGCAGCGTCGTCGTGAGGGCGCGGATGTAGACCTCGGTCTTGCCCGAGCCGGTGACGCCGTGGAGGAGGAACGTCTCGGGCCGCGCCGCCTGGACGGCCGCGTCGATCTCGGCGAGGGCGCGGGCCTGGGCCGGGTGGAGGGCGTGCGCCTCGGCCGGCCCCACCGGCGCCTCCAGCTCGTCGGCCCGCCGCTCGACCTCGGCGTCGAACGCCTCGACGAGCCCTTTCTGGACGAGGCTGCGGACGGTGCCGGAGGAGGCGCCGGTCTCCTGCAACGCCTCGGCCTGGGCGACGGGGCCGCCGGCCTCGGCGAGGGCCTCCAGCAGCATCCGCTGCCGCGCGCCCTTCAACTCCCCGAGCGCCGCCTCCACGTCCACGCCCTCCGCGAGCCGGAGGTGCCGCTCCGTCCGCACGCGCACGCGCGCCCCGGCCAGCTCGTCCTCGACGCGCACGAGGCCCTCGGCCTCGAGCCGCCGCAGCAGCGCCGACGGCACCGCCTGCCCCACCGCCGCCTCCAGGGCGGGGATAGAGACCCCGCCGGCGGCGCTCCCGAAGAGGTCGCCGTCGAAATGAGTGAGAACGCGGCGGCCGAGGCCGTTGCCCTGCCACCGCGCCGCGGGCGCCTCGGTGCGGTAGACGACGCGGCGGCTCTCGACCTCGGTGCCGGAGGGGAGCGCCGCCCTGAGCACCTCGCCCCAGGCGCAGCAGTAGTAGTCGGCCATCCAGCGCGTGAGCGCCAGGAGGTCCGCCGGGAGCGCCGGCCGGTCGTCGAGCACGTCGAGGAGCGGCCTGAGCGCGTCGGCGTCACCCTCGGCCCGCGCGACGACGACGCCGGTGAGCTGCCGCCGCCCGAACGGCACGACGACGCGGGCGCCCGGCACGGCCTCCGCGTCGAGCGCCGGCGGCACGCGGTACGAGTAGAACCCTTCGACCGGGGTGAGGGGGACGACGTGGGCGAGGGCGGCCATGCCCCGAAGCTACGTCGGTCCCTCGCCCGGCGGGCGTCACCCCCCGGCGGACTCTCAGCGCGCGCGGAGGCCGGTGCGCGCCTCGACGGCCGACACGGCCTGCCGGACCTGCTCGCCCAGCGGGAGCCGGTAGAACGGCCGGTCGCCCTGCCATACGAGGGCATCGCGGGGGGGGCCTTCGAGGTGGGCCAGGCGGTCGGCGACGGGCGCGGCGAGCGCGAGGTCGAGGGTGCCCACGGCGTAGTCGGGGTCGAGGGCGTAGACGTCGCCCCACCCGATGCGGCCGGCCTCGGGCCAGCGGTCGTCCTCGAACCCGTCGCCGTAGAGGCGGAGCGCCGCCGGGCGCCGCCGCGTCAGCCACGCCGCCGGCGCCCCCGCCAGGCACGCGACGACGGCGATGACGAAGGCGGCGTCGGCGATCACGGCGAGGACGACGGCGAGGAGGGCGGCGGCGGCGAGCAGGAACGCCACGCGCCCGGCCACGGCCGGCGCCAGCCCGCGCGGGCCGGTCTCGAGCGCGAAGCGTACGGTGGCGCGCTCGGACGCCGGGTGCTTGCGGGTGCGCGCGGCCACGGCGGCGGCGCGCATCACCTGCTCGGTCACGGCCCAGGCCTCGGCGGCCTCCTGGTACTCCGGGTCGATGAGCGTCTCGTAGGCCATGCGGACGCGCCGGAACGCGTCGGCTGCGGCGGGGTCGGGGTTCCGGTCCGGGTGGAGCTCGAAGGCGAGGCGTCGGAAGGCGTGCCGGATCGCGCCCTCGTCGGCGCCGGGGGCGAGGCCGAGCTCGGCGTAGAGGTCGATGGTCGGAGACATCGCGGGGTGATCGCGGATGGGCCCGCAGGGCGCTCAAGCCCGTTACCGCTCCTGCCGCCGCCTCAAATGGGCCCCGACTCTGTCGCGGCCCCGCAACGGCGAGGGCCGGGCGAGGGCCGTCGTCTCAGGCTGAGAGCGCCCGCGGGGGGACCCCGCTCACAGGCACGGCTCCGGGCCCCACTCGGCGTGGCCGCGGCCGTCGCGGCAGCGGACCTGCCGGCCGGCCTCGGTCACGAGCCAGGCGCCGTCGTCGCCCGGCCGGACCACCGCGCGCACGCGCTCGTCACGGATCGAGTCGTCGGGGAGGTTCGTGTTCGTGACGAGGACGACGACGTGCTCGGGCCGCCTCCGCAGCACCTCGACGGCCGTCGCCGCGGCGCCCTCGCCCTCAGGCTGGGCGAACACCTGCGTCGCCGCGGCCTCCGGCGTCGGCCCGCTGGCGAGGTCGCCGACGATGGGGTTCGCGAGGTCCACGAACGCGAGGGGGCCGAGGGCGAGGGCGTCGTCGTCGGGGTCGAGGTAGCGGAGGCCGCCGAGGAGGGCGGCGGCCTCGTCGGGCGTGACGCGCAGGCAGCCCTCGGCTGCGTCGCTGCCGAGGTTGACGGCGAGGCCGTCGGCGCCGAACCACTCGGAGCGGACGTGCGGCACGTCGTACTCGGCGTCCACCTCGCCCTCGTCCGCCCAGCCGAGGACGACGGGGCCGTAGGTGGCGACGCCGGGCACCTCGGCCTCGCGCGAGTGCGGCGGCTCGCCCAGGAAAACGTCGCCGATCCCCTCGGAGGCCGCCTCGATCGCGAAGCAGACGCCGCCGGCGTGGCGGTAGGCGAGGCGGTAGTAGGGGTAGCGGAAGCCGTCGTACTCCTCCGCCTCGGCGGAGAAGTCCGCCAGCGACCACCTCTCCGGCAGCGCCGGCACGATGACGGGCACGCCGAGGTCCACGAGCTGCTGCGCCTGCGCCGCGCTCAGCCCGGCCGCCGCGGCGCGGGCGGCGAGGTCGTCGGTGGCCTCGGGCGGCGCGGCGGTTTCAGCGGCGGGGTCCGGCGTGACCGCCTCGGGGGCGTCGGAGGTGCAGGCGGCGAGGACGATCGTCAGGAGGAGGAGGCGCATGGGGCTGGCTGGGTTGGACTGCCGGCGGACGGCCGCCCGTTGGCGTGTCAGACGATCCGCATCTGGGAGCGGCGGAACGCCTCGACGTTGGCGTGCACGTCGCCGTGGAACAGGGCGCTGGCGGCCACGAGGACGTCGGCCCCGGCGTCGGCGACGGCGCGGGCGTTCTGCGGCGTCACGCCGCCGTCCACCTCGATCAGGGCGCGGGAGCCGGTGCCCTGGAGCAGCGCCCGGGCCCGCCGCAGCTTGTCGGTCGTCGCGGGGATGTAGGACTGCCCCGCGAAGCCGGGGTCGACCGACATGACGAGCAGGAGGTCGAGGTCGGGCGCGATCTCCTCGATGGTGACGAGCGGGGTGGCGGGGTTGAGCGCGACGCCGGCCTTGCAGCCGATCTCCTTGATGCGGTGGACGGTCCGGTGGAGGTGTGTGACGGCCTCCTGGTGCACCGTGATGACGTCGGCGCCGGCCTCGGCGAAGTCCTCGAGGTAGCGGTCCGGCTCCGCGATCATGAGGTGGACGTCGAGGGGGGCGCCGGTCTCGTGGACGAGCGCGCGGAGCCCCTTCATCACCGGCACGCCGAACGAGATGTTGGGCACGAAGTGGCCGTCCATCACGTCGATGTGGAGCCAGTCGGCGCCGGCGTCGAGGGCTTCGCGGGCGTGGTCGGCGAGGCGGCCGAGGTCGGCGCCGAGGACGGAGGCGGAGAGGATCACGGGGGCGGGCGGGGCGGGTGATCGGGCTGCGCGCGGCTCGTGGGAATGTACGGGTCCCGCTCATACGCGGTAGCGCTGGGCCAGCGACATGCCCCACGCCGCGAGGGCGTCGGGGTAGAGGCGGCCGAGCGCGATGTCCGCTTCCGTCTTGGACCTGATCCGACTGTCCCGATTCCGCTGCCTCAGCGCTCCTCGTCCGCCGCTGGCTCGGGGTTCGGCTCCGGGCTCGGCGTGCCGACGGGGCCGCGCCCGCCCGCGAGCTGGTGGCGCGCCGCCTCCGCGACGGCCTCGGCGGTGATGCCGAGGTGCTCGTAGATCGCCTCGTACGGCGCGCTCGCGCCGAACCGCGTCAGCCCGACGACGGCGCCGCCCGCGCCCACCCACTCGTGCCACCCCAGCGGGTGCGCCGCCTCGACGGCCACGCGCGCTGTCACCTCGGGCGGCAGCACCTCGTCGCGGTACGCCTGGTCCTGCTCGCGGAAGCGCTCCCAGCACGGCATCGAGACGACGCGCGCGGCGACGCCCTCGGCCTCCAGCAGCGCCTGCGCTTCGAGGGCGAGGTGGACCTCGGAGCCGGTGGCGAGGAGCAGCACGTCGGGGAGCTGGCCTTCGGCCGCGCCGTCGCAGTCCGAGAGGACGTAGGCGCCGCGGTGGAGGACCTCGGCGGAGGCGTACGTCGTGCGGTCGAGGGTGGGGACGTTCTGGCGGGTGAGGGCCAGCGCGGTGGGGGCGTCGGTCCGCATCAGCGCCAGCTTCCACGCCTCGCGCGTCTCGTTGGCGTCGCAGGGGCGGACGACGTAGAGGTGGGGGATGGCGCGGAGGCCGGCGAGCTGCTCGACGGGCTGGTGCGTCGGGCCGTCCTCGCCGAGGCCGATGGAGTCGTGGGTGTAGATCCAGAGGCACGGCACGCCCGAGAGCGCCGAGAGGCGGACGGCCGGCTTCATGTAGTCGCTGAAAATGAGGAAGGTGCCGCCGAAGGCGCGGAGGCCGCCGTGGAGGGTGATCCCGTTGCAGATGGCGCCCATCGCGTGCTCGCGCACGCCGAAGCGGAGGTAGCGCCCCTCGGGCGCGGCGTCGGTGAAGTCGAGGGCGCCGTCGGCGCGGGTCTTGTTCGAGGGTGTGAGGTCGGCCGAGCCGCCGACGAGCTCGGGCAGCCGCTCCCACAGCACGCCGAGCACCTTGCCGCTGGCGGCGCGCGTGGCCATCCCCTTCTCGCTCGGCTCGAACTCGGGGAGGTCGTCGTCCCAGCCGTCGGGCAGCTCCCGCGCGTGGACGCGGTCCCAGAGCCGCGCCTTCTCCGGGTTCGCCTCGCGCCAGGCCGCGAACGTCTCCTCCCAGCGTGCGTGGGACGCGGCGCGCTCGCAAGCAGCCTGGCCCATGAACCGGCGCGTCTCTTCGGGCACGAGGAAGCGAGGCTCCAGCGGGATGCCGAGGTTCTCCTTCGCCTTCCGCAGCTCCTCCTCGCCGAGGGGCTCGCCGTGGGCGGCGGCGGTCCCGCCCTTGTTGGGCGCGCCGTAGCCGATGGTGGTGCGGCAGGCGATGATGGAGGGCTTGTCCGAGACGGCCCGCGCGGTTTCGAGCGCCCTCGCCACGGCGTCCATGTCGTGCCCGTCGACGGGCCCCTGGGTGTGCCAGCCGAGGGCGGCGTAGCGGCCGAGGACGTCCTCGGTGAAGGCGAGCTCGGTGGGCCCGTCGATGGAGACGTGGTTGTCGTCCCATAGGACGACGAGCTTGCCGAGGCGGAGGTGGCCGGCGAGCGAGGAGGCCTCGTTCGAGACGCCCTCCATGAGGTCGCCGTCGGAGGCGATGACGTAGGTGTAGTGGTCTACGACCTCGTGCTCGGCGGTGTTGAAGACGGCGGCGAGGTGCTTCTCGGCCAGCGCCATGCCGACGGCGTTCGAGATCCCCTGCCCGAGCGGCCCCGTCGTCGTCTCGATGCCGCGCGCGAGGAAGCTCTCCGGGTGGCCGGCCGTCCGGCTCCCCCACTGCCGGAAGTTCTCGATCTCCTCCATCGGCATGTCCTCGTAGCCGGTGAGGTGGAGGAGGCTGTAGAGGAGCATGGAGCCGTGGCCGGCCGAGAGCACGAAGCGGTCGCGGTCGGGCCAGCCCGGCGCGGCGGGGTCGTAGCGGAGGAACTCGGTGAAGAGGACGACGGCGGCGTCGGCCATGCCCATGGGCATGCCGGGGTGGCCGCTCTCGGCGGCCTGGACGGCGTCCATGGCGAGGCCGCGGACGGTGCGCGCGGCGAGGGCCTGCTGGGCTCGGAGGTCTGCGTCGGCCATGACGGGCTGGCGGGGAAGGGGAGGGGACGGCGCGCCAAGCTACGGGCGGCGCTCGGAGGGGTTCAACGCGCCGGCCCGTTTTGATGAGAAGGCCGAGGCGGGGAGCCGGAGGCGCCACCCGGCGCCGCGCCGGCGGTCACGCTCACCCTCGTCCTCCCGCTCGACGGCGCCGAGGCGGCCACGGCGGGGCGGGGCGCCGCGCTCCGTTCCCGAGGTCAGTTCCTCAGGATGATGGCGATGACGGTGGCCGCCACGCTCACGGCCTGGAGGGTGGTCGAGATGAGGCGGAAGCGGGCGTCGGCACGGTCGCGCTGCTCCTGGCGCTCCAACTGGCGCTCCTGCACCACGACCTGCTGCGTCTCGAGGTCGTCGGCGACGGGGGTGCGGTTGACGAAGACGACGTCGCCCGAGTGGAGGGGGCCGGCCTCGGCGGCCAGGCGGTAGGCCCCCGTGGCCGCGTCGACGACGTAGGCGTCGGCGGCGCCCGGGGCCCGGCCGCCGGCCTCGGCGATGTAGTCCTCGGCGTCGCGGCCCTCGGCGAAGGGGACGTAGCCTCCGCGGGCGACCTGCCCGATCACCGCCACGGCCCCCGGATCGCGCGGGACGACGAGGCGGTCGCCGTCGCGGAGGAAGACCGGCGCGGCGCCCTCGCTGAGCGCGGCGTCCACGTCCACCGAGACCCGCTGGTATCCGACCACCTCGCGGGCGAGGTACTGCCGCCCGAGGAAGTCGAGCGGGGAGAGGCGGGCGCGGTCGTAGGCGGCGGCGGCGAGGGCGGCCTGCCGCAGCTCCAGCTCCACCGTAGGATCGGCCACGATGGCGGCGGCGTCGAGGGCCCCCTCGCCCGCGGCCCACGGCCCCCGCCGCTCGAGGTACGCCCCGCGCACGAGGGCGTCGTCCTCGAAACCGCCGGCCATCTCGACCAGCTCGCGGAGCGTCGTGCGCCCCTCGACGATGGGGTAGCTGGCCGGGAAGCGGACGGCGCCCACGGCCTCGACGGTCCCCTGCGCCGCCGCCTCGTCGAGCACGAACAGGCGGTCCCCGGCCGCGACGGGCGTCGTGGCGAGGTCGGCCGGGCTGAGAACGGTGGCCTCGCCCGTCGCCGCGCGGACGAGGCGGACGGCCCGCACGTCGTCGGCCGCCGGGCCGAGGGCGACGACGAGGAGGTCGCGCGCGGTGTCGTCGGGGCGCACGTCGTAGACGCCGGGGTCGGCCACGGCCCCGGCCACGCCCACGCCGCTCTCATCGGGGTCGAAGAAGGGGACGTGGACGGCGTCGCCGTCGCGGAGGTAGGGGTTCGATTCGGGGTCGCCGGTGGCGTAGTAGCGGAGGAGGTCCACGAGGGCGGCCGTGCCGTCGCGGTGGGTGACGCGGACGTTCCGCAGGGAGGGGCGGTAGCGGGCGCCGAGGAGGTCCTCGCGCGGCTGGAGCATGCCCGGCTCCACCTCCGTCGTCGCCGTGCTGCGGAGGGCGCGGGCGGCGAGCGCCTGCCGCGCCGGCCCGCTCTCGGCGAGGCTGCGCGGCGTGACGCCCCCCATCGCCAGCAGCAGCGCGTCCTCGACGCGCGGCACCGGCGGGGCGAGGATGCGGCCGGGGCTGACGACGGCGCCGGAGACGTGGACGTAGAACCGCCGCGGCTCGGCCAGCGCCACGCTCGTCTCGACGTTGCGGTACGTCCGCTGCAGCGCCGCCCCCACCTCCGCCTTCACGTCGGCGAGGAAGCGGTCGGCCGCCCGGAAGGCGCCCACGTCCGGGATGACGAGGACGCCCTCGGCCGAGACCGTCGTGCGGTACTGCACCGGGAGCTGCCCGCCGATGGAGACGGCGAAGACGTCGCCGGGGCCGACGAGGTAGCGGGCGGGGTCGAGGGCGCCTTCGAGCGGGGCCGTCGGGAGGCCGAGGGCGGCCTCGGTACCGAGACGCTGGCCCAGCTGGAGCGGCGAGGACGCTCGGGGGACGTCGATGCCCTGGGCGTGGGCGGGCGAGGCGAGGGCGGCAACGAGCGCGAGGAGGACCCCGGTGAGGGCGAGGTGCCACCGGCGGTCCGGCCGGCCGACCGCACGCGGAGGGTTGAACATCCGATCGGGTGGGGATGAAATTGGGGGCGCAAGGTACGCCCGCCCTCCCGGGGCACCAACCCCACGAATCCCACAGGGGGGCGCATTCGAGGGCAATTCCTTCGGGACGCCCCGCGGGCCCTCCCCCAACCCGACGCCTCGTGCGCTCCGTCGCCGCCCCCGCCAAGATCAACCTCGGTCTCCACGTCCTCCGCCGCCGTGCCGACGGCTACCACGACGTCGAGACGGTCCTGCTGCCCATCGGGTGGGCGGACCGGCTGGCGGCGGCGGCGGCCGACGACCTCACCCTCACTTGCTCCGACCCCGCCCTGCCCACCGACGACGGCAACCTCGTCGTCCGCGCGGCGCGGGCGCTGGCGGGGTGGGCCGGGATCGAGCCCCGGGCGGCGCTCCACCTGGAGAAGCGCGTGCCCTACGGCGCCGGTCTCGGCAGCGGCTCCTCCGACGCCGCCCACGCGCTCCGCCTCCTCGCCGCCCTCTGGCGCCTCGACGTACCCGAGGCCGACCTCCACCGCCTCGCCGCCGGCCTCGGTTCCGACGTCCCGTTCTTCCTCCTCGGCGGTACCGCCCTCGCCGCCGGTCGTGGGGAGGTGCTCACGCCGCTGCGCGGCGGGGACGGGCGGCCGTACCGCCTCCCGTTCGCGCTCGTCGTCGCCGTGCCGCCCGTCCACGTCGCCACGGCCGAGGCGTACGGCCTCGTGACGCCGGGCGACCGCGACCGCCCCGATCTCGCCGCCCTCGTTCGCTCGAACGACCTCGTGCGCTGGCGCGCAGAGCTCGTCAACGACTTCGAGGCGCCCGTCCTCGTGCGCCACCCCGAGGTCGCCGCGGCAAAGGCAGCCCTCCTCGACGCGGGCGCCGGCTACGCCGCCCTCTCCGGCTCCGGCGCCGCCGTCTTCGGCGTGTTCGAGCGGGGGGACGAGGCCGCGGCGGCCGCCGAAACCCTGCGCGCGGCCGGCTGCCGGGTGTGGATCGAGTAAGGACGAATTACGAGGGGGAGGCTGGACATTCGTCCTTCGTCACTCGCCCTTCGCCCTTCCCTCGACCTCCTGCTCGATCTCGAGCGCCGCCGCTATGAGGGCGTCGCGGAGCGAGGCGAGGTTCTCGTGCTGGTCCACGTAGCGGGCCACGGCGTCCTGGAGCGAGGTCTCGCGGCGGACGACCGTGCGGCGCTGCCGCTCGACGGGGTCCACCCGCCGCTCGATGGCGGCGACGGTCTCGGCGCCGGCGAGGGCGGCGCGGATGGCCTGGCTGTCCACGAGCGCGACCTGCGCCTCGTCCACGCGGTAGCGCACGCGGACGACGGCGTCGGCCAGGTCGTGCCGCGCGATCTCGCGGAGGATGGCGGCCGTGGGGTCGTCGGTGCCGCGCGCGTCCACCTCGATGGGGAGGAACGGCCGCGCCGGCGTCGGCACGAACGTGTAGCGCGTGGTCTTCCCCTCGGGCGTCGGCTCGATGTCCACGAGCACGAACCCCTTGTCGGCGTCGTGCTCCTTGAACGAGATCCGCTCGATGGACGACGAGTAGACGACGGGCGGCCCCTCGCCGCGCGCGAACGCGTCGGCGTTGCGGTCCTGGAACTTGTGGATGTGGCCGAGGGCGACGTAGTCGAGGCCGGGCCGGGCGAGCTGGCCGACGGTCCACTTCGGCTCGTGGGCGATGAGGCTGGCGCGCTCGCTCCCGCCGAGCTCGGCCCCCTGCACGGAGAGGTGGCCGGCCAGCACGGCCGGCAGCGCCGGGTCCAGCTCGGCCGCCGCCTGCGCCACGAAGTCGGCGTAGAGCGCCTCGATGAGGTCGCGGATCTCGGTGGCCGTCTTCTTCCGGTGCTCCTCCTTCGAGAGGATCTTCGAGCGGATGGGCCAGGGGAGGGCGACGAGCTGGAGCGGCCCCGCCTTCGTCTCGACGCGGTCCACGGCGGGCGTGGCGTAGACGTGGACGCGCCCTTCGAGGTAGCCGAAGATGTCGACGGAGGAGGCTTTCCCGAACGATACGGGGTGGTCGTGGTTGCCCACGATCATCACGATGGGGATGCCCGCGCGGGCGACGGGGGCGAGCGCCTCGGCGAAGAGCTTCTGCTGCGTCGGCGTGGGGTCGGCCGTGCGGTAGGCGTCGCCGCAGAAGAGGAAGACGTCGACGTCCTCGGCGAGCGCCCGCTCGACCATGAAGTCGAAGCAGCGCTTGAAGTCGAGGAGCCGGGTGTTCAGGCCGGTCTCGGGGTCGAGCCGCCCGTGCGTCTCGTAGCCGAGGTGGACGTCGGCGCAGTGGAGGAGCTTCATGGATTGCGGATTTCGGATCTCGGATTGCGGAATGAGTTGGCCAGATCCGCACTCCGCAATCCGAAACCCGCAATAGGATCACCAGCCGATGCGGCCGCCTTCGCCGCCGCGCTCGCGCTCGCGCCAGCGGCGGAGGAGGTCCCGGGCGGGGCGGTCGGCGGTCTCGTTGGGGTCGCCGGAGCGCGGGCGGTAGTGGCCGCCGCCGCTGGCGTCGTAGCCGGTGCGGCGCGGGGGCTGGTAGTTCGGCGGCTCCTCGAACGTCCGCGCGGGGTCGAGGCGGAGCTCGGGCGGCGCCTCGTTCTGGAGCTTCTCGAGGAAGGCGCCGACGAGGTAGAGCCCGGTGTGGGCGCCCTGGCCCCAGTAGCTCGACCGGAACACGATGCGGCGGTCGTTCCAGCCCACCCACGCGCCGACGACGAGGTCCGGGTTCATCGCGATGAACCACCCGTCGGCGCTCTCCTGCGTCGTGCCCGTCTTGCCGGCGAGCTCGATGCCCCCGACGTCGAAGCGGCTGCGGAGGCCGACGGCCGTCCCCCGCGCGACGACGTCCTTGAGTACGTCGATGGCGGTGTAGGCGACGGAGGGGTTGAGCACCTCGCGGCCCGTGGGCTCGAACGTGGCGACGACGTTGCCGTAGCGGTCCTCGATCCGGCTCACGGCGAGCTCCATCTGGGGCGGCGCCGGCGGCGGCGTGGGGTAGGCGTTGTTGCCGGGGTCGGGGGGGCCGTGGTAGACGCCGTAGTTGGCGAGCGTCGCGTACGCCGTCACCATCTCGAGCAGCGTCACGTCGGCGACGCCGAGGCCGATGGAGTTGGGGATGGTGACCTCGTCGTTGGGGTCGTAGGGGGTGAGGTCGAGGGGGCTCCGGATGCCGAGGCGGCGGGCCGTCCGGGCCACCTCCGCCGCCGTGACGAGGCGGGTGACGCGCGCCGTCGGGATGTTCATCGAGTTCGAGAGCGCCGTGCGGAGGGAGACGTAGCCGCCGGAGGCGCCGCCGCCGTAGTTGAGCGGGCGCCACCCGTCCCACGAGAACGGCGCGTCGAGGACGTAGTAGTTCGTGGAGTACCCGTTGTCGAAGGCGGTGACGTAGGCGAACGGCTTGAACGTCGAGCCGGACTGCCGCCGCGCCAGCCCCACGTGGTCGTACTTGTCGACGGCGAAGTCGCGCCCGCCGACCCAGGCGAGGATCCGCCCGTCCTCGGGGTCCATCACGAGGAGGCCCCCCTCGAGGCGGGTCTTGACGGCGCGCAGCGAGTCCATGAACGCGTCGTCGCCGCGGAGGCGCTCGACGGCCTCGTCGCGGTCGAGCCCCTCGCCCTCGGTGAGGCGGCGGAAGGCCTCGGTCCCGCGGATGTACTCGTCGACGATGCGGGTGTTGCGGGCCCACCACCCCCCGAACGGCTCGATGTCACCGCGGGCCATGCGGCGGACGTACGGGTCGGGCATGCTCCCGAGGCCGATGGCGGCCGGCCGCCCCCACTCCGCATCGACGACGGCCTGGAGCCCGTCCATCTGCTCGCGGAGCGCCTCCGTCGCCAGCCGCTGCATCCGGCTGTCTATCGTGGTGTGGATGACGAGGCCGTCGGCGTAGGGGTCGTAGCCGTGGGCCTGGCACCAGTCCTTGAACCACTGCCGGAGGGCCTCGGCGAAGTGGGGCGCGAGGTTGTCCTCGTGGGAGTACGGCTTGAACGAGAGCCGGATCGGCTCGTCTCGCACCCGCTCGTAGTAGGCCTCGTCGAGGAACCCGACGGTGACCATGTTGTGGAGGACGACGTTCCGGCGGCGGTGCGCGTTCTCGGGGTTCCGTGCCGGGTCGTAGATCGTGTTCGCCGCGAGCATGCCGACGAGGGCGGCGGCCTCCTCGGGGTTGAGCTCGAAGGCGGGCTTGTCGAAGTACGTCTGGCTCGCCGCCTCGATGCCGTAGGCGTTGTACCGGAACGGGACCGTGTTGAGGTACGCCTCGATGATCTCGTCCTTCGAGTAGATCCGCTCGATGCGGATGGCCGTGAGGATCTCCTTCACCTTCCGGACGACGGAGCGGTCCCCCATCTCGAAGGCGACCTGCTCGCGGTAGAGGTTCCGCGCGAGCTGCTGCGTGATCGTGCTCCCGCCCTGGACGCGGTCGCTGAAGAGGTAGGAGAACGGGGCCTGGATCGTCCGCCGGAGGTGGACGCCCCAGTGGTCGTAGAAGTCGCGGTCTTCGGTGGCGATCAGCGCGTGGACGACGTGCTCCGAGATGGAGTCGAGGGGGACCCACGTCCGGTTCTCGCGCTCGTAGTACCGCGCGAGCTCCTCGCCGTCGGCGGTGTAGACGACGGTGGCCAGCAGGTTCTTCGGGTTCTCGATGACGGCCGTGGACGGGAGGTCGCGCGAGAGCCAGAGCAGCCACAGCACGACGAGCGCCACGAAGACGCCGACGCCGATGAGGAGGGCGCGGACGGTGCGCCAGACGCGGTGGCGGAGCTCGGCCTCCGGGAGGGCGCCGCGCGAGGGCGGCGGGGCCGCGGCGCGGTGCGGCCGGTCGTGGCCGGGGCGGGGGGCCGGGGGCGCCGGGGCGGGGCCGCCGTCGCCGGGGGCGCCGTCGCCTGCGCCGCGGGCGTGGCGGGCCGCGCGGTCGCGGAAGTAGCGCTCGAGCTCGGCGTCGGAGAAGGTCTTTTCGTCCATGCGGCGGGGCCGGCGTGGGCGGGGGGTCAGCGGAGAGGGGGAGCGGCGTCGTGTACGCCCGGGGGCGCCGGAGGCTCCGCCTCGGCGACGGCTTCGGGCCAGCGGCGGAGGGTGGGCACGCCGGCGTCGAGGCGGCCGTAGCGGCGGTCGGCGAACCAGTAGCCGGGGTTGAGGTACGTCCCGCCCGGCATCGGGGTGCACTCGGCGCGGTGGCCGTGGCCGAGGACGACGAGGCCGGCGTCGGTCTCGGACAGGATCCGGGCCGCGTGGGCCCGGAGGTCGTCGGCGACGGCGGGGTTGACGGCGCCGCCGGAGGAGACCGTCCGCCCGACGCGGCGGGCGAAGGCGAAGGCGGCGTCGCCGGGCAGGCTCATGCGGTAGAGCCGGGCCATGAACGGGCTGCGGAGCAGCGGGCGGAGGCGGGTGTAGAGCGGCTCGGCGGCGGTGAGCGCGTCGCCGTGGGCAATATACGCGCGCACCCCCTCGACCTCTTCCTCGACGGCCTCCTGCACCACGCGCACGCCGAGCTCGCGCTCGAAGTAGTCGAGGTGCCACGGGTCCCGGTTGCCGGCGAGGTAGGTGACGGGCACGCCGCGGTCGGTCCACGCCGCGAGGAGCCCCTGGAGGCGCACGAACCCCTTGGGCACGAGGTGGCGGTACTCCATGAACGCGTCGAACACGTCGCCGACGAGGTAGAGGGCGCCGCCGGTGGCGACCACCTCCGCCTCGTGCGCGCGGAGGAGGGCGACGGCGTCGCCCTCGGCGGCCGCGCTCTCGGCGGCGCTGCCGCGGCCGAGGTGGAGGTCGGAGAGGAAGAGGGTCAAGGGGATCGGGTCATCGGGGGATCGGGGGCGGTTCATCGGGCAGCCGGCCAGGCCTCTCCGATGAATCGACCACCCGATCATCCATCCGTGAGGGCGTTCAACACCCGACGCGGCGGGAGGTTAACGGCGCCGGGCGTACGCATCGTGCCATTCACCCGATCTTATGCGGGTCGGCCTCATGCGGGCCGGAGGCCGCCGTGCCCCCGCAACCTCGCCCGGATGAGGCCGTTCGAGCGGCCTGTCCCCCATCGCAAACCCCACTTGCTCCGTGGCCCAGAGCGCCTACCGGCCCCCCACCGCGTTCTCGATCATGCCGCCGGTGGTCAAGAACCTCTTGATCATCAACGGCCT
>DATGQT010000191.1:0-6870 GCA_035304085.1 Rubricoccaceae bacterium
TGAAGGCCGTGCCGGTCGGCGGTAGAACCCGCACTCGCACCCGACCGCACGCGCTACGGCCTTGCCCCGTACACCCGCCCGCGCCTACACTGCCTCGCCCTGCCGCCGCGCCGCGTGCGGCGGGTGAAGTGCCAGTCGTTAGCCCGCCTATCGCCCATCCCGACATCAGCCATCCCTTGCGCACCCCCCCGCGCCGCGCGCTCTGCCGATCGCGGCCCATCTCTAGCGGCGCTGCGTCTCCGACGTGCGCTCCGGCTCGCCCCGGGCCTCATCCTCGCTTGGACCCTGGCCACGCTCCTCGCCGTCCGCTTATCCGGGGTCGCCCAACTTACCGGCACCCATATCGGGGACGCCTTCGCACGGTCCCTCATCGTCGGGCTCCTCGTGGGACTCTCGGCGGCGTGGCTGGAGGCGAACGTCCTCCCGAGTTGGGCCCGGCGGCTCCCCCTCGCCGTGGTGCTCGCGCTGCAGACGGTGGCGTACGCCCTCGCCGTGTTCATAGCCTCCGCCACCGTGGTAGGCCTCATATGGGCCGGGGGCGGCGCGCCGGGCCTCACCGAACTCCCCGAGGTAGACGCCCTCCTCCGCATGTGGGCGATCGGAGCGTTCTTCACACTCCTCATCCTCTCCAGCTTCCTCATCAACCTCGCCGCCCAGCTCCGCCTCGTGCTCGGCCCGGCGATGCTCGTCGCCCTCCTCATCGGGCGGTACCGGAAGCCCGTCGTGGAGGAGCGGGCGTTCCTCTTCCTCGACCTCGCCAATTCGACGGCCATCGCGGAGACGCTCGGGCCGCTCCAGTTCACCGCGTTCAAGAACGACTTCTTCGGCGACGTCGCCGGGCCCGTCCTCGACACCGGCGGCCGCATCGTGCAGTACGTCGGGGACGAGGTGATGGTGACGTGGCCGATGCGGCGGGCGATGAGGAGCGCGGCTCCCATCCGGTTCTTCTTCCTCGTCGAACGGACCGTCGGAGCGCACGCCGCACGGTATCGTAGGCGTTATGGGCTCGTCCCGCAGTTCAAAGCGGGCACGCACGGGGGGGAGGTCGTGACGGCGCAGGTGGGGGACCTCCGCCGCGCCATCGTCCACAGCGGGGACGTCGTGAACACGACGGCGCGGATCGAGGCGGAGTGCCGCCCGCGCGAGCGGCGCCTCCTCATCTCGGCCGACCTCCTCCACCAGATGGCGCTCCCCGAGGGCCTCCACGCCGAGGATATCGGGTCGGTCCCGCTGCGGGGGAAGGAGGAAGCGGTGCACCTGTACAGCATTGGGCCGTTTCCCCGGGGGACCCCTCCGCCCGTGGCAATCGCTGGTCTGAACGAGCCGGGCTGATGGGTGACAGTTTACGCTCGGAGCTTGAAGTCCCGCTCGTCGAAGCGAGCCAGCAGCCGGTCGTAGAAGTAGAGACTCCACACGCCGTCTGCGATCTCCTCCAGGCCCAGGTGCTCGTGCGCCAGCGCCTTGCTGACGAAGAACTGGTGCTTCTTGAAGCGGATGTTGCCGTCCTTCGAGAGGAAGCGCACCTCGAAGTGACCGGGGTACTCCGGTCCCGGCACTACCTCGGGCATCGGGCGCGGCGATGGGGTGTAGACCGAGGCCGGCGTTCGGTAGCCGAGCGCCTCATGGGGCCGCTCCTCGTTGAACTCGCCCCGCCAGCCGTCGAAGCACTCCTGCTGCGAGGCCATGTCCCGCTCCGGTGGCCGGGCCGTCTCCGCCTTCAAGGTCTTGTGCATCCGCTCGTGAGCGCCGTTCTGCTGCGGCTGTCCGGGGTCGATGCGGTCGTGCGAGATCCCGAGCTTGATCCACCACACCGAGAGCTGGGAGAGGCCGCAGATGGCCTGCGTGGCGAAAGGCACGCCGTTGTCGGAGCGGATGGCCTCAGGCAGCCCGTACTCGTGAATGAGCCGGGCTGATGGGTGACGGATCAGACCGGGCTGACCAGTTCGCCCGCATGAGCGTCCGCGTCTACTTTGCTTGCCGTAACGTCGCGCTCCCGGCGCGGCTGAAGTGAATCCTGTTGGGCGGCCCCCGGCCTTATCCCCGAGAATCGATGCGAACGCTGTTGCTCCTCGTCGTCGTTCTCCAACCCGTCGCGGCGGCTCAACCGGCTTCGCCCCGCCCGCCCATCATCGACGTCCACCTCCACGCTTACACCGAGGCGGAATGGAGAGCCGGGGCGCCCAACCCCGCCACCGGGCAGCCCGCGCCGGCGACGGCAGAGGCGCATAGGCTCGCGACGCTCGCCGCGATGGACGAGTACAACGTGGTCGCCGCCGTAGTCAGCGGTCCCCTGGAGGCCGTCGAGGCGTGGCGACGCGCCGCCCCGGGCCGGGTCCTCGGATCGCCGCTGTTCGGGCGGCCGGGCGTGGACGACTCGGGCCGTCCCCTGCCGGCCCTCGACTCCCTCCGGCGGCTCTACGAGGACGGTCGGCTCCGAGCGATGGCCGAGGTGACGGCGCAGTACGAAGGGCTCTCCCCGAGCGATCCCCTCCTCGAACCGTACTTCGCCCTGGCCGAATCGCTCGACGTGCCCGTCGGCATCCACACCGGGACGAGCTTCCCCGGCACGCCGTACTCGGGCTACCCCGAGTTCCGCGTCGCCCTCGGGAACCCGCTGCTGTTGGAGGACCTCCTCGTGCGTCACCCGGGCCTCCGGGTCTACGTCATGCACGGGGGGGAGCCGTGGCGTCGGGAGACGCTGATGCTGATGGAGATGTACCCGCAGGTGTACATGGACGTGGCGGTGATCGACTGGATCGGCGGGCCGGGCGGGCGGCCACGCTTCCACGCCTTCCTCCGGGAGATGCTGGAGGCCGGCCTCGGAGAACGGATCATGTTCGGGACCGATCAGATGCGGTAGCCGGAGGCCATCGGGATGGCAGTCGAGGCCATCGAGTCGGCGGACTTCTTGACGGGTGAGCAGAAGCGGGACATCCTCTACAACAACGCGGCGCGCTTCCTCCGGCTCGACGTGCCCACCTCGGAGGAGCGCTGAGGACGTGCCCCGGCCGCCCAACCCGCGCGCGCAGCGGACGAAACGTTCTACCGCCTTGCCCCGCTCCACGTTCAGCGCCTACGTTGCCCCGCATCAGCCTCAGCGGGCGTTTCGCCGCTGAAGCGCCAGTCGTCGTTCTGCCGTCCGCAGCGGCGCGTTCCTCCGCCTCCACCCCCCGCGCCCCTCCCCATGGCTGCTCCTGGTGACGTCATCGAGAACCCGGTGACCGGAGAGCGCGTGGTCTTCCTCCAGACGGGGGAGCAGACCGGTGGCGCGCTGCTCCAGGCCGAGCTGTTCGTCCGGCCGGGCGGCTTCGTCGCCGCCGAGCACGTCCACCCCCTCCAAGAGGAGCGATTCGCCGTGCGGGCGGGGACGCTCATGCTCCGCGTCGCCGGGCGGGAGCGGAGGCTCGTAGCAGGGGAGGCGGCGACGATCCCACCGGGCACCCCCCACGTGTGGTGGAACGACGGGGCGGAGGAGCTCCACGTCCTCGTCGAGCTCCGCCCGGCCGGCCGGTTCGACCGGTTCCTCGAGACCTTCTTCGCGCTGGCGCACGCGGGGAAGACCGACCGGCGGGGGCTCCCGAACCTCCTCCAGATGGCCGTGTCGCTACGCACCTACGGCGACACGATCTACCCGGCGAGCCCGCCCCGTGCGGTCCAGCGGGTGCTGGTCGCCTTGCTCGCCCCGGTGGGCCGCCTCCTCGGGTACGAGGCGGACTGCCCGTACCCCCGGCCGGAGCGTCCGCGCCCCGGGGCGGCATGACCCGCCGCTCTACGCCGACGAAACGCAGGGCCATCCCTGCCCTGCTCGCGCGTCGGCGTCTACGTTGCCCCGCGCCGGCGTCCAGCCCCGTCTCGCGGCTGACTGGCGAGCCGTTCTGCGGCTCGACACTTCCTCACATCGTGCACATTGCGACTGAGGACTGACGCTCCACGCACCGAGACTCTGCGCATACCCACTTCCTCGAAGACCATGCGCAGGCTCATCGTCCCCGCTTTCATCAGTCTCGACGGCGTTATCCAGGCCCCCGGGGCGCCTGAGGAGGACCCCCACAGCGAATTCCGGCTCGGCGGATGGGCAACGCCCTACGACGACGAGGCCATCGACCGGCCCCAGCAGGACCTGTTCGCGCAGCCTTTCGAGTTGCTGATGGGCCGTCGCACCTACGACATCTTCGCGTCGTTCTGGCCGAGCATAGGGCCGGAGGCGGGCCACCCCATCGCTGACCTGTTCAACAGCGTCCCCAAGCACGTGGCCACGCACCGACCCGATACGCTCGATTGGAGGAACAGCCATGCGCTGAAAGGGGACCTCGCCGACGCGGTACGCGCGCTCAAGCACGGGGATGGCGGCAACCTGTTGACGCAGGGGAGCGGCGATGTGGTGCGCCAACTGCTCGCCGCCGGGCTGGTGGACGAGCTCCGACTCGTGACTTGTCCCGTCGTGCTTGGGTGCGGCGAGCGCCTGTTCGGCGACGACGCAGAGGCGGCGGCCTTCACCCTGGCGCACTCGGAGAGCACCCCCGGCGGCGCGCTGATCACCCGCTACGTGCACGACGGCCAGGTGCGCGCCGGGACGTGGGGAGAAGGTGCGTGAGGAGCCGATGGAGGAGCGAGGAGCGGCAGAATCCGCCTTGCTCCATCCCGGCGCGGGTGTCTACGTTGCCCTGTCCGGATGATCACGCATCTCCATGCAGTACAGGCCCCTCGTGAGGTCGATGAACCGGGTCGGCGCCGCGCCGCTCGGGGGCGGGCACACTGCCGTCATGTTCGACGGCATCAAGGCCTTCGGCACCATCGAGTACGCGTTCATCCTCGCCGTCTACGACGACGCCACGCGGGAGCCCGTCTACTTCGTGACCTCGGAGGTCAACGCGATGGCGAAGGAGCTCGGCGGCGGCTCCCACTTCCTCTGCGCCTTCGACGGCCCCCGCCACGTCAACATGGGCGCCTCGGACGAGTGGGCCGACCCGGAGAAGTTCTTCCCCGAAGCGCTGCGGATCGCGGCCGAGTGGGTCGGCGCCGCGCGGTCGTAGGTTTCGGCGCGATCCCCGTCCCCTCTCCCCATGCCGCAGCCCCCCTCCGAAGACGTCCTCCGGATGTACGCCGACCTCGCGGGCTGGTGGCCGCTCCTCTCGGCGCCGGAGGACTACGCCGAGGAGGCCGCGTTCTACCGCCGGGCCCTCCTCGACGCGAGCAGCCGGCCGGTGCGGACGGTGCTGGAGCTCGGCGGCGGGGGGGGCAACAACGCCTCCCACCTCAAGGCGCACTTCCGGCTCACCCTCGTCGAGCCCTCGCCCGGCATGCGCGCCGTGAGCGAGGCGCTCAACCCGGAGTGCGAGCACGTCGAGGGCGACATGCGCACCGTCCGCCTCGGCCGCGTCTTCGACGCCGTGTTCGTCCAGGACGCCGTCTGCTACATGACCACCGAGGCCGACCTGCGGCGGGCCGCCGAGACGGCGTTCGTCCACTGCGCCCCCGGCGGCGCCGCCCTCTTCGCCCCGGACTACGTCCGAGAGACGTTCCGCCCCTCCACCGAACACGGCGGCCACGACGGCGCCGACGGCCGCGGCCTCCGCTACCTGGCCTGGACCCGCGACCCCGACCCCGAGGACACGACCTACCTCGTGGACTACGCCTTCCTCCTCCGGGAGGCCGACGGCACCGTGCGCGTGGCGCACGACCGCCACGTCGAGGGGCTGTTCGCGCGGGCGGACTGGCTGCGCGTGCTCGCCGGGGCCGGCTTCGAGCCCACCGTCGTGCCCTTCACCCACCCCGAGATCGACCGCCCGCTCGACGTGTTCGTCGGCCGGCGGCCCGGCCCCTGAGCCTCCTGCTTCCCATGTCCCTCGCCGCCGGCGTCGCCGTGGCCCTCGTGGCCGTCCTCCACGTCGCCTTCCTCGTGCTGGAGATGTTCCTGTGGACGAAGCCGCTCGGCCGGCGCGTCTTCGGGCTGCCCGCCGAGGTCATGGCCGCCTCCGCCCCGCTGGCGGCGAACCAGGGCCTCTACAACGGCTTCCTCGCGGCGGGGCTGATCTGGGGGCTGGCCCTCGGCGCCGACGGCTTCGGCGTCCGCGTCTTCTTCCTGGCGTGCGTCGTCGTCGCGGGGGTGTTCGGGGCTTTCACGGCGAAGCGGTCGATCCTGTGGGTGCAGGCGTTCCCGGGCGCCGTCGCCCTCGCGCTCGTCTGGCTGTCGCGCCCGTAGACTCCCCCGCCATGCTCCCCGACCTCCACCGCCTCCTCGCCTACCACGACTGGGCCAACGGCCGCTTCCTCGACGCCGCCGCCGCACTCCCCGAGGCGGCATGGACGCGCGACCTCGGCAGCAGCTTCCCGTCCGTGCAGGCGACGATGGCCCACGCCATCGGGGCGGAGTGGGTGTGGCTGCGGCGGTGGCAGGGCGAGGCGCCGACGGCGCCGCCGGCGTGGACGGAGGCGCCCTCGGCCGCCCTCCTGCGCGCGGTGCTCACCGACATCGAACGCGAGCGCGACGCCCTCCTCGCCGACGCCGACTTCGCGCGGCCGGTCGCGTACACCCTCTTCAGCGGGGCCCCCGGCACCGACCCGCTCGGCGCCCTCCTGCTCCACCTCGTCAACCACGCCACGTACCACCGGGGGCAGGTCGCGACGATGCTCCGCCAGCTCGGCCACGCCCCGCCGCCGACGGACCACCTCGTGTTCCTCCGCGAGGAGGCCGGCCGCGCCGCCGCGCCCCGCCCGTAGCCCCGAGGCGCCGATGCTCGAAGTCCGCCCCGAGCGCCCCGAGGACCGCGCCGCCGTCCGCCGCGTCAACGAGGCGGCGTTCGGGCGGCCCGACGAGGCCGACCTCGTGGACCGGCTCCGGGCGCAGGCGCGGCCCTACCTCGGCCTCGT
>DATGQT010000192.1:0-10969 GCA_035304085.1 Rubricoccaceae bacterium
GTCCTCGGGGTTGGCGCCGAGGGCGTCACCGACGGGGTTCTCGTTATCGAAGGGGATGCCGTCGAGGTCGTACGTTTCGTGGTAGCTCCCGGAGAGGAGGCGGAACCGGTACGCGACGTACGGGCGTCCGGCATCGGGGGGGTAGCGGCCGTCGTGCCAGAAGAGGTATGCGTAGGCCTCTTCCCCGCTCCCGGGCACCGCCACCGCCACCTCGACGCCGTGCGAGCCCCGCACGCCGGGCGGCGCCAGCGCGTCGGCCGGCGCGCGTGCCCCGGCGTCCTGCGCCATGAAGACGACCTCGTCGTCCTCGTCCACGAACGGGTCGCTGTCGCGCCCGACGTAGGTGCCCTCGTCCATGTAGACGGTGACGTAGACGGGCCTGCGCTCGAAGCACCAGTCCGTCGTCTGGCAGCGGATGTTGTTGCGGCCGTTGTAGGCCCACGCGAGGTCGATCTCCTCGCGCTCGTCCACCTGCACCGGGACGGGGACCCACGCGCCGTCCTCGTAGCGGAACGCCGCGACGTACTCGGGCGTCGCCCCCCCCAGCGGCTCGAGCGCCTCGCCCGTAACGACGACGGGCTCGAAGGCGCGGGCGTCCGGGAGCGTCTGCGCGGCCCCCCCGGCCCGGAGGGCAGCTACCAGCACGAGGGAGAACGAGACGAGGTGGCGCATGGGCGGCGGCTTCTGTGCTACGGGGTGCTCTACGGGAGCATATTCTCGGCTACCCGAGCCGTTCCCAGATCGGACCACCGTGGAATATAGCGAACTGCGGACCGGCCTTTGCCGCGCCGCCGGGGCCTGGCGTAACGCACGGACGAGCCCTGCGGGTGCCGACGGCGGCACCCGCCGCCTTCAGCGCAGGCCGAGCCGCTCGGCCAAGATTTCCGAGTAGACCCTGGCGCCGGCGGGGTTGACGTGGTCCCCGTCGCGGAAGAGGCCGGAGTCGTCGGTGAACGGGGGCAGGGTGCGGTCGTCGAAGTAGATCACCCCCGGGGAAGACGCCGCGAGTTCGGCCGCGAAGCGGTCGAGGTGGCACCCGCCGCTCCCGTCGTAGTGCCGGAGGTACGTGGGAGGATACGGGGGCGTGTAGAGCACGAGCCGGGCCGGCGCGCTCAGCCGCGCGATCTCGCGGAGGGCCTGGCGGACCTCCTCGCACAACGCGGGGTTCTGCGAGAGCGAGTGCTGCTCCCAGCTCCGGTGGAGCGCCGCCTTCCGCTCGGCGCTGCGACGGATGGCGGCGGCGGGAGGCGGCGCGTGCCGCGCTCCCCCGGCGGCATCGCGCCTGCCACGTTCGGCACGCCCACCGCGTTCGGCACGGCCGCCGTGTGCGGCGCGCGCTTCGGGCAGCCCGGCCGCCAGCTGCCGAACCACCTGGGCGACCACCCCCTCCCAGTTGTCGGCGCGGACGACGGGCGCGAGCCGCGCCGCGAAGACCGCGTCGCGGTCCCCGGCCACGGGCTCGTAGTTCCCCGTGGCCACGTACGCCTGCTTCCGCACCTCCTGCCGGGCGGGGTCCGTGTTGTTGTCGTTGGCGAACAGCGAGAGCGTCACGAAGACGTACTCGAGGTTGGGGAGGTGCGGCCGGATGGAGCGGGTGTAGTGGAGGGCCTCGTAGTGGTCGCCCCCCGCGCTCCGGAGGTCGGCCCCCCGCAGCCCCAGCGTCTCGAAGCGGACGGCCCGGCCGTGGGAGTTCCCCAGCGAGAGGGCCTGCACCGAGGGCCCGGCCGCGACGGCCCGCCGGTAGCGCGTCCGCAAGGGGCCGTACACCGGGTCCACCACCTCGCTCGTCGCGTACGCCGCAGCCAAACCGACCCCGACGAGAAGGACGACGATGGCGACCGCACGGAGCGGGTGCGGACGCGCCCCGGGAGGAGACGGCGGCGAATCGGGCATCGCTTGGAGGGGCGTCGGGGTGGCCATGGAGGACGGGTGCAGGAGGGGGCGCTCAGAACTGGAAGTAGCTCAGAACTGGAAGTATATGAACTCCCGCGCCCCGAACTCCCCGAAGAGGACGATGGCGAGGACGAGGGCGGCGTAGAGGGGGTACCGCACCCACCCCGGCTTCCGTGAGAGGAGGCTCCGCATGTCCTCCCGGCGCTCGACGAGGTGGACGACCTCCATGCACGCGATGGCGCCGACGGCGAGGGCGAACTCGTACCCGCTCAGGCCGACGAGGAAGCTGCCGCCCGCCCGCGCGCCGAAGTCGAACGCGTTGCCGATCATCGTGAACGCCGCCCCCAGCGACTCCGCCCGGAAGAACACCCACGAGAAGAGGACGAGGTGGAACGTCACCAGCACCTGCACCACCTTCCGGATCGTCCCGGCCCGCGGCACCACGCGGACGGCCAGCCCCCGTGCGGCTACCCCCCGCGCCGAGGTCTGCCAGAGGTCGTACGCGTCGCTCACCCGCGCCCACACGGCCTCCCGCCGCGCCCCCGTCACCACGCCGGCGATGAGGTAGAGCCCGTGGAGCGCCCCCCACACCACGAACGTCCACGCCGCCCCGTGCCACAGCCCCGAGATGAGGAAGACGACGAAGAGGTTGAAGTACCACCGCGGCACCGCCACCCGGTTGCCCCCGAGCGGGATGTAGAGGTAGTCGCGGAACCACGTCGAGAGGCTGATGTGCCACCGCCGCCAGAACTCCCCGATGGACTTCGAGAAGTACGGGCGCCGGAAGTTCTCCATGAGGTCGTACCCCATCACCTGCGCCGCGCCGATGGCGATGTCGGAGTACCCCGAGAAGTCGCAGTAGATCTGGAACG
The DNA here is from genome assembly GCA_035304085.1 of Rubricoccaceae bacterium. Classification (GTDB taxonomy): domain Bacteria; phylum Bacteroidota; class Rhodothermia; order Rhodothermales; family Rubricoccaceae; genus DATGQT01. The sequence goes on from DATGQT010000192.1 coordinate 2,766, forward strand.
CGAAGAAGTACGTCGCGATGAGGACGGGCCAGCCGTGGTAGACCTCTGGGCTCCCGTAGACCTCGCTGACGTAGATCGCGAGGCGGTCGGCGATGACGAGCTTCTTGAAGAACCCCCACGCCATCAGCTTGAGCCCGTCGAAGACGCGGCCCCAGTCCCACGCCTTGCGCTCGTAGAACTGCGGGAGGAGGTTCTGGCTCCGCTCGATGGGCCCCGCCACGAGCTGCGGGAAGAAGCTCACGTAGAGCGCGAAGTAGCCGAGGTGCCGCTCGGCCTCCTGCCGCCCCCGGTAGACGTCGATGGTGTACGCCACCGTCTGGAACGTGTAGAACGAGATCCCTACCGGGAGCAGCAGCGCCGGCACGCTCACGGGCCCGCCCCCCGTGAGGGCGAGCAGCGCGTTGAGGCTCTCGCCGAAGAACCCGAGGTACTTGAAGGCGAAGAGGAGCCCGAAGTTCGACACCAGGCTCATCAAGAGGAAGGGGCGGCGGGCCCGCCGCGTCTCCCGCTTCGCCATCAGCAGCCCCGCCGCGTAGTCGACGAGCGTCGAGATCACGATGAGGGCGAGGTACTCGACGCGCCACCACCCGTAGAACACGTAGCTGGCCAGGAGGAGGAGGGCCCACCGCCACCGGTGCGGGGTCGCGAAGAACAGCGCGACCACGACGGGGAAGAAGACGACGAAGGCCAGCGAGTTGAAGAGCATCGGAACCGGGGGTCCACCGCCGCGGCGGTGGGTTCAGGCTACAGGGTTGACGCGCCCCCGCGGACGGCGCGCCGCTCACGTTTTCGGGGGCCTACGATACGACGTGGCTCGAATCTACGCTACCCCCGGCGTGATCGCCGCTGGCATACCCCTACTCCACCCAGCGGAGCACCCGCCCCCAGCGCGGCGCACCCCGCCCGGCGTCCCACGAGAAGTACACCAGCACCGCCTTGCCCACGAGGTGACTCATCGGGACGAACCCCCACGTCCGGCTGTCGGCGGAGTCGTCGCGGTTGTCCCCCATCACGAAGAGGTAGTCCTGCCGGAACGTGTAGTGGTCGGTGAGGGCGCCGGCGACCTCGAACCCGCCGGCGACGCGCCGCGCCGGCACCCCCTCGTAGCGCACGATGGCGTCGCGGTAGGTCGGCCACGTCGCGTCGTCGAGGCGGACGGTCAGGCCGTGGGCGGGGACGACGACGGGGCCGTAGTCGTCGAGGGTGTAAGCGCCGCCGGGGGGGAACGCGGCGCTCCCGTCGCCCGGCGGGCGGCGGTACGGCTCCACGGCGGCGACGCCCTCGCGCGCTCGCATCGCCGCGGCCCCGGCCGCCGACGCCTCGACGAGCCACACGGGCTCCTCGTGCGAGGGCCGGCCCCGAACGGCCGCCTCCGGCAGCACCCGCGCCACCGCGAGCGTGTCCGCGGCGAGGCGGACGCGCCAGAGCTGGTGGGCCTCCGGCGGCACCGGCAGCGCCGCCCCGTTCACCCGCACCCGCTTCGCCACCACCCGCACCGTGTCCCCCGGCAGCCCGACGACGCGCTTGACGAAGTGCTCCTTCCGGTCCACCGGCCCCGCCTCGGGCGGGAAGTTGAACACGACGACGTCGCCGCGGCGGACCTCCGTGAACCCGGGCAGCCGCGTCCACGGGAGGCGGACGTCGGCGAGGTGGTAATCGGTGAACGGGAGGCCGAGCGTGATGGGCGTGCGCGGGCCGTAGTGGAGCTTCGAGACGAAGAGGAAGTCGCCCACGAGGAGGGTCCCCTCCATCGAGGACGACGGGATGCGGTAGGCCTCGAAGGCGAAGGCGCGCAGGAGGAGGGCCGCCAAGAGGGCCAGGAGGATCACCCTCAGCCACGACCGCACCTCGCGCTTCGCGGAGGGGGGCGCCGCGGGCGCCGGCTCGGGGGCGGGCGCGGGGTCGACGGCGGGGGGCGTGGGCTCGGACACGGGCGGCGGGCGGGGACGCAGGGCACGAACGCGGCGGCGGCGCCGGCTCGTGCCGCCTCGACGGCGCTTCATGCGCGGCCACGTCCGCCCGCCGGGCCCGTCAGGGGATCGGCCGGAAGAACCGGTTGAAGCGCGGGATCGGCGGCAGCCAGCTCTTCATGGAGATGAACGTGAAGAGCGCCTTGCCGACGAGGTGGTCCGCGGGGACGAACCCCCAGTACCGGCTGTCCACCGAGTTGTCGCGGTTGTCCCCCATCACGAAGTAGTAGTCCTGCGCGAACGTGTAGGTGGTGGCGGGCCGACCGTCGATCACGAACACGCTGTCGCCGACGGCCTGGGCGCGGTGCCCCTCGTAGCGCGTGATGACGTCGTAGAGGCGGGGCCACGTCCGGGCGTCGAGCGGCACGGTCATCCCCTCGCCCGGCACCACGACGGCGGGCATCTGGTGCGGGTTCGCGAGGCGGTCGCCCTGCTCGAGGCGGAGGTCGGTGGGCGGGCCGGTGAAGACGAGCGGCTCCACCGCGGCCACCTCGGGCAGCGCTTCGAGCGCCTCGGCCACCCCGGGCGTCGCCACCACGTCGTACCGCCGGACGACGACGCTGTCTTCGGGCATGGGCGGGACGGACTCGGGGGACCGAACGCCGAGCGCCTCGAACGTCTCGTCGCTCACCGAGCGGCCCGGCGCGGCCGTGACGCGCCAACCCTGCTTCTGCGTCGGCCTCAGCGGGAGCGGGCGGCCGTTGAGGTAGACGAGCTTGTCGAGGACGGCCACCGTGTCGCCCGGTAGCCCGACGACCCGCTTGATGTAGGGGTCCCGCCGCTCGATGGGCACCGTCGACGGCACCCGCCCGCGCTCGACGTCGAACGCGGCGGGGTAGTTGAACACGACGACGTCGCCGCGTCGGACCTCGGAGAACCCGGGCAGCCGCGTCTGCGGGAGCTGGACGCCCCGGAGGTAGAACGGCGTGAGGGGGATGCCGATGGTGTTCGGCGTGCGCGGGCCGTAGTGGAGCTTCGAGACGATGAGGAAGTCGCCCACGAGGAGGGTGTCCTCCATGGACTCCGACGGGATCCGGTACGGCTCGAAGAGGAACGCGCGGACGGTCACGATCACGAGGATCGCGACGACCCAGAAGCGGAGGGTCTCCTTCCAGTCGCCCTTCTTCCTGGGCGCCTTGGGCGCGCCGGCCGCGGCGCCGCGTGCGCGCCGGCGACGGCGCTTCTCGCGCTCCTTCTGTCGGGCTTCGGTCGTGGCCAAGGGGAGTTACGGGTTGCGTGATCACGTGAACACGTGATCACCTGAAGATGCGCCACCGCTCGTTGCGGCGGCGGGCGCTGGCCCAGCGGGGGGTGCGGGTCTCGTGGGTGTAGTACGCCGCCCCGTCGAAGCCGGTCTGGAACCACTGACGGCGGTCGTAGGCGTGGTAGTAGTCGACGTAGGCGGTGGGCCGGGCGTCGCCGAGGCGCCGGGCGAGGTCGGCGGTGAGGAGGGGGAGGTAGCGGCGGTGCGCCTCGCTCCCGGCGACGATCACGCCCCGCCCGAACGGCCCGTCGCGGTCGAGGACGAGCAGCGGGATGGTGTCGTTGACGACGAGCCAGTACTCGAACTGGACGAACTCGCTGCCGGCGTAGCCCTCCTGCTCGGCGGCGGCGGCGTTGCGCGTGGGCGCGCCGAAGGCGCCGTTGAGGAGGGCGCGCAGGCGCGGCGTCGCCACGGTGTCGAGGGCGGCGAGGCGGGGGGCGGCCACCCAGAACACCTCGCCGTACTCGCCGATGAACGGCCCCTGCTCGTCGGGCTCCACCTTCGACCAGCGGATCTCGGGGAGCGTGGGGGGGAGGTGGGCGAGGCTGTCCTCGCGGGCGCGGCGGGCGGCCTCGGCGAGGCTGTCGGCCACGGCCTGCCGGCGCGCGAGGACGCGGTCGTGCCAGAGGAGGTAGATCGAGGCCGGGGCGAGGTCGGCCGGCGGGCGGGCCGCCACGCGGCCGCCCATCTGGCGGAGCAGCTCGGCCGCGCGCACCTCGCTCCGCTGCCGCACGAGCAGCTGCACCACGTCCTCCTGCGCGCGCGCTTCGCTCGCGAAGGGGAAAGTGAGAAGGGAGAATTGAAAGACGAGGAGGAAGGAGATGAGCCCCCCTCCCTGAATCCACCCTTTTCCCTTTTCCCTTTTCACTATTCCCTTTCCCATCACTCGTCCCCCATGGCCAGCACGGCGAGGAACGCCTCCTGCGGGACCTCCACGGCCCCCACCTGCTTCATCCGCTTCTTCCCCTCCTTCTGCTTCTCGAGCAGCTTCCGCTTCCGGCTGATGTCGCCGCCGTAGCACTTCGCCGTGACGTCCTTCCGCAGCGGCTTCACGCTCTCGCGCGCGATCACCTTGCTCCCGATGGCGGCCTGGATCGCCACCTCGAAGAGCTGCCGCGGGATGAGCTCCTTCAGCTTGCTCGCCAGCCGCCGCCCCATCGGGTACGCCTTGTCGCGGTGGACGATGGTCGAGAGGGCGTCCACGGGGTCCCCGTTGAGCAGCACGTCGAGCTTGACGAGGTTCGAGGGGCGGTCCTCGAGGTACTCCCAGTCGAGGGAGGCGTAGCCGCGCGAGAGGCTCTTGAGGCGGTCGTAGAAGTCGAACACCACCTCGGCCAGCGGCAGCTCGTACTGGAGGTCGACGCGCTCGGGGTCGAGGTACTGCGTGTTGACGTAGACGCCGCGGCGCTCCTGGCACAGCCCCATCATCGCGCCGATGTAGTCGGTCGGCGTGATGATCTGCGCCTTGATGTAGGGCTCGTAGACCTCGGCGATGCGGCCCGGCGGCGGCATCTCGCTCGGGTTCTCGACCGTCACCTCGCTCCCGTCCGTGAGGCGGACGCGGTAGCGGACGTTCGGCATCGTCGTGATGATGTCGAGGCCGAACTCGCGGTCGAGCCGCTCCTGGACGATCTCCATGTGGAGCATGCCGAGGAAGCCGACGCGGAAGCCGAACCCGAGCGCCACGCTCGTCTCGGGCTCGTACGAGAGCGCGGCGTCGTTGAGCTGGAGCCGGTCGAGGCTCGCCCGCAGGTCCTCGAAGTCGTCGGGGTTCGTGGGGTAGAGCCCGGAGAACACCATCGGCTTGACCTCGCGGAAGCCCGGCACGGGGGCGTCGGCGGGCCGCTTCGCGTGGGTCACGGTGTCGCCGACGCGGGTGTCGCGGACGTCCTTGACGGAGCCGATGACGTAGCCGACCTCGCCGGCGCGGAGCTCGTCCACCGGCTGCATCCCCATCCGCAGCACGCCGATCTCCTCGGCGAGGTAGCGGCGGTCGGTGGCCATGAAGAGGATGGGGTCCCCCTTGCGGAGGGTGCCGTCGAAGAGGCGGGTGTAGACGACGGAGCCGCGGTAGGCGTCGTACTTCGAGTCGAAGATGAGCGCCTTGAGCGGGGCCTCGGGGTCGCCCTTCGGCGGGGGGATGCGCCGGACGACGGCCTCCAGCAGCTCGTGCACGCCCTCGCCCGTCTTCGCGCTCACCTTCAGCACGTCGTCGGGGTCGCCGCCGATGAGGTCGGTGATGGTGTGAGCGACGACGTCCGGGCGGGCGCTCGGGAGGTCCACCTTGTTGAGGACGGGGATGATCTCGAGGTCGGCCTCGAGGGCGAGGTAGAGGTTCGAGATCGTCTGCGCCTCGATGCCCTGGGCGGCGTCGACGACGAGGATGGCGCCCTCGCACGACTTCAGCGCCCGGCTCACCTCGTACGTGAAGTCGACGTGGCCGGGGGTGTCGATGAGGTTGAGCACGTAGTCCTGCCCGTCGTCGGCGCGGTAGCGCATCCGGATGGCGTGGCTCTTGATGGTGATGCCGCGCTCGCGCTCGAGGTCCATCGAGTCGAGGACCTGGTCCTGCATCTCCCGGCTGGAGAGCGTGCCGGTGGCCTCGAGGAGGCGGTCGGCCAGGGTGCTCTTCCCGTGGTCGATGTGGGCGATGATGCAGAAGTTGCGGATGCGCTGGAGGTCCACGGCAGGCGGAGCCGGATCGGGGGACGGCGGCGGGTACGCCGCGCGGGCGCGAAAGATACCGAGCCCGCCGGGGCGTTCCGCCTCCGCTTCGCTGAAAAACGGGTGCGAACGGGGGCTCCGTATGCGGAGGAGGCGGCGGTCGAAACCCCTACGCGCCCGCACTCGGGGCGGCGTCCTCGCCCGGCGTCGGGCCGGCCGGCGCGGGCGGCGCCACGGCGCCGCTGGGGGCCGCCGTCTGCACGGGCGCGGCGGCCCCGGGCGTCCCGGCCGCCTCCAGCGCCTCGGCCTGCCGGTGGAACCGCCGCTGGAACAGGATGATGGCCGCCACCCCCGCGATGATGGCGAGGTCGGCCACGTTGCCGATGGGGAAGATGGCGAGGTAGCGGCCGCCGAGGAACGGGACGGCCTCGGACACGACGCCCCGCCACACGTCGAGGTGGATGAAGTCCACGACGCAGCCGTAGAGGAGGCGGGCGCCGGTGCCGGGGTAGCACTCCCCCCAGAGCGCCCCGTAGAACACGCGGTCGACGATGTTGCCGAGGGCGCCGCCGAGGATGAGGGCGAGGGACAGCCGGTAGCCCGCCGGCCCGCGCCGGACGTGCCACAGGTACGCCGCGATGAGCGCCGTCGCCGCGACGGAGAACACGGTCAGGAACAGCTTCGAGCCGAGGCTGAGCCCGAAGGCCATCCCCGGGTTCTCCGTGAACGTGATCTTGAAGACGTCGTCGAGGACGGGGATCGACGTCTGCGGCGTCATCGCCAGCTTCACCCACACCTTCGTGAGCTGGTCGGCGACGACGACGAGCAGGGTCACCCAGAGGACACGCATCGCGATTTCGGATTTCGGATTTCGGATTTCGGATCGCGCGGTGCCTCAGTCCATCCGCAATCCGCAATCCACGATCCGCAATCGCCTCATCGCCCCTTTTGCTGCTTCTTCTTGGCCTCGATGGAGATCTCGGTGTGGGGCACGGCCAGCAGCCGCTCCTTCGCGATGGGCTTCCCCGTCACCTTGCAGATCCCGTACGTCTTGTTCTCGATCCGCTCCAGCGCCCGCTCCACGTAGCCGACGTACTTCTGCTGGCGGGCGATCATGAGGTAGAGCTTCTCGAGCTCCGAGGCGTCGGTGCCGGCGTCGGCCATGTGGAACGAGTAGGCGGAGTCGCCCTCGTGCTCGCGCTGGTCCTCGAGCTGGCTGCGCATCTCCTCGATCTCGGCGAGCGCGGCGGCGCGCTTCTCTTCGAGGAGCTGGCGGAACTCCTCGAGCTCCGCGTCGGAGAAGGGGGTACGGCGCTCGGCGGCGACCGGTGCATCTTTGACGTCGGCCATGGGATCGCAGTCAGGTAAAGGGGGGACGGGGTATGCTTGAGCTCAGGCTGCGCCGCCGGCGCGGCGGACGCCGATGGCGACGGGGACGCCGGCGAGGTCCACGGTCTGGACGGCCTCGCCGACGGCGCCGCCCGCAGGGGCGCGGTCCAACGCGCGCGCGAGCGTTTCGTTCTTGATGGTCTCCGCGTGCGCCTCGATGGCCGCCGCTTCGGCGTCGGGGGCCTCGAAGGTAATCACGATCCGGTCGGCCACGTCGAAGCCGGCCGTTTTGCGGAGGTTCTGGACGCGGTTGATGAACTCGCGCGCGAGGCCCTCGGCGCGGAGGGCGTCGGTGAGCGTGGTGTCGAGGGCGACGGTGACGCCGCCCTCCTGGCGGACGAGCCACCCCTCGATCCCCTCGCTCGTGACCTCGAGGTCGCCGGGCCCGAGGGCGACGGCCTCGCCGTTGAGCTGGAGCGTGAGGCCCCCCTCCTGCTCGTAGCGCGAGATCGCGTCGGTGTCGAGGGCGCGGATGGCGGCGTTGGCCGGCTTCATCAGCGGGCCGAGCCGCTGCCCGAGCGCCTTGAAGTTGGGCCGGGCCGACTTGTGGATGAGGCGGCTCTCGGGGCCGAGGATCTCCAGCGCCTTCACGTTCACCTCGTCGCGCACGACGGCCTCGACGGCCGCCACGTCCGCGGCCTCCACGCCGCCGACGCCGGTGACGACGAGGGCACGCGGGAGCGGCTGGCGCACGTTGATGCCGGCCTCGTTGCGGAGGGCGAGGACGTTCGAGGCGATCTGCCGGGCGAGCGCCATCCGCCGCTCCAGCCCCTCGTCCAGCATCGCGGCGTCCGCCTCGGGGAAGTCGCTGAGGTGGACCGAGTCGGCCTCGCCGAGGTTGCGCCAGAGCCAGTCGGCGAAGAAGGGGGCGATGGGGGCCATGAGCTGGGCCGTCGCGCGGAGGCACGCGTGGAGCG
>DATGQT010000193.1:0-14585 GCA_035304085.1 Rubricoccaceae bacterium
TCGATGGGCGCCTCGATGGCATTCACTGGGTCATCGTCGGTGGCGAGTCCGGCGCTGGGGCGCGGCCGATGAAGCCGGAATGGGCCGCGTCGATCCAGGCAGCTTGTCGTGCTCAGGGTGTGGCCTACTTCTTCAAGCAGACGGGGGCCGTCCTCGCACGAGAGTGGGGGCTCGACAGCAAGAAGGGGAGCGACGCCGATGAATGGCCCGTCCCTTTCCAGCACCTGGGAGAGCGGGCGTTCCCTGTCACGGCGTGATGTGACGGGGGCCAGCGGCGAGCGGCGGCCCCCGTCGGACGTGCCTCACGTCAGGTTCGAATCGGCCGGGGCAGGCACGGCGGACGTGTCGGCGGGCGGGGGCGGCGGCGTGCCGGGGGGCATGCTGGGCATCCGCTCCATGTGCTGCGGGACGAAGTCGAAGTACGGCGTCGCCGGCTCCTGACCGGGCGGGACGGGCTCGGGCGTGGGCTGGCCGGCCGGGCCGAGCGAGCGGATGAACCGGTAGACGGCGCGGGCGTCGCGTTCGCTGAGGTGGTTCACGGCGTGCCACGGCATCGGCGGGAGGGTGTGGCGCGTGCGGAGCGTGTGCAGCCACGTCGCCTCGTCCATCTCCTGCACGCTGAGGCGGAGGTTGCGGGGGTAGCTTGTGCCCCACGGGCCGCGGAAGCCGACGGGCAGCCCCGTCAGCCACTGCGCCTCGGGCGCGCTGCCGGGGTTCTCCAGCCACCCCGGCGTGTGGCAGTCGTTGCACCCGGCGACGACGATGTAGTAGCGGCCGGCCTCGACGTCGCTGGCGGCGTGGATGTACGGCCCGGCGGTGGAGTCGGCGCCGGCGGCCTCGTCGGTCTCGGTCTCGGGGGTCTGGACCTCGCAGGCGGCGAGGAGGGGGATCAGGAGCGCCAGGGGGAGCAGGCGGGCGAAGGGCTTCATGGCCTCGGGTGAAGGGTGAGAGGGAGCACGCGGAGGCCGGGGGCGTCCGGCTCCCGCGCACGGCGCCAAGCGTAGTGACGGCACCCGAAACAATCAAGAGGTCGGCGGGACGAAAGCCTAGGGCTCACTCGCAACGCCGTGCCAGCCGCGCCGCCGTCGCGGCGTGGGGGAAGAGGGCGTGGGCCGCCTGCGCGTGCCGGCAGCGCGCCTCCCGGTCGCCGGCGCGCTGGGCGAGGCGGACGCGGAGGCGGTAGTTGCCGGGGTCGAGCCGGGCCGCGCGCTCGAGCTCGGCGTAGCCGCCGTCGGCGGTGTAGTAGGCCATGGCCGCGACCTGGCCGGTGCTCCGCACGGCGGCCACGCCCGCCGCCAGCGCGAGGACGGCCAGCGCTGCCGCCCGCACCCAGGGCGCCACGGGGAGCGCCGGCGTCGTCTCGGGCGCCCACAGCGCGCCGGCCGCCGCCCAGAACAGCAGCGTCGGCCACGCCAGCAGCAGCACGGCGTCGAAGGCGCCCACCACGACGGCCGCGCCGAGGAGGGCGAGGAGGGTGAGGGCGCGGAGCGCCGCCTCGGGTGTCGCCGCCGCCCGCAGCCCGCGCCACGTGCCGACGGCCAGCCCCGCGCCCGCGAGCGCGAGGAGGAGCGCGCCGGCGAGGCCGCGCTCGGTCACGAGTGCCACGAGGTCGCTGCTGGGCCACGGGTTCGTCGTCCGTCCCGCCTCGTGCGGGCTCATCGAGGGGTCGCCCGGCGCCGCGTGGCCGGGGTAGGCGACGGGCCAGTTGCCGGGCCCGGCGCCGAGGAGGGGGTCATCCCACACGATCCCGAGCGAGGTCCGGTACTGGACGAGCCGCCCCCGGCCGCTGCCCTCCTCGTAGTTGACGACGTTGCGCGCCGTGTCGAGGTAGGGGTCGTCACTCGTCCAGCGCAGCGCGTTCGGGAGCGTCAGCGCGGCGGTCACACCGGCGGCCACGGCGAGCGTCACGAGCGCGAAGCGGCCGAGGAGCCGCCACGCCCGGTAGCGGAACGCGAGGACCACCAGCCCCACGACGAGCACGGCCGCCACGACGGCGAAGCCGAGCCACGCCGCCCGCGACCGCGTCAGCACGAGGGCCGCCACGGCGAGGCCGGCGCCGGCCGCCCCGAGCCCGAGCCCGCGGAGGCGCCGGGCCTCCAGCGCGGCGAGGACGACGACGGGGAACCCGAGGGCGGCGAAGTGGCCGACGCCGTTGCGGTTGCCGAGGAGCCCGCCCGGCGCGCGGTCCTCGGCGAAGAGCACCGTCCGCAGCCCATACGCCTGCGCCAGCGCCGCCACGGCCGCGACGACGACGGTGAGCGCCAGCGTGCGGAGGAGCCGCTGCGCCAGCGGCCCGGCCGAGCCCGCCGAGGCCCCCGCCGCGCCGAGCCCGCGCCCGACCCAGAAGACGGCGACGCCGGAGGCGCTGACGGCGAGGGCCCGCGCTGCGAGCCAGCCGTTCTGAGCGAGGAGGGCCGAGAGGCCGCTCGCGAGGAGGAACGCCGCGAGGAGGGCGTCCACCCGCGTGGGCCGGAGCCGCCGCGCCGCGCCCAGCATCAGGAGCCCGGCGCCGAACGCCGCCGCGTGCAGGGCGAGCTCCTTGGGCACGGAGAACCGGTCGAGCTCGAACGGCGCGTACGGCACGACCAGGAGCACGGCCGCGAGGGCGCCGGCCTGGAGCACGCGGAGTGCGAGGACTTCGGCGCGGGAAGGGGCTCGGGCCGGCGGTTCCAAGGCCGGGGCGGGCGGGGAGGGGGACACGCCCAAGGTACGGCGCCCCCTGCTTCCCTGTTACCCCGGTCCCCTCGGCTAGGGCGTGCCTCGTGCGCCTCGCAGCGGGGAATGGACTGCGGTCTGGCGCCTCACCGTGTCTGCTGACGACGCTGCTGTGCGACGCGCCGGTGCCCGCTTCCGTGGGTACCTTTCCCCGTGGCGCCCGGACTCCATCGGGGTCCGCCGACGCACCGGAGGGGTGGCAGAGCGGTCGAATGCGGCGGTCTTGAAAACCGCTGTCCCGCAAGGGACCGGGGGTTCGAATCCCTCCCCCTCCGCAAGGACCCCGCCTCAACGAGGAGACGGCACGGCAGGGGCCGGCGGGCGCGGTGAGGCCGCGGCGTGGGGTACGGCGGCGGCATGCGCCCCGTCGCCGGGGGGCTCCGGGCGGGCGCGGCCGGCCGCAGGCAGCACCACCTGCGCCGTCGTCCGGCCGTCGCTGCGCCGCCCCAGCGTCAGCGCGCCCCCGTTCAGCTCGGCGAGGGCGGTCGCGAGGGCGAGCCCGAGGCCGGAGCCCGACTGCGCGTAGGCCTCCCCGCTCTCCCCGCGGCCCCCGGGCTTGAGCGCGCCGAGCCGGCGGAGCTGGTCGGGCGTCAGGCCGGGGCCGCCGTCGGAGACGGCGAGGACGGCGTGCTCCCCGAGCGGGCGGCACCCCACCTCGATGAGCGTCCCCGCCGGGGAGTACTTGCACGCGTTGTCGACGAGCTCCGTGACCACCCGCTCGAGGTGCGCCCGCGCGACGGCGACCTCCACCGGGGCGAGGTCGAGGCGGAGGTCGCGGAGGCGGCCGTGCCGGGCCGCCGTCGCCCGCGCGAAGTGCTCGGCGACGGGCGCGACGGCGGTGACGGCGGCGGGGTCGGCGGCGGCCTCCCGGAGGCGGAGGCTGGCCCAGAGCTGGTACCGCTCGACGACGCCGTGGAGGTCCTCGGCGGCCACCTGCACCGCGTCGAGCATCGCGAGGGCGTCCGCCTCCGGGAGCGCCCCCCACTCCTCGCGGAGGATGCGGGCGTACCCGATGACGACGGAGAGGGGGGTCCGGAGCTCGTGCGGGATCATCGCCGAGAGCTGCGCGCCGACCCGCTCGACCCGCTCCTCGCTCCGGCTCTTGAGCGCGAGCGCGCGGCCGAGCCGGCCCTCCACCGTCGCGATGAGCTCGTTGGCCGTGAACGGCTTCGCGAGGTAGTCGTCGGCGCCGGCGGCCATCCCGCGGCGGTGGTCGCCGCGCTCGGCGAGCGCCGTGAGGAAGACGAACGGGATCTCGGCGAGGGCGGGCTCGGCCTGGAGCTCCTGGAGCACGCCGAACCCGTCGACCTCCGGCATCATCACGTCGCAGAGGATGAGGTCGGGGCTGTGCGCGCGCGCGAGGGCGAGGCCGATGCCGCCGTGCTCGGCCGCGAGCACGCGGTACCCCTCGGCTTCGAGGAGGTCGACGACGTTGTCGCGGATGTCCGGTTCGTCTTCGATGATGAGGATCGTTTCCATAGCGGAGACCGGTTCTGTGCGGGGGCTACAGGACGGTTGGGGCGTGGGGCTCAGGGCTGGACGAGCGGGAGGTGGAGCGTGAACGTGCTCCCGGCGCCGGGCGCGCTCTCGACGGTGATCCGCCCGCCGTGGGCGTCGGCGGCGCGGTGGGCGATGGCGAGGCCGAGCCCGGTCCCGCGCCGGGTCCCGACGTTGGCCGCGCGGTGGAACGGCTCGAAGAGGCGGGGGAGGTCGGCCGCGGGGATGCCGATGCCGTGGTCGCGCACGGCGAGGCGGATCGTCCCGGGCTCCCCCGTCCGCTCCGGCCCGGGCGCCTCCACCTCGAGCCGGACGTCGACGGCGCTCCCGGGCTCGGAGTACTTCACGGCGTTCGAGAGGAGGTTGCCGAGGGCGAACCGGAGGAGCTTCCGGTCCGCGACGGCCGGGACCGGGTCCTCCGGCACGGCGAGCGCGAGGTGGTGCCGGGCGCCGACGCCGAGGCGGACCTGCTCGGCCACCTCGTGCACCCACGAGACCAGCTCGATGGGCTGGGGGTCGAAGGCGAGCCGGCCCCCGTCCGCCCGCCCCATCAGGAGCACGTCGTCGAGGAGCTCCGTCATCTCCTGGACGTTCGCGCGGACGCGCCCGAGGTGCTTGCTCACCTTCTCCGGGTCCCCGCGCAGGGCGAACCGCTCCACGAGCTCGGCCGAGGACTGGATGGCGGCGAGGGGGGTCCTCAGCTCGTGGGAGGCCATGGCGACGAACCGCGTCTTCATCTCGCCGAGCTCGCGCTCCCGCTCGAGCGCCCGCTCGAGCGCCTCCGTCGCCCGCCGCTGCTTCGTCACGTCGGTCAGCACGGCCATGTACCCGCAGAAGGCGCCGGCGTCGTCGGCCAGCGGGCGCCCCTCGATGCGGGCGCGGTAGGTCGCCCCGTCCTTCCGGTGGTTCCACGCCTCCACGTCGAACGCCTCGCGGCGGCGGTACGCGGACTCCATGGCCATCAGCGCCGCGAGCTCCGTCTCCGGGCCGTTGAGGAAGGGCCCGAGCGGCTGCCCGAGCACCTCCTCCGACGCGTACCCGCTCATCCGCTCGAAGGCCGGGTTCACCCACGCCACGAGGCGGTCCAGCCCCGTGACGATGACGCCGGTGGAGGTGTGGGCGGCCACGAGGGCGAGCTGCTTCGTGCGCGTCTCGTCCTCGCGGTGCGCGCGGGCCGCCCGCTCGCGCTCGTACGCGGCGCCGATGCTGCCCCCGACGGCGGCGAGCATCGCGCGCGCCCCCTCGCTCCACGCCCGCGGCTCGGCGCGGTCGTCGAAGGCGACGAACCCCCAGAACGCGCCGCCGACGAAGACGGGGGCGACGAGGGTGGAGACGACGCCCTGCGCCTGGAGCAGCGCCCGCTCGGGTGCGGGGAAGTCGCGGACGGGGCCGGCGATGACCTCGCCCCGGCCGAGGAGGTCGGCCCAGCGGCGCAAGGTGTCGGCGTAAGAGACGCTCCGGAGCGGGGGGGCGTCGCGGCGCCCTCGCGCGGCGTCGTGGGTCCACGCGTAGCGCCGGCTCGTGAGGAGGGCGCCGGTGCCCGGGTCCCGGTGGTTCTCGAAGAGCGCGATGGCGTCCACGCCGATGGCCTTCCCCAGCGCCTCGAAGGCGCGGCTGAGGGCGGGCACGAAGCGGGGCGTCGTCAGCAGCAGGTGCATCGCCTCGGCTGCGCCGCGGAGCACGCGGTCCTGCCGGTCCAGCTCCGCCTGCCACACCGCGGGGGGGACGGCCGCCAGGGCGATGGGCTCCGCTGCTCCGACCGTGACGCCCGGCAGGCCGCCTCCGGCGCCGTCGCCGGTCTGCAGGGCGGCGTCGGTTAGGGCGATGGGGTGAGCCCGGACCGCAGGCTGTGCCTGTACCCCTTCGTAGACCGCGCGAATCCCGTCAGGCCAGTTCAGAGACGAATCGTTCATCCAATGAATGCAGGATTCTGGCGCGGCGCTTTGCTCCGGCGTGCGCGCGGAGCGTGGTGGGCTACCGCCGTGGGGGCCCTCGTCTACGTGAACTTCGTTCGCTTTCTCTTTCAGCCCTGTGTGCCCTCATAATCAGCCACCAAGACGGCCTCTGAAGGCAGATCCCTATACAGGCGCCGAGCGTCCACGGAGTGCCACCGCGGCTGTGCGCTAACCCCACGCCCGCCCGGCCTCTCGAACGCGGCGGCGGGGCGCCTCAGCCGTCCACGTCGCCGAGCAGGAACGCGCCGCCGACGGGGAGGAACGCGAAGGCCACCGGCTCCTCGGACCCGCCGAAGCGGGCGAAGAGGATGTGCCACGGCCCCTCGTCCTCGTAGTCGACCTCGAAGCCGGCGGGCTCGTAGGCCCCGGCGCCGGCCAGGCGGCGCACCGCGTCGAGGGCCTCGGCGGCGAAGCGCCGCTCGTCCTCGCGGGCGGGGTCGGCGGGCGCCCGCCAGGCCCGCTCCGCGTCGTCCCCCCGCGCCACGACGAGCGGCGCGAACGCCTCGACGGTCGTCGCGGGGTCGGTGGCCGACGCGAGGAGCCGCTCCAGCGCTGCCGCGACCGACGCCGGCGGCGGCACGCCCGTCAGCTCCTCCTCCACCTGCACCTCGGCGAAGAGGTGCGCGCCGTCCACGTCGATGAAGGAGACGAGGGCGTAGGGCGCGGCCGGGAGGTCCTGGAAGAGGAGGAGGTGGAAGCCCATGTCCCCCTCCTGCTCGACGGCGTAGGTGGGGCGGAGGGCGGTGGTCTCCTCGGGGAAGAGGTGGTGGACGAGGGCGAGCTGCCACTCCGCCCGCGCGCGGTGGTCGAGGCGCGCCGGATCGCACGGCACCGGCACCAGCGCCCCGGCCTCGCCCGCGACGGGGCAGACGACGAGGGGCAGGGCCGCTGCGACGTTGTCGGCGTGGGCGAGGGCGACGATCCGCGCGAAGGCGGCGGCGATGCCGGCCTCGTCGCGCGCCGGCTGGGCGTGGGCGACCGGGACCAGGCCCGCGACGAGCAGGAGGGCGAGGAGAGATCTCGACATGGGAGAGAGTCGGCGGCGGCAAAGGTAGGGACGTGCGACGGAACGGCCGCCCGGAGAGAGGCGGGCGTACCTGGCACGGTCAGGGCTCAGCCTCCCACCCCTCGGGTAGTGGCAGCGTGGGGTAGTGCGGCTCCGGCTCCTCGCCCCGGGCGATCTGCGCCCGTCGCCGCTCCATCAGCGCCTTCCACCGTGCGAGGCTCCGGGCGCCCTCCTGACTGGGGCGACCCTCCAGCAGTGCCCGGAGCGGGATGGTCTCGTTCAGGAGCGGCCATTCCAGATCCTCCCCCTCCGTCTCCACCACGGCCAGCTCCTCGGGCGTGGCGAAGGCGAGGCGGGGGTACCAGCCGAGCGGGACAGACAATGAACGGCCGTCGCTGAGGTGGACGGTCAGCCGGCCGTCGCCTACCTCCGCCCGCTCGATCTGGGGGGGCGTCTCAATCACGGAATAGCTCATGCCACGCCTCGATTAGCTGCGGCCGATACGCCCTCACGAGCCGCTCGATCCGCCGCAGTTCGACGGCGGAGAAGCCGCCGGGGTTCGCTACGGCTACCTGGCCCGGCGGGCTGTCCAGCCAGACCTTCGCCTTCATCCGCTCGCGCTTGACGTGGACGTGCATGGGCTCGCCCCGGTCACCGGGGTAGATGAGGAAGCGGTAGGGGCCGACTCGGAGGACGACGGGCACGGCTACTCGTCCCGAGCTCTCAAGGTGAGCGCGTACGCGATCAGCGGCTCGTAGATCGAGTTCTCCACGTGCCCCCTGTACCAACCCTCATAGACGTCGAGCCCCTTCGTCAGGTGCCTCTCGACCTCCTCCGCTTCCTGGAGCAGCGTCCAGAGGTTGTGCGTGGCCCGCTTGCAGAACCCGTCGACTCCGCTTTCCTTCAAGCCCTCCAGACCGTACCGACTACACGCAGGGCACACACAAGCACCAAGCATAGCCCACTCCTCCTCGCTCGGTACGCGCCCCCGCCAGCTCCCGAGGTCTGCTACGGTGCGGTCGCCGCGGCCGGGGAGCTGCACGATACCCCGCGCCGCGCGATTGCGCCAGCCTGATGAGTCCACCGAGTCCATCCTGAGGAGTGCCGCGAGGTGTAGCGTGGCCGTGCCGCCGACGCCGAAGAGATGCACTTCCTTCCCCGCAAAGGTCTGCCGTGCCTGATGCAACGCGTCGAGCACGTCGCGGTAGGGGAGCGCCTTCGGTGCGCGGAGGAGGTTCGGAACGATTCCCCCTATGGCGACCTTCGGCTTTTGCGCGAGGTGCTCGTCTGCTAGCAGTTCCTGGATGTACCTGCGAAGGTGGCGGCCTACGTGGAAGACCGGCACGACGCCGTTCTCGCGCTGGGCGAGGTTCTCCGCCATCGTCTTCTGCACGCACGCCGCCTGCTCCCCCCGGCTCATCGAGGGCAGCGGGATGTAGTCCTGAGGCGGGGGGTACCAGTCCGGCTTCGCTGCTCTGACGAAAGCGAGGTACTCGTCGCGGGGCACCTCCCGGCCTTTCCGGTGGAACGCGAAGGAGCCGTTGTCCAGGTAGACCCCGATGCCCTCCGGCACGTCCAGGAACGCCCGGAGGCCGACCTCCATCGCCTTCCGCCGCCGTGCTCGGAAGTGGTCGAAGTCGGCGTAGGAGACCATCACCGCCTGCACCCCCTCGATGTGGTATGCCGACTCGCGGTCCCACACCCGTGGCTTGAGGTTCTTGAGGCTGAGCCCGACGACGACGTCCACGTCTACCCCCGCTGCGCCCGCTGAGCCTGCCGCTGGCGATTCTGGCGGTGCGCCTTACGCGCTTCGACCAAGTCAGCGAAGGCGTCACCTTCCTCGCGCTCGCCCTCGGACATCGGCTTCTTGATCCGCACCAGCACGGGGAAGTTGATGAACTGGCCCGAGAGGATGGCCTCGCCTACGTCGAGGTCCGGCAGCATCGCCGCGTCGTCCTCGCCGAGCGACTCCACGACGGTTCGCACGAACCGCTGGTCGGCGGGGTTCACCATCCGCATGATGATGAACGAGTTGCACATCGCGAGCGTCGTCTCGTCGAGCCGCGACGGCCGCTGGCTGATGAGGATGAGCCCGACCCCGAACTTCCGCCCCTCCTGCGCGATCTGCTTCGTGATGGCGATGGCTCCAGCCTCGGCGGTCGTCGCCGCCCGCGCCGGCGTGAAGTTGTGGGCCTCCTCCAGCACGAGGAGCACCGGCAGCGCGAGGTCACCCTGCACACGCGCCTCGAAGATGCGCCGAGCGACGAGGCTGTAGATGGTCGCCTGGAAGTCGCCCGTGTAGCCGGCGAGCGAGACGACGCTGATCTGGCCGTCGTCCACGAGCTCCGCCTTGTCAGTGGGGAGGGCGTGGACGGTGCCGCCACCCCGACCGGCGACGCGGCGGTTCACCCGCTCCATGTTGCGGAGGGCCGCAGCGGCACGGTAGGTCCGCTTCTTGATGCCCTCGAACGTCCGGCGGTCCGTCCCGGTGTACTGGTTGAACCGCCGCCACCCCCAGGCGTCGAGCTGCGCCTCGTGGGCAGCACGTTGAGGATCATTCTCATCGAGCCGCAGCACGGTCTCCGCGGCTTCTGCCAGCGAAGCCACGAGCCACAGGTCCGGCCGCACGCCGAAGTCCCGGAACGTGTCCCCGCGGCCGGTCACCTGGGCGAGCCAACGCACCCGGCCCTGCATCTCGTTGAGGTCGGCGTCATCCGCGTCCTCAGGCGGGAGGTCCACGCGGGGCTGGTCGGAGGTGTAGAACCGCTGGGCGGCGGCGAAGAGGTCGTCGAACCGCCCCCGCATCGTCTCGGTGAGCTCGTAGCCGAGCGCGTTGACGATCTGCGCCACGGCCTCGGCGTCCTCCTCGAAGAGGGGGAACTCGGCGTAGTACCGCCGCACCCGTTCCCGGAGCGACGGCACGTCAGCCAGCCCGGTGTAGTCGCCGTGAGGGTCGAAGATGACGATGGGGTACTCTTTCCGCGCCAGCTCCTCGACCACCCGCCGCGCCGTTACGCTCTTCCCGGCACCGGTCATGGCGAGGATGGCGAGGTGCCGCGTCACGATGGCGTGGCCGTCCACGTGCACGTCCACGCCAGGGCGGTTCGAAAGGGTGGCGAGGTCGAGCGCGCGATTCGCCCTTAGGTCCCCCAGCACCACGCGCTGGAGGTCCTCCGTCCCCGGCCGGTACGCCTGGGTCGCGGGCTGGGGCGGGTAGCGGACATGATCGAGCCGCCCACCGCTCCCCTCTAGCGGCTCTGACCCCAGCACCTGGCACACCGCCGTCACCATCTCCCGGCTGAAGGAGAGCACCGTGTCGAGCGGGTTCGTCCGCGTCTCGGCCAGCTCGTGCCCGCTCTCGACGGGGAAGAGCGGATTGATCCGCTCGATCCGCTGCACCTTCGCCCACAGCCGCATCCGCTCCTCCTGCCCGTCCTGGTCGGCGGACTGGAGTTCGACGTCCACGGCGATGAGGTCTTGCTCGCGCACGGCCTCGCGCGCGACGGCCAGCCGGAACTCCCGGCTCGTGCTCTCGCCGACGAGGGTGCCGACGAAGTCGACCCGGGCACGCTGGGCGTCTAGGCCACGGGCGGCGCTTGGTTCTACTCGGGGCTCCATAGCAGACTCGTTCGTTCTGTCGCTAAGCTGTAGAAGAGGGGTGTCGCCAGCGCGTCAGGCGTCGGGGCGGAAGATCCAGTCCCGGTGCGTCATGTAGATGGCCTGGACGATGAGCCGTCGCATCTCGGCGTCGGAGACGTCCCCGCGCTGGAGACTTACGCCGAGGTGGTGGCGGATGAGCTTGGCATAGGCATCGGTCAGCCACGCCGGCACCTTCGCGTACTTGTCGGCCACGTCGAGGCCGACGGGGAAGCCGTAGCCGGGCAGTAGCGCGCTGTAGAGGCACACGCGCCGCGCCGCCTCTACGATCTGGTCATCCCCCAGCTCCTCGAACACCTCCACCCGCACCGGCTTCGTCGTCTCGCTTATGCAGACGTAGCACCCTCGCACCCGGGGGAACCCGAACGGGCTCGGCGGAGCCAGCACGCTCCAGTCCACGGGCGTCTTGAATGCCTCCCCGTTCACCTCCATGCCCGTCCCCTCCCGGGTCGTGTCGCGTAGCCCGGCATACTTCCCCATCGTCCACGGCTCCGATGCCTCGCCGGGCTGGAGCACCATCGCGAGGAGGAGCGTGTCGGTGTAGCCGAGCCGGTTCAGGAGGGCGTCGGGTGTTGTGAGGTCGCTCCGCCCGAACATCTCGTTGAAGTAGTGGACTTTGCCTTTCCCGCGAAGGCCCTGGAACACCCGATCAAGCAGCACGCTCCGGCTGAACTCGCTGAGCGTGCCCCGCTCGACAACGCCCGCGATGATCGGAACGGGGTGCCGGCGCCTAGCCTCCGCAACCAACTGGCGGTAGAGGTAGGCCATCCACGCGAGCGGTTCGAACAGTCTCCGCTCGGCTAGCTCGTGCGCTCGCCCCGGCACCATCTGGGGATACATGTCCATCTGTGCCTCGTGAAGGAACCCCTCCTTCATGGCACGCCCCTGTTTGGCATCCGCCGCGTAGCTCTCCAGGAAGCGGTTTATGTCCCCTTCAGTGAAGGGCGTGTGGCCGGCGTAGTTGCCGACGAGGTAGACAAGCGGGCCGTGGAACATGAGAACCCGCAGATCCGGCGTCCGCTTCAGCGCCGCTAGGCCCCCGAGCAGTTCGGCCGTGATGCGGACGATGTCCACGAAGTCCTTCCGTTCCTTGCTGCCCCCTTCGAGGTCGCCGAGGATGACGGGGTAGTAACCGAACTGCTCGCGCTCGGCGAGATTCCGCTCGCCCGTCTTCACCTGGTAGGAGCCGACGCGCAGCAGGATCGGCACGCGGCTCGCTACCTGCACCTGCCCGATTCCTCCGTCGAGAAACGTGACGACTTCGCCGCGAAGGTCCTCCCACGAGAGCCCGCGCGCGTCGAACGTCCGGAGCACAGGGGCGCGCCGGCCGGCCTCGGCGAGCCGGGATGCCTGCCGGAGCGCTGCGATGAACCGGGCGGTGTTGTGGAAGTAGTTGCCGCGGAGGTTCTCGGCCACCGTGAGTGCGTTCTCCGCCAGCTGGAGGAACACGTGAGGCCGTCGCTGGATCTCGGCGCTAACGGCCTCCGCCGTCACGTTCCGGTCTCGCCCGTCGGCGTTCATGCGCGGCGCACCTCCACACCCAGTTGCGTGAGAACCTTCAAGGCGTCATCGGTGCGGAAGGTAGACACTCGCGCGCCGGTCAACTCGCTCAGCAGCCATTTAGGTGCTACGCGGTAGTCATCTACGGGCACGTACCAACCCGCGAACCGAGCGGCTCCGGCAGGGTCTCCCGCTGCCCTCTCCCTCGCTAGGCTCAACACGTCCTCTGCGGTGCAGTCGAGCACACGGCCACGGAACACAACGGGCAACACTGAGGTCGAGGCGACCACCTCCGGTGGACTTCCATAGAGCCAGTCGTGGAGCACGGCGAGTTGCCGGCCCATCGAGCCGTCGGCGTAGGTGAGGGGGCAGCGTAGGTGTCCGCCCACATCCCCCAGCGCCGCTGCATAAGTCTTTCCTGCGCACACCAGCGCCTCGGTGACCCCTTCGCCTGCCAACGCGTCGAGGGTTGCGGATACCTGAGGCCGAAGCGCTCGAGCGCGTGCTGGCGTCATCCGCCGGTCGTAGCTGGGGATGAGCTGTTCAGCCGGGATCAGCCCGTGCTCCGCTGAGAGCACCCACACCGCGGGCGTCTCGCCGCCCTCGCGGCGATGCTTCCGCAGGAGGCGGTAGGTCGGCCCGTCGTAGCGCTCCAACGCTGGAAGCAGCCCGGGATCGGGCCGCTTCCGCTGCGAGCAGCTCAGGAGGAGCAGGCGCTCCCCCTTCACGGCGTCGCTTCCACGCTGCGCTCCGCCCCGTTGCCTGCCGGAGCGGTCTCGTGGACGAGCCGCTCCACCTCGGCGTAGCACGTCTCCGTCTCAGCCAGCCGCACCCGCACGCGTCGTACCCCCGCACGGCGGAGCACATCGTTGCCCTCCGAGCGGAGGTGGTCCGCCACGAATGCGGCGAGGTGTTCCGAGGTCGTGTCGGCAGGGAAGACGAAGTGCTTCCACCCGGTCTGCCGCACGACCCCGAGGAGCTCGACGTCGTGCGCCGCCACGAGCGTGGCGTGGTCCCAAACCTCGACGAGCGGGGACACCAGCTTCTTGATCGCCTGGAAGTCGAGCACCATCCCGCCATCGTCCACGACGCCCTCGACTTCCACGGTCATGCGGTACGAGTGGCCGTGGAGGTGGGAGCAGGCGCCGTCGTGGTAGGGCAGCCGGTGTGCGGCTTCCCAGCGGAACCGCTTCGCAACGCGTGCGATTTGGAAGGGGGCAGATGACGACATGGCGGAGGAAGAGGAAGGTGCATGACCAGGCATCACCGTAATGTCGCCGGCGACACGAGGAAAAGCAATCCGCAGTATCCGCTTCCAAGACGAGACATTCCCATGCACCGGCCCTCCCCCGGCTCCGTCCGCGCCTTCTGGAGATGGTTTGCCGAGCACGCCGACACCCTACGGGAACCCCTCCCGGAGCCGGCCCTCTACGACCAGCTCTTCGCGCGGCTGCGGTACGTGCATCCCGACCTCGTCTGCGAGGTCGGGATCGCCGACGACAGTACGGGCGAACTGCTCCTCTCGGCCGGCGGGATCAAGGCGGCGTTCGGGACCGTGCGGGCGCTGGCCGAAGCGGCTCCGTCGCTGCCCGGCTGGCGCGTTGTCGCGTTCAAGCCGCGCAGGGGAGCCGAGGCCACTGTCGAGCTGCCCGGCAACCGGCGGGTGCGGAGCGCCGACGTATGGTTCCGGCTGAGGCCGCATGCCCCCGGCACAGTCGCCCTCGACCTGTACGTGTCCGGCGGGCTCGACCCCGAGGACGAGGGGATGGTCGCCGCGCTCTTCGTGCTCCTCGACGCGGCGCTCGGGGAGGTGGACGTGGCGACGCGGATCGGTCCCATTACGTGGGACCGTGCATCGGCTTCGCCGGCCCTGGAAGGGCTGCACCCGTTCCGCGATCTGCCCGAGCGGTTCGATGCAATGGTCCCCTCCAAGAGGGAATCGGGTTGACGCTTCCTATGACCGCCGACGGGCACAGCGGTGTAACAACGACAGGGCGCGCCCGTCAAAGGCCCCCGAGTCCCCACCGCCACCGCCTGGATTCATGCGGCTGATCCCCCGCGCCAGCCTCGTTGTCGCCCTCGCCCTCCTCGCCTTCCCCGCTGTCGCGCAGCAGGTCATCACGTTCGACGAGGCCATCCGCCTCGGCCTCGCCCGGAGCCTCGACCTCCGCGAGGCCACCGTCGGCGACGAGGCCGCCGCGCTCAACGTCGAGCGCGCCCGCGCCGACGTCCTCCCGCTCCCCCTCATCGAGGCG
>DATGQT010000194.1:0-9347 GCA_035304085.1 Rubricoccaceae bacterium
GGTCGGCCCAGCCGTAGATCCACTGCGCGTCCTCCAGGATGAGGCGGACGCACCCGTGGCTGGCCGGCTCCCCCGTCGGCATCTGGTACTGGTGGACGTGGATGCCGCGCGCGTGGTCGAAGTTGAAGACGTAGCGCATCAACCACGTCTCGCCGGGCGGGCTGAGCGTCGAGACGCGGCGCTCCTCCTTCCAGTTGAAGTTGAACCGGCCCGCCGGCGTACGGGACCCCCGCGCGCCGGTGTTGACGAGGCCCCAGCGCCGGAGCCGCCCGTGCTCGTAAGCGGCCCACGCCTGGACGCCCTTGTGGATGATGAACAGCTTGTCGAGGGAGTCCGCCCCCGCGTAGTGCCGCGGGAACGGGGCGTAGGCGCGGTGGTCGAGGCCGAGGTGGCTCGGGAGGATGAGCGTGTCGCCGACCGAGAGCTCGTTGACGCTGACGCGGTTGAAGAACTCGACCATGCCTAGCCTCTCCTTCCCCGCCTCGATGTCGCCGTCGCCCACCATCCTGTAGAGCGCCGCGCGGGCGAAGACGGAGTTGCCCGACGGGTGCTCCAGGACGTAGTAGCGGTACGTCACCTCCGGGAGCGCGTCGAGGTCGCCCTCGACGGCGTAGAGGAGCTCGGCGAGGGCGTCCTGGTTGTAGAGCCGGCGCGTCTGGGCGTCGGCGCCGGCGGCGAGGAGGAGCGCTGCGAGGAGCGCGAGGCGGGAGGCGAGGCGCATGGCTCAGGAGCGGCGGCGGTCCCAGGCGCGCTGCTGGGCCGAGCCCGGCGGCACGCTCCACGGGTCCTCGGGCAGCTCGACGACGCGGCGGACGGGGCCGACGGGGGTGTGCTCGAACACGCGCGGCCGGCCCGGCGGCTCCTCGCCGAGGACGAGCACCATCGTGCCCTGCTTCAGGATCCGGCCCCCTATGGCGCCGCGCCCGTTCGTCGTCACCCACGGGTCGGCCCAGCCGTAGATCCACCGCGCGTCGGCGGTGATGAGGCGGACGCACCCGTGGCTGGCGGGGCCACCCGACGGCATGGAGTACTGGTGGATGTGGATGCCCCGCTCGTTCTCGAAATTGAACACCCACCGCATCAGCCACTCCTCACCGGGCGGGCTCTCGCTCGAGACGCGCTCGAGCTGCTGCCAGTTGAAGTTGAATCGGCCGGAGGGCGTGCGGTACCCCGGCGCGCCGGTGTTGACGAGGCCCCACCGCTTGAGCCGCCCGTGCTCGTAAGCGGCCCACGCCTGGACGCCCTTGTGGATGATGAACAGCTTGTCGAGCTCGTTCGCGCCGGGGTAGTAGCGCGGGAACGGCGCATACGCCCGGTGGTCGAGGTCGAGGTGGCTCGGCATCACGAGCGTGTCGCCGATCGAGAGGTGGCGCACGCGGACGTAGTTGAAGAACTCGACGACGCCGAGCCGCTGCCGACCGGCGTAGACGTCGCCGTCGCCGACCTCCTTGTAGAGGCGGGCGCGGGCGAAGACGGAGTTGTTCGTGGGGTGCTCCAGGACGTAGTAGCGGTACGTCACCTCCGGCAGCGTCTCGAGGTCGCTCTCGACGGCGTAGAGGAGCTCCCCGACCTCCTCCTGGTTGTAGAGCCGGTTGGGCTGGGCGCCGGCGTCCGGCGCGGCGACCACGGCGAGCAGGAGCGCGGTGAGCAGGGACGGCAGGCGAGGCATGGCGGGACGGTGCGGTGGAGGACGAAGCTACAAACGGCCGGCGCCCGCCCCTTCGTTCCTCACGTGCAAATCACCCGGCCTCCCCCGGCCGGAACAGCGGCGCGCTCGCGGCGAACGCCTCGGCCAGCCCGATGAGCACGAGGCGGTGACCTTCATCGGTCGCCCGTGAGACCGAGCAAGACTCGGACGGCTCCAACGAATGCCTCGGCCGAGACACGGACCCGTTCGGCCTGCTCCGCAGAGAACGTCAGATCCTCGTCATACTCCGCGAGCAGCACTCCGCGAGCAGCCGATCGTTGAGCGCTCGGCCCAACGCCGCGAGATGGACGTGGGTGACTTCTCCGGTCCTCACGAAGATCCGGCCGAACTCCGCGACCACGCCCGCGTGCGTCCGAGGTTCGGAGCCGCGCGTACCCAGCGCCGCACGAGCGGCGCAGCAACTTCTCGGGCGCCGTCATGCCGGCACCCCCTCGGCCCGAACCGCGCGGATGATAGCCCGGCTCGCTGCCTCGTAGTCCTCCTCGGAGATGGGGTAGACGGACACGAAGTGGCCATGATCGAGGACCACGTCGGCCACCACGGCTGCCGTCCGGTCGATCTCGTCGGCTGCGTCGACGGGCCCTCGGAGCACGAGCGCTACGTCGACGTCGGAACCGGGACGGGCGTCGCCACGCGCGTGGCTCCCGTAGAGCACGAGGCGGACGAGCCGGTCTCCGTAGAGGCCGTTCAGCCGGCGGCGGAGCCCGTCGAGGAGCAGCTGGATTTCCGGGGGGTGCGTCACGGGGTACAAGGTACACGTGCGGCGGCATCACCCGGCCTCACCCGGCCGGAACAGCGGCGCGCTCGCGGCGAACGCCTCGGCCAGCCCGATGAGCACGAGGCGGTCCCCCGGCTCGACGCGGAAGTCGCCGGCGGGGCTGGCCAGCGTCTGCCGCCCGCGGCGGACGGCCACGACGGTGATCCCGTGGCGCTGCCGGAGCGCCAGCTCGGCCAGCGTCCTGCCGGCCGCCGCGGCCCCGTCGCGCACGGCCACGGCGCGGGTGTGGAGGCCCTCCTCGTCGAGCCCCTGGAGCACCATGAGGTGCGCCTCGTGGATGCTCCCCCGCAGCGCGCCGTAGTCGTCGGCGCGGATGAGGCCCACCTGGCGCTCGACCTCGGCCGGCGGGATGAGGTAGGCCTGGAGGACGTGCGTGAACAGGCGGACGGCCGCCTCGAGCTCCTCGGGCACCACGATGTCGGCCCCGGCCCTCGTCAGGGCGTCCACGTGCGCGAGGTAGCGCGCGCGCGCGACGATGGTGAGCGTGGGGTTCTGCCCCCGCGCGATCCGCGTGATCCGCTCGACGGCCGGCGGGTCGTTGATGGCGACGACGAGGAGCTTCGCCCGCATGAGCGCCACCTCGTCGAGGAGGTGCTGGCGCGTGGCGTCGCCGTAGAGGGCGTGGTAGCCGGCCGCCTGCGCCTCGTCGATGGCGCGCGGGTTGAGGTCCACCACCACGAACGGGATGCCCGTGTTCTGCATCACCTGCGCCAGCCGGCGCCCCGCCGGCCCGTAGCCCACCACGACGACGTGGTCCTCCAGCCCCTCCGCCTCCGCCGCGGCCTCCGCCGCCGCCCACACCGGCAGCCGCCGCTCCAGCCACCCGCCCACGCGCGGGCCGACCGCCACCTGCATCGGCGTCGCCATCATCAGCAGCACGGCCACGGCGATGAACGCCTGCTCGCCGGTCTCGCCGAGGCCGCCGGGCGTCAGCCCGAGCGCCGCGCCGGAGACGGCGAGCACGAACGAGAACTCCCCGATCTGCGCCAGCGCCAGCCCCGACTGCGTCGCCGTCCGCACCGGGTAGCCCAGGACGGCCACGCTCCCGCCGGTCACGGCGAGCTTCAGCAGCAGCACGACGGCGGCCGCGCCGAGCACCAGCGGCAGGTGCTCCACGAGGAACCCCACGTCGAGGAGCATCCCGATGGAGACGAAGAAGACGGCGGCGAAGACGGACTGCAGGGGGAGGACCTCGGAGAGGGCGTGGTGGCTGTAGGGGCTCTCGGAGACGAGGAGGCCGGCGAGGAACGCGCCGAGGGCGAGGCTGACGCCGGCGAGGCTGGTGGCCCAGGCCGTCCCGAGGCAGAGGGCGAGGACGGTCAGGAGGAACAGCTCCTGCCGGCGCGTCCGCGCGATGGCCTCCAGGATCGGCGGCACGACGCGGCGGGCGCCCACGAGCACGGCGGCCACGATGAGCACGGCCTTCCCGAGCGCCCACGCGATCTCGCCCGGCGAGCCGGCCCGGCCCGCGAGGATCGGCAGCAGCATCACCATCAGCACGATGGCGAGGTCCTGGAAGATGAGGATGCCGAGGGCCACCTGCCCCGTCGGCGTGTCGGTCTCGCCGCGGTCGCCGAGGAGGCCGAGGACGACGGCCGTGGACGAGAGGGCGACGAGCTCGCCGGTGAAGAGGCTGTCCTGCAGCCTCACCCCGAGCAGGACCATCGCCCCCGTCACGGCGACGACGGTGAGGCCCATCTGGAGGCCGCCGCCGCCGAGGATCAGCCGCCGGATCCGCAGCAGCTTCGCCAGGCTGAACTCGACGCCGATGGTGAACAGCAGCAGGATCACGCCCACCTCGGCCGCCTGCCGGACGAGCTCGGCGTCGTCCACCGCCCCCAGCACGCTCGGCCCGAGGAACACGCCCGCCAGCAGGAACCCGGCGATGGGCACGAGGCGCACGCGGTAGGCGAGGTAGGCCACGGCCACGGCCGCCCCGAAGAGGGCGGCGAGTTCTCCGAGGAAGGGCAGCTCGGTGGCGAGGAGCATGAGGGGCAGGGCGGGTCCGCGGGCGCGCGAAGCTACGCCCGTCTCCCGACCCGCAAGTGCCCGCCTCCCAGCGACGCGCGCAGCGGGGCGTCGGGCCCTACGGCGGGTGCCCCCTCCGGGAGGGCCGGGGCGGGACGACTCCGATCCGTCGACGGCTCAATCGTCGACGGGCGAGGGGGCCTCGCGGCGGCGCTCGGCCTGCAGGAGGAGGTCGCGGAGGGCCTCCTCGCCCGGCGCCTCCATCCAGCGGCGCTCGAACGCCGGCTGCTGGGCGACGGCGGCGATGGCGGCGAGGGCGCGGAGGTGGAGGTGCCTCTGGTCGTCCGACGTCGCCAGGCAGAACGCGGCGACGACGGGGGCGTCGTGGCTCGGGAAGGCGACGCCCGCGCGGCAGCGCGCCACGACGAGGGCGAACGTGCCCGGCCGCTCGACCCGCAGGTGCGGCACGGCCAGCCCCGGGAAGACGACGGTGCTGCTCTGCACCTCCCGGCTCACCATCCGCTCGGCCACCTCCGAGGCCGGCAACCCGAGCACCGGCGCGAGCGCGCACGCGGCGTGCTGCGCGAGGTCCGTCAGCGTCATCGGCCCGTCGAGCTCGAGCACCGGGCACGTCTCGGCGACGTCGTCGAAGCGGTCGTGGGCGGCCTCGGCGGCGGGGACGGCCTCGAGCACGACGACGGCGTCGCCCGGCTCCAGCACCAGGCCGCTGTGGAAGGGGACGGCCGTCTCGCCGCGGTGGACGGCCAGGGGGAGGTGCGTCCCCTCCTGCTGGAGCCGGTGGAAGAGGGCCTCGGCCCCCTCGCGCTCCGTCACCGCAACGCGGCGGCGCAGCGCGCGCTCCTGCTCCAGGAGGTACGCCCACTCGTTCACCGGCACGGCCCCGCCGAAGAGGGTGGTGGCGCCGAGGTGCTCCAGCAGCGCGGCGTGGGCCGAGGCGCCGGCGGCGATGTGGAGGACGTGGACCTCGGGCACGAGGAACACCTGCCGGGCCACCTGCGCCACGAGCGCGTTGACCTCGCCGTTGGACGTGACGGAGAGGACGTGGCGCGCGTGCGCGGCGCCGGCCTCGGCCAGCACCCGCTCGTCGAGCGCGTTCCCCTGCACGGCCGCCAGCTCCTCCTCCCGGGCGGCGGCGACGTTGGCGGCGCTGGAGTCCACGAGCGTGACCTTCGCCGCGCCGCCGTCCACGAGCGCCCGCGCCAGCCGCCGCGCCACCGGCCCGGCACCCACGACGAGTACGCCGGCGCGGTCCTCGCCCGAGCGCACCAGCTCGCCGCGCCGCCGCAGCCACTCCACCCCCCACTTCAGCGTCACCGGCACGAGGGCCGTCGTGGCGATGGCCATGAACACGAGCATCGAGAACACCTCGGCCGTGATGAGCCCGAGCGTGAGGGCCACCTGCGCGATGATGATCTCGACGGCACCGCGCCCGTTCATCCCCATCCCGATCACCATCCCCTCGCGCCACCCGTGCCCCGTCATGAGGTAGAACGCCACCGTGCCGACGACCTTGCCGACGCTCGCCAGCCCGATGAGGCCGAGGAGCAGCGGGAGGTCCGTCTGGAACACGTCGAGGGTGACGGCGAAGCCGGCGGTGACGAAGAAGACGGGGGCGAGGAAGCCGAGCGAGACGTCGTGGACGAGCCCCATGAGCTCCTTCGAGACGGAGCGGCCGAGGACGCCCTCGCGGAGGAAGAGCCCGGCGAGGAAGGCCCCCAGGATGCCGTGGAGGCCGACGAGGTGGGCGGCCTCGGCGTAGACGAGCGTCACGAGGACGAGCGCCGTGAAGAGGGCCGTCCGCCCGAGCTTCGCCTCCGCGAGCCGGCGCATCAGCCACGGCACGGCCACCGTCCCCACGAGGGCCGCCGCGGCGAAGAAGCCCACGGCCTGTGCCGCCACCAGCGCCAGCGCGCCCGGCTCGAACCGCCCCACCTCGGCCACGCCGATGACGCCGGCGAAGATGACGAGCGAGAGGGTGTCGGCCACGAGGGCGCCGGCCATCATCACGTGGGCGACGCGGGTGTCGAGGAGGTGGAGGTCCACGAGGATGCGGCTCTTCGTCACCAGGCTCGTCACGCCCGCGGCCGTGCCGATGAAGACGCCCCCCATGGGCGAGAGCCCTGCGCCATAGACGGCGAGGAAGTAGCACAGCACGAACGGCGTGGCGAAGCCGCCGAGGGCGGCGAGGAGGCCGCCCGTCGAGGCCCGCCCCAGCTCGCCCGGGTCGATCTCCATCCCGATGTAGAGCATCATCAGGAGGAGGCCCACCTCGGCCAGCACCGCCAGCGCCTCGCCCCCTTCGAGGAAGCCGAGCAGCGGCGGCCCCAGCACGATCCCCGCCAGCAGCTCCCCGAGCACGGCGGGGTAGCCGAGCCGGCTGGTGACCACGCCGGCCAGCCAGGCGACGAGGAGGACGAGGAGGAGGTTGAGGAGGTCGAGTTCCAAACGATCCGGTGCTGCGGGGCCGGGGAAAGGTCGGCAGCCGGCGCCTCACGGCGCCAGGGAGGCCAGCCGGTCCACGCCGGGCGGCCCGCAAGGGCGGGCCGCGCTCAGGCGGCCGTCCGTTCGAGCGGCGTCAGCCGCGCCAACCACGCCGCCCGCGCGCAGCGGCGCGGCCCGAGGCGGGCGCGTCGCGGGGCGGAGTCGGGCGAGTGTGGGGGCATGAGGGGAGCGAGGGCGGAGACGGGGCGGCTCGCCGGGGGCGACGCCTCCATGCACGCCCCCGGGCGTACGAGGTTGCGAGACCGAACGTCGCGCGCGGCGAGGCGCACGGCCCCGCGCACCTCGCCGGAGAAACTACGGCTTCCGCTCCTCGGCCCAGCGGAGCCGCACCACGAGCGGGCGGTGGTCCGAGAACCCCACCGCCGGCACCTCCGCCGCCGTCACGTCCCACGCCTCGTCCACCAGCACGAAGTCGATGCGGACGACCGGCCGGTCGGCCCGGTAGGTGTACCCCGCGCCGGCGCCGGCGACGAGGAACGCGTCGCGGCGGTCCCCCCGGAGCCGCCGGTACACCCAGTTGTCCGCCGTCCCGTTGAAGTCGCCAGCGATGAGGACGGGGAGCGCCTCGGCCTCGATCGCGGCCCTGAGCTGCTCGACGTCGGCGGCGCGGGCGCGGAAGGCGTCGCGGTAGCGGCGGAGGTAGGGGAGCCACGTCGTCGGCTCGAGGAGGCGGATCCGGTCCTCCCACGGCTTCTCGTCGCCGAAGGAGCGGAGGTGGACGTTGTAGAGGACGCCCTCGCGGCCCCGCCACCGGAAGCGCGTGCGGGTGGCCGACGACGGCTCGTCGCCCTCGGCGCCGCTCCCGAGCGGGATCACCTGCCGCTCGACCACCGCGAACGCCTCGGCCTCGTCGTGGACGAGGACGGGCACGGCGCTCACCCGGATCGGATCGGGCTCCCCCCGCGCCGGGCGCGGGGGCCCGACGAGCGTGTAGGGCAGCGCCGCCACCACGGCCTCGACGTGGGCGGCGTGGCGGAGGGGCCGCCGCCCGGCGAACGCCACCACCTCCTGGAGCGCCAGCACGTCCGGCCGCTCCCGCGCCACCAGCGCCACGAGCGAGTCGCTCAGCGCCTCCCGGCTCGGGCCGGACAGCGGGACGTTGAACGTCATCATGACGAGGTCGCCCTCGGCAGGCGGGGGCGGCCCGGCCAGCCGCTCCGGCGGGTACGCCCGCCACGCGACGGCGCCGAGGAAGACGAGGTGGACGGCGAACCAGCCCCACCGCCGCGCGGCCAGCGGGACGACCGCGGCCACGCCCAGCACCCACGTCAGGTACGGGAGCGCGACGCCGAGCAGCTGCACCCACCACGGCGCGAGGTACGCCGCCGACAGCCCCCCCGCCACGGCCAGCAACAGGGGCACGTCGAGGGCGAGAAACGCCAGCCACAGCGCGCGCCCGACGCGGTGCCACCGCCGCGGACGCGCCCGGACGGCCGGCCGCGCCGCGGACGCCGCCGGCGCCGCAGGCCTCGGGGCCTCAGGGGCGACGGCTGGCTTCATCGAGGATCCGCTTCTCTTCGTCCGTCAGCGACGCGAACCCGTCCGCGAGGATCTTGTCGAGGATGCGGTCCACCTCGTCCTGCCCGGCGGGCCGGCCGCCGCCGGTGCCGCTCGCGCTCCGGGGCGGCGAGGGCGCACCGCCCTTCGCCCGCCGCGGCCGCTCCTCCGGCGACTCCCGCACGAGGAGCTTCTTCACCCGCGTCCCCACCGAGGGCCCCTTCGGCACCCCGCCGTAGGCGCCCCCGTAGGCGCCGTAGCCGCGCGCGGCCCGCCGGAAGAGGGGGCGCGCCCAGGCCGCGAGGTCCACCCCGCCCTGCTGCGCCTTCGCGAACGCGAACCCGAACAGCGCCGCCGCCAGGTGCGTCGGGTCCTGCACGAAGGCGAGGTCGAGCACGACGAACCCGATGGCGATCCACTTCAGCGGGACGACCCCGAGCAGGAACAGCCCGATGCCCCGGTTGGGCTGGAGCGTGGCGAGCGCGCAGAGCACGGCCGTCACCGGCCCCCACGCCCCGAAGTAGAGCGGGTGCCCGAACGGCCCCGACGCCGCCGCCAGCCCCACGGCCACGGCCGCGCCGAAGAGGGCCGCGAGCACGTACAGCCCGAAGAGCCGGTAGCTCCCGTACGTCTCCTCGTAGTCGCGCCCCATCCAGTTCAGCCACAGCATGGCGAAGGCGAACGAGAGGAGGCCGAAGAAGCCGGGGTAGAGGTTGGCGAAGGTGTACGTGAGCGGGGTCCACGGCCGCGCGAGGACCGCCGCCGGCGCCGGCTCCAGCGCCAGCCACACGAGCAGCCCGCCCAGCCCGAAGATCGTGAGGAGCACCCACAGCACGTAGAGCCCGACGTTGACCGTCAGGAGCAGGCGGAGCG
>DATGQT010000195.1:0-10622 GCA_035304085.1 Rubricoccaceae bacterium
ACCCCGAGCAGAGCATCCCCCTCCTCACGCCCGACGAGGAGCGGCAGATGCACGAGGCGAGCCTGCCCCCGTCGCTCCCCATCCTCACCCTCCGCAACACCGTCCTCTTCCCCGGCGTCGTCCTCCCCATCACCGTCGGCCGCGACGCCAGCCTCAAGTTGGTCAGGGACGCCTACGCCGGCGACCGCCTCGTCGGCGTCATCGCGCAGAAGAGCGCCGAGACGGAGAACCCCGGCCCGGACGACCTCTACCGCGTCGGCACCGCCGCCAGCATCCTCAAGCTCATCAAGATGCCCGACGGGAGCGTGAGCATCGTGATCCAGGGGAAGCGGCGGTTCGAGGTGCAGGCGTTCACGCAGCAGGACCCCTACCTCCGCGCCGAGGTGGCGGCCATCGACGAGACAGAGCCCGACGACTCGTCCGAGGCCTCGGCCGAGTTGACGGGCCGCGTCCGGAGCATCAAGGAGCTCGCGATCCAGATCGTCAACATGAGCCCGAACCTCCCCAGCGAGGCGGCCTACGCGATCCAGAACATCGAGAGCCCCGGGTTCCTCATCCACTTCATCGCGTCGAACCTCCAGATCGACGTCGCGCAGAAGCAGGCGCTGCTCGAGACGCGGCCCCTCCTCGACCGCGCCAGCCTCGTGCTCACCCACCTCGAGCAGGAGATCCGCGTCCTCCAGATCTCCGAGGAGATCCGCTCGAAGGTGAAGACGGACGTGGACCAGCAGCAGCGGGAGTTCCTGCTCCGCCAGCAGATGAAGGCGATCCAGGAGGAGCTCGGCGAGAGCGAGGGCGGCGCGGCCGAGGCCGAGGAGCTGCGGGAGCGGATGGAGGAGAAGGCCGCGTTCCTCCCGGACTACGTCGAGGAGACGCTGGAGAAGGAGCTCACGAAGCTGGCCCGCACCAACCCCGCCAGCCCCGAGTACGGCGTCACCAGGAACTACATCGAGACCATCCTCGACCTCCCCTGGGGCTACGTCTCCGAGGACCACCTCGACATCGCCCGCGCCGAGGAGGTCCTCGACGAGGACCACTACGGGCTCGAGGACGTGAAGAAGCGGATCCTCGAGTACCTCGCCGTCCTCAAGCTGAAGGGCGACATGAAGGCGCCCATCCTCCTGTTCTACGGCCCCCCCGGCGTCGGGAAGACGAGCCTCGGGAAGTCCATCGCCCGCGCGCTCGGGCGCGAGTTCCACCGCATCTCGCTCGGCGGCGTCCGCGACGAGGCCGAGATCCGCGGCCACCGGCGGACCTACATCGGCGCCCTCCCCGGCCGCATCATCCAGGGCCTCCGGAAGGCCGGCACCTCGAACCCCGTCTTCATGCTCGACGAGGTCGACAAGCTGGGGACCGACTTCCGCGGCGACCCCTCCAGCGCCCTCCTCGAGGTCCTCGACCCCGAGCAGAACGACACCTTCAACGACCACTACCTCGAGCTCGACTACGACCTCTCGAAGGTCCTCTTCATCGCGACGGCCAACTACCTCGAGACCATCCCGCCGCCGCTCCGCGACCGCATGGAGATGATCGAGATCACGGGGTACACCCCGGACGAGAAGCTCGCCATCGCGAAGCAGTACCTCGTCCCCCGCCAGGTCGAGCGCAACGGGCTCAAGGAGGACCAGTTCGCCATCACCGACGAGGCGCTCACGCTCATCATCGAGGGGTACACCCGCGAGAGCGGCGTGCGCCAGCTCGAACGGGAGATCGGCGCCGTCGCCCGCGGCGTCGCCGTGAAGGTGGCCCGCGGCGAGACCGAGCACGAGACCGTCGAGGCCGACGCCATCGACGACTACCTCGGCGCGCGGAAGTTCTTCAACGAGGTGGCCGAGCGGACGGAGGTGCCGGGCGTGGCGACGGGGCTGGCGTGGACGCCCGTCGGCGGCGACATCCTGTTCATCGAGGCGAGCGTGAGCCGGGGCTCCGGGCGCATGGTGCTCACGGGCAAGCTCGGCGACGTGATGCGCGAGAGCGCGCAGGCGGCGTTCTCGTGGGTGAAGGCGCACGCCGAGGACCTCGGCATCCCCCACGACGCCTTCCGCTACTGGGACGTCCACGTCCACGTCCCCGCCGGCGCCGTGCCGAAGGACGGCCCGAGCGCGGGCGTGGCGATGGTGGCGGCGCTGGCGAGCATCTACACCCAGCGGTGCGTCCGCCACACCGTCGCCATGACGGGGGAGATCACGCTGCGCGGGCTCGTGCTGCCCGTCGGCGGGATCAAGGAGAAGGTGCTGGCGGCGAAGCGGGCCGGCCTCGAGACCGTCGTCCTCCCGCAGAAGAACGAGAAGGACGTCGAGGAGGTCAAGGCCGAGGCCGTCGAGGGGCTCACGATGCGGTACGTCCAGCGCATCGACGAGGCGCTCGACCTCCTGCTGGAGAAGGAGCCGCGCGTGGACCCCGCCGCCTACTTCGCCGTGCCCGACGGCGAGAAGCGGCTCTACCGCCCCCCCGCGCCCGTGGACGACGGCGGCACCGTCGTCGAGGAGCCGGTGATGACGTGATCGTTCCGGTCTGAAGGTCGAAGGTCGAAGGTCCGCTGACTTTCGACCTGCGACTTTCAGACCTGTGACACACCCTGACACCCCCCCGGGTGCAACTTGCGGGCGTCCGCGCACCTCACCCCCTCCGCGCCATGCCCGACGCCCGTTCCGAAGCCCCGCTCTCCGCCGCCTCCCCCTTCGCCACCGACTTCGTGCTCGAGGTGCTCACCGCCGCCTCGGAGGCCCCCTTCGGCCGGCTCGGCTGGGTGGACATCAACCGGCTCGCCGCGCGCTGGCTGCGGCCGGAGCTGGGCGAGGGCCTCGCCGACACCTCGCGGCTCGGGCACGCCCTCGTCCTCGGCATGGTCGAGGCCGGCCTCCTCGACGCCGAGGTGACGACGACCCGCGACGGGCGCCCGCTCGTGGCGCGCGTGCTGCACCCGCGCATGGCCGGGGTCGCGGTCGGCCGCGCGCTCGCCGCGTAGCGCCGCGGCTACCGCCGCCGGCGCCGCTCCTCGACCTCCTCGAGGATCTTGGCGTCGGAGACGTTGGGGTCGACCTCGCGGCGGAACGCGCGCTCGGCCTCGGCCGCCGTGGTGGCGGCGCGGTCGAGCGCGCGGTCGATGAGGTTGGCCGTCAGCCGCACGGCGCCGCCGGCGAGCAGCTTGGCGCGGCCCAGCGGGCCGGCCTGCTCGAAGCGGACGGCCCAGTCCTCCCCGCGAGCGGGATCTTCGACATGCGGGTCCGGGGGCGTGCTCATGCGGCGGGCGGCGTCTCCCCCTCGCCCGGCGTGCCGGGCGACTTGCCCGTCCGGCGGGAGCCGGTGGTGCGGGCGCCGGAGGAGGTCGGCGACTCGGCCGCGCCGGGCGACGGGGCCGCCTCGGCGTCCTTGGCGCGGCGACGGCCGAAGAGGTCCTCGAAGAAGTCCTCCCGGCCGACCTTCTCGATCACGTCGCCGACGCTCTGGCCGACGTCGCGGAGGGCCTGGCCGACGGTCTCGAACGTCGCCTCCAGCACGAAGGCCGCTTTATCTTGGGTGTCCAGCCGGGCGAACGCCTCGCGCACGTGCTCGTAGCGGGGGTCGGTCTTGGCTTCGGTCTCATTCATGGTCGTCCGGGGTTAGCGGCGGCCCTCGTCGGCCGCGCCCGGTTGGACGGAGCCCCGGGGAGCGAGTTTCACGCCTATGTCGCCGCCACCGCCCGAGGGCGCCGAGGCCGCCGAGGGGACCGTCGTCCGCTCGACGGGGAGCTGGTACACCGTCCAGCCCGACGGCGCCGCCGAGCCCGTGCAGGCGCGCGCGCGGGGCCGCTTCCGCCTCGACGCCGAGGAGCTCGACGAGACGAACCCCATCGCCGTCGGCGACCGGGTGACGCTGCGGATGGAGGACGACGGCACCGGCCTCATCACGGAGATCCAGCCGCGGCGGAACCAACTCAGCCGCCGCGCCGCCGGCCGCCGCGTCGGCAAGGAGCACGTGATCGCGGCCAACGTGGACGCGGCGTGGTGCGTGCAGTCGGCGTTCAAGCCGAAGTTCAACGCCGGCTTCGTAGACCGCCTCCTCGTCATGGCCGAGGCGTACCACCTCGACGCCGGCCTCGTCGTCAACAAGGCGGACCTCCTCGCGGGGCAGCCGCGCGCGCAGGAGGCCCTCGCCTTCTGGAAGAACCTCTACGCGGGGCTCGGCTACCCCGTCCTGTTCACGAGCGCCGTGACGGGCGAGGGCGTGGGCGCCTTCCGCGCCGCGCTCCTCGGCAAGACGAGCGTGGTGGCCGGGCCGTCGGGCGTAGGGAAGTCGTCGCTCCTCAACGCGGTGGACCCCTCGCTCGGCCTGCGGACGGGCGAGGTCAGCGAGAAGACGCAGAAGGGGAAGCACACGACGACGTTCGCCACGCTCTACCCCCTCGCCGGGGGGGGCTACGTCGTGGACACGCCGGGCATCCGGGAGTACGGGATCTGGGACATGGCGCCGGCCGAGCTCGGCGGGTACTTCGTCGAGTTCCGCCCCTACATCGCCCACTGCCGCTTCCCCGACTGCACGCACGACCACGAGCCCGGCTGCGCTGTGACCGCGGCCGTGGACGAGGGCGCCATCTCGCCCGAGCGCTACGGGAGCTACCTCAACATCCTCGCCTCCGTCCGCGAGGGCGAGGCCGACGTGGGAAGGTAGAAGTGAGAAAGGAACGTCCGCACCCTTTCTCACTTCTCACTTCTCCTCGTGGTACTCCTGCTCCGTGTTGACGGCCCACACCTCAGCGGGGTCGCGGCGGCCCTCGACGAGTTGGTCCACGACGGTCATCGCCGTGAGCATGGAGTGGTCCTGGTTGTTGTAGCGGTGCATCCCGTTGCGGCCGACGGGCGCGAGGTTCTCGACGCCGTCGAGCCAGTGCCGGAGGACCTCGAAGCGATCGTAGGTGCCGGTGTAGGCGGGGTACGCCTTCGGCATCCGCACGACCGTCCCGTCGAGCACGTCCTCGGGCGCGGCCAGCCCGATGAGCGTCAGTTCCTCCACGGCGCGGCCTATCAGCGGCTCGTCGGCCTCTCCCCAGAGCGGGTCGCCCTCGTTGCAGAAGAACTCGACGCCCACCCAGACGGTGGCGGGGTCGGCCACGAGGTAGGGGCTCCAGTTGTTGAATACCTGGAGGCGGCCGGCCTTCACGCCCGGCTCCTGGATGTAGATCCAGTTGTCGCGGAGGAGCCCCTCGCCCGGCGCCTTCCCGGCCAGCCGCTTCAGGAGCAGCCCGACGATGAGGAAGTCGCGGTAGACGAGGCCCTCGGCGACGGCGCGCACCCGGCTCGGCACGGCCTCGAACGGGACGAGCGCCCGCACGAGCGTGCGGAGGGGCATCGTCGAGACGACGAAGTCCGGCGCCTCGACGCGCACGCGCCGACCCGTCTCCTCCTCGACGGCCTCGACCGCCGCCACGCGCCCGTCCTCCATCCGCAGCCGGTCCACGCGGTGCCGCATCCGGATCGCGCCGCCCGCCCCCGCGACGCGCGCGGCCACGACCTCCCACATCTCGCCCGGCCCCCGGCGCGGGTAGAGGAACTGCTCGATGAGCGAGGTCTCCGTGCCTTTCTGCCGCGCGCCGCCGTCGCGGCCGACGAGGCCGCGGACGAAGTGCCTGAGGGCGCTGCCGATGGAGAGCCCCTTCACGCGCTGCGCGCCCCAGTCGGCCGGGATCTCGGAGCAGGGGGCGCCCCACACCTTCTCGGTGTAGTCGCGGAAGAACGTCTCGTAGAGCTCGCGCCCGAAGCGGTTGATGAAGAACTCCTCGAGGTTCTGCGGCTCCCGGAAGGGGGAGAGCGTGCTCCGGAGGTACGAGGCCCCGATGCGGGCGGCGCGGCGGAGACCGAGCTTGCGGAGGGTCGCGGGCGTGAGCCGGATCGGGTAGTCGAAGAACTGCCCGGCGAAGAAGATGCGCGACGAGCGCTCGCGCAGCATGAACGCGGGCGCCTCCGGCGGGATGGGCGCGCCGCCGTCGAGGGCCACCCGGGTCGTCTTGCCCTGGTAGGCGAGGGCCTGCGCGCCGCCCGCCTCCGGCGGGATCATGGCGAGCCACCAGTCGAGCACGCGGTCCGACTTCGAGAAGAACCGGTGCCCGCCGATGTCCATCCGGTTGCCCCTGTAGACGACGGTCTGCGAGATGCCGCCGAGGGCGCCCGTCGCCTCGAACACCGTCACCGGGAGGTCCGTGCGCGTGCGCAGCT
Organism: Rubricoccaceae bacterium; assembly: GCA_035304085.1. Taxonomy (GTDB): domain Bacteria; phylum Bacteroidota; class Rhodothermia; order Rhodothermales; family Rubricoccaceae; genus DATGQT01. The sequence goes on from DATGQT010000195.1 coordinate 6,192, forward strand.
CGTAGGCCGCCGTGAGCCCCGCCGGCCCGGCCCCGATGACGACGGCGCCGCCCCGCTGCACCGTCTTCGCCTGCGCGCCCCGCCCGCTCACGTCGTCACCGGGGTCTGCGCCGCCGGACGGGCGCGTAGCCGGCGCAGGCGGTCCCACGCATACGGCGCGGCGAGGAGCATCAGCGGGTAGACCGCCATCCGGTAGCGCGCCGCCCCCACCGGCCCCGTCACGAGGGCGACGTAGCCGACGAGTGCGAGCGCGCCCAGCCGCACCGGCAGCGGCACGTCGCCGCGGAGCAGCCACCACGCGAAGGCCGCCGCCACGAGCGCGTTCCAGGCGAGGACGGCGAGGAGTACGGCCGTCTGGAGCGGCGGCAGCGCGGTGAGCCCTCGGAGGACGCCGCGCCAGCCCTCGGCGCTGTAGCGGGCCATCAGCCCCGGCTCCGCCGGCGGCAGACCGAAGAACACCTGGAGGTCGAAGCGCCCCGGGTCGAGGAAGAAGTTGGCGACGCCCTGGAGGTGGAGCACGGCGTAGGCGAGCGGGCGCTCCAGGATGATCCGCCGCGCCGCCGCCGCCTCGAACGCCGCCCGCTCGGGGTAGCGTGCGAGGGCCTGAGACCGCCGCCCGACGGCCTCCAGCACCTCCTCCTCGCCCGTCCGTGCGAGCAGCCGCCCGGCGTTCTGCTGCAGGAAGTTCTCCGTCTGAATGCTCGACACCTCGAAGTGGCCGGTCTGCGTCCGGTGCGCCAGCCCCAGCACCCCCGCCGGCACGAGGACGAGGAGGGCCAGCGCCGCCGCTCCAAGCGGCGCGCCGCGCGCCCCGCGCCACCACAGCGCGTAGGCCGTCAGCGGGAGGGTGAAGAGCCACACGTACAGGAGCACCGGCTTGACGAGCAGCCCGAGGGCGAGGAGCCCGTGGGACCACGCGAGGTCCCGTACCCGCCCCGCCTGCACGAACGCGACGTACCGCTCGAAGGCCAGCAGGACCAGAAGCATGAACGGCACGTCGCTCATCGCCATCTGCGCGTAGAGGAGGACGGCGGGCGCGAGGGCGAGGCCGAGCACGAGCGGCCCCGGGCGCGGCGGCCCGCCCAGCCGCACGAGGACGTGCCACAGCAGCACCCACGCCGCGACGCCGAGGAGCGACTGGATGAAGGCGATCCAGAGCGGGTGCGTGCTCACCACCCGCAGCGCGACGAGGAAGGCGGCGTAGCCGGGTGGGCGGCGGCTGTAGCGGCGCGGGTCCTCGGCCTCGGCGAAGTCACCCGCGTACCAGAACCGCCCGGCCTCGAGGTTCTCCGCCTGGTGGAGGTAGTCCAGCGCGTCGTTGATGGGGACCGGCCGGAAGTACGCCGCTGCGACCCAGGCGGACAGGAACAGCGCCGCCACGAGGGCGAGATACGGCCACGGCGGGCGGAGCGGCGGAAAAAACGACGGAGGCACGAGCGACGGCCAAGGCGGCGGAGCGGCGCCGAAGATAGCACCGCCCCTGACGCCCACCGGACCACCGTTTATGCCTTCGCCGCCTTTCGACGCCCGCTCCCCTTCCCCTTCTTCGCCTTCTCGTCCACGAGCGCGACGGCCTCCTCCAGCGTGATCGCCTGCGGGTCGCTGTCCTTGGGGATCGTCGCGTTGGTCTTCTGGTGCTTGACGTAGGGGCCGTAGCGGCCCTCGTAGACCTCCACCGGCTGTCCCGTCTCGGGGTGGGCGCCGAGGACGCGGATCGGCCCGGCCTTGCCCGTCTTGGCGGCCAGCAACTCCAGCGCGCGGTCGAGCCCGACGGTCAGCACGTCGTCGCCGGCCTTGAGGGAGGCGAAGGTGGAGCCGTGCTGGACGTACGGCCCGTACCGGCCGATGCTCGCGCGGATGGGCTGGCCGCTCTCGGGGTGGTTGCCCAGCGTGCGCGGGAGCGTGAGGAGGCGGACGGCGAGGCCGAGGTCGACGTCCTCCGGCGCGACCCCCTTAGGGAGCGAGGTCCGCTTCGGCTTCGGTGCCCCGCGGGCGCCGCCCTCCTCGTCGTCGCCGAGCTGGACGTAGGGGCCGTAGGGGCCCTGCTTGAGGAGGACCGGCACGTCCGCCTCGGGGTGGATGCCGAGGACGCGCTCGTCGGAGCCGGCGGCGAGGAGGTCGCTCAGGTAGGCCGCGTCCACGTCGGCGGGGGCGACGTCGTCGGGGAGCGAGGCCGTCGTGGTCTCGCCGCCGGCGGCGCCCTCGACGTAAGGGCCGAACTTGCCGACGCGGATGAGGTACGGCTCCCACTTCGGGTGGCGGAGCGTCGAGACGGCGCGGGCGTCGATCTTGTCGAGGCCCTCCTCGACGCGGCCTTCGAGCCCCTCGGGGCCCTGGTAGAACCGCTCGAGGAACGGGCGCGCCTGCTCCTCCCCCTCGGCGATGTCGTCGAGCACCGCCTCCATCCGCGCCGTGAACCCGGTGTCCACGAGGCGCCGGAAGTTCTCCTGCAGCAGCGTCGTCGTGGCGAAGGCGGTGAAGGTGGGGACGAGCTGGTTCTTCTCGCGGCGGACGTAGCCGCGGTCTACGATGGTGTCGATGATGGAGGCGTAGGTGGAGGGGCGCCCGATGCCGTCGCGCTCGAGCGCCTGGACGAGCGTGGCGTCGGTGTAGCGCGCCGGCGGCTTGGTCTCGTGGCCCAGCGCCTCCACCGTCCGGCAGTCCGGCCGGTCGCCGGGCTGGAGGGCCGGGAGCGGCTGGTCGCGGTCGTCGAGCGCCGCCTCGGGGTCGTCCTTCCCCTCGACGTAGGCGCGGAAGAAGCCGGGGAACTCGACGACCTGCCCGGAAGCGCGGAACGTGCTCTCGTCGGGCGTGCCCTCGGCGGCGAGGATCGTGGCGCGCGTCTGGAGCAGCCGGGCCTCAGCCATCTGGCTGGCGACGGTCCGCTTCCAGACGAGGTCGTAGAGCTGACCCTCGACGCCCGAGAGGCCGTGCTCGCGGGCCGTCTTCATCTCGGTGCCGGCGGGGCGGATGGCCTCGTGGGCCTCCTGCGCGTTGCGCACCTTCGCCGAGAACTGGCGCGGCGCGGGCGAGAGGTACTCCTCGCCGTAGCGCTCGCGCACGGCCCGGCGGCTCGCCTCCAGCGCCTCCGTCGAGAGCACGGGCGAGTCGGTGCGCATGTAGGTGATGTAGCCGGCCTCGTAGAGCGCCTGCGCCACCTGCATCGCGCGGCGGGCCGGGAGGCCGAGCTTCCGGTTGGCCTCCTGCTGGAGCGTGGACGTGATGAACGGGGCGGCGGGGCCGCGGCGGACGCGCTTCTGCTCGACCTCGGCCACGCGCCACGGCGCGCCCTGGAGCCGGGGGGCGAGCGCCTTCGCCTCGGCCTCCCCCAGCACGAGGGCGTCGGCCCCCTCCTTCAGCCGGCCCGTCTTCTCGTCGAAGTCGCGGCCGGTGGCGAGGCGCCGGTCGCCGAGGTGGGTCATCTGCGCCTCGAACGCCTGCCCGTCTTTCACCAGCGTGGCGGCGAGGTCCCAGTAGGCGGCCGAGACGAAGTCGAGCCGCTCGACCTCGCGCTCGACGAGGAGCCGCACGGCGACCGACTGCACGCGCCCGGCCGAGAGGCGCGGGGCGATCTTCTTCCAGAGCAGCGGCGAGATGGTGTAGCCGACGAGGCGGTCGAGGATGCGGCGGGTCTCCTGCGCGTCCACGAGCCGCTCGTCGATCTCGCGCGTCTCGCGGAGGGCGCGGAGGATGGCGTCGCGGGTGATCTCGTGGAAGACCATCCGGCGCACGGGCACCTTCGGCTTGAGGACCTCGAGGAGGTGCCACCCGATGGACTCCCCCTCCCGGTCCTCGTCCGTCGCCAGGATCAGCTCGTCGGCCTCCTTGAGGGCGTCCTTGAGCTGCTTGACCACCTTCCGCTTGTCGGCCGGGACGACGTAGAGCGGCTGGAACCCCTCGGCCACGTTGACGCCGAGGCGCGCCCACGGCTCCTTCTTCAGCGCCGCCGGGATCTCGGCCGCCGACGACGGGAGGTCGCGCACGTGCCCCATGCACGCCTCGACGCGGTACTCCGGCGGGAGGAACCGGCGGATCGTCTTGGCTTTGGTGGGGGACTCGACGACGACGAGGCGTTTCATCGGGAACGCGGTAGCGGGTGGCGAAGACGACGCGCGCCGCGCGGGGGGAGCCGCACGGCGCAACGGGGGAAGCTACAACCGGGGGGTGCCGCCCGTCGTTCCCACCCGCCGCGGTCCCCGCCCCCATGGCTCACTCCGGGGGCGGGTCCGGGAACCGCCGTGCGGGCGCGCTCAGTGGGTGCGCGTCATCCGGCCCGTCTGCACCTCGTTCCCCACCGTGAGGCGGTACACGTACGTCCCCGCCGCCAGGCCCGACGCGTCGAGCGTCGCCCGGTGCGTGCCGGCGTCCCGGTGGCCGTCGGCCAGCACGGCGACCTCCCGCCCGAGCACGTCGTACACCGCCAGCCGGACC
>DATGQT010000196.1:0-13188 GCA_035304085.1 Rubricoccaceae bacterium
CGTCGAGGCCGAGGGCCACCGCCTCCCCCGCCGCCACCGCGCGGGCGAGGAGGACGGCCACGCGGCGGCCCGCCACGTCGTACGCCGCCACCTCGACGGCCTGCGTCCGAGAGACCGCGAGGGTGAGGATCGCCGTCGTGGCGGTGGGGTTCGGGCGCGGCGGGGTGAGCGCGGCACCGGCCCCTTCCGGGCCTGCCTCGACGGCCACGGGAACGCCCGCGAGCGGCGTCGGCGTGGCGCTGACGAGGGTGGTGCCGCCGGAGGGCGCCCGCTGGAGCGACTCCCCGTCGGTGTCGGCCCCGAAGTCGTCCTCGCCCTCGTCGGTGGCGCCGCCCGGGCCGGGGAACGGCGCCTGTCCCCCGTTGAAGAAGGCGCCGACGTAGGCGTGGGCGTCGGGGTGGTAGAGGAAGAGCTCGTCGCCGTCGTTGTTGATGCCGAGGCCGGGGGCGCTGCCGCCGTCGCCGTTGGCGACGACGATGCCCGGCGGCGGCGTGCCGGGGTCCCACTTGCCGACGACGACGACGTAGCCGCCCGGCTGGAGGACGGTGCCGTCGGCGAAGGTGTGGCGCAGCGGCGACGTGCTGGCGTCGTAGAGCTGCCAGCCGCTGAGGTCCACGGCGCCGGGGCCGGCGTTGAACAGCTCGACGAACTCGTCGCCGTCCTCGGCCTCGCCGTCGCCGTCGGTGTCGAAGCTGGGGCCGTCGGGGTTGCTGGGGTCGGCGAGGATCTCGTTGACGACGACGCCGGAGAGGTGCGCCTGCGCCGCGGCGGGGGTCGCCGCGAGCAGGAGCGCGAGGGGGAGGGTGTAGCGGAGCGTCATTTGTTCGGGGGTCAGATGGTGATGAACGGACGCACGGAGATGATGCACGGGTCAAGGTAGGGCAAAGCGTCGAAATTTCCACCCCTGCCGCCGGCGTATCATGCGCGCGCCGCGCCGCGCCGGGTGAACGTTCCCCCAAGCCCTCCCCGGGGCGGCACCTCCCCCCCCGCGCCCGCGTTCGACGCCCGCCCCCACCGCGCGCGCGAATCCGCATTCCGACACCCGAGATCCACGACCGAATGCGCCAGTTCGAGGTCCCCGTCTTCTACCGCAGCCCGATCATCAGCCGGGTCAAGGAGGCCCGCCGCGCGGCGGACCCCCGCAAGCGCGACCTCGCCCCGAGCGTGCTCGACTTCGGGCCGGTCCGCTTCAAGGTCGCCCGCCACTTCGGGTTCTGCTACGGCGTCGAGCAGGCCATCGAGATCGCGTACCGGGCGCTGGAGGAGCACCCCGAGAAGGCCGCCGCCGGGCGGATCTTCCTCCTCTCGGAGATGATCCACAACCCCCACGTCAACGCCGACCTCGAGGCGCGCGGCATCCGGTTCCTCCGCACGACGGCCGGCGAGCAGCTCATCCCCTTCGACGAGCTCCGGCCGGACGACGTCGTCGTCATCCCCGCCTTCGGGACCACCCGCGAGATCGAGGCCGAGCTGCGCCGCCGCGGCCTCGAACCGCAGACCTACGACACCACCTGCCCCTTCGTCGAGAAGGTGTGGACGAAGAGCGCGCAGATCGGCCGCCAGGCCTACACCGTCGTCGTCCACGGCAAGCGCTACCACGAGGAGACCCGCGCCACGTTCAGCCACGCGCAGGCCCACGCCCCCGTCGTCGTCGTGCGCGACATGGCGGAGACGGAGGACCTCGCGAAGGTGATCACGGGCGAGGAGGGGCCGGACTTCTTCTTCGCGCGCTTCCGCGACCGCTACTCCCCCGGCTTCGACCCCGCGCGCGACCTCCAGAAGATCGGCGTCGTCAACCAGACGACGATGCTGGCCACCGAGACGGAGGCCATCGCCGCGCGCCTCCGCGAGGCCATGCTCCAGCGCTACGGCGCCGACGACCTCGCCGCCCACTTCGCCGACACGAGCGACACCCTCTGCTACGCGACGAAGGAGAACCAGGACGCCACGAAGGCGCTCATCGCCGCCGGCGCCGACCTCGCCCTCGTCGTCGGCGGCTACAACTCCTCGAACACGAGCCACCTCGTGGACCTCTGCGAGGAGGCCATGCCGACGTACTTCGTCTCCGGCGCCGGCCGCCTCACCGGCCCCGACGAGATCCACCACTTCAACTGGCGCACGAAGGAGGAGGTCGTCACCCACGGCTGGCTGCCCGCGCCGCCCGACGGCCGCCCCGTCGAGATCCTCCTCACCGCCGGCGCCTCGTGCCCCGACGCCCTCCTCGACGCCGTCATCCGCCGCGTGCTGACGTGGTTCCCCGACGCGCGCTCGCTCGAGGAGGCGCTGGCGCCGTTCGAGGAAGTGGGAAGCGAGAGGTAGGAACCGGGAAGGTGCGGGTCGAGCGCCCCTCCCTCCGGCCGGCCTCCTAACTTCGCCCTTCACCCTTTACTCTTCCCCATGCCCCCGCTCCGCTGGCCCCGCCGCTCGGACTGGGACCCCGTCGCGCTCGGCCACCTCATCCTCCGCGACCACCTCGCCGCCGAGCGGACCTACCTCGCCAACGAGCGGACCCTCCTCGCCTACGTACGCACCGCGCTGGCGCTGGTGGCCGGCGGCGTCACCCTCCTCCACTTCTTCGACTACGCCGCCGCCGACGTGAGCGGCGTGGCGCTCGTCGTCCTCGGGCTCGCCGCGTTCGGGTTCGGGGCCCGGCGGTTCTTCCGCGTCCACCGCCGCGTCGCCACCTACTACCGGCGCGAGGTCGAGCAGGCCGCCGCCGCTGCCGGGACCGTCGGCGAGGAGAACGGGGAAGAGGGCGCCGCAGGAGGTGAGAAGTAAAAAGGGGGAAGTGAAAAAGGTGGCTACGAGGCCCTTTTCACTTCTCACTTCTCACTTCCCACTTTTCACTTTTCCCTTTCCACTTTTCCCTTTCCACTTTCCCGATGCCCTGGTACGAGGACTGGTTCGACGCCGACGCCTACGAGCTCGTCTACGAGGAGCGCGACGAGAGCGAGGCGGAGCGGCTGGCCGACCTCATCGAGCGGGCCGCGCAGCCCTCGCCGGGTTCGGACGTCCTCGACGTGGGGACGGGCCGGGGGCGCCACGCTCGCGTGCTGGCCCGCCGCGGCTACCGCGTGACGGGGCTCGACCTCTCGGCCAACGCCGTCGCCACCGCGCGCGCCCGCGCCGCGGCCGAGGGGCTCACGCCCGCGCAGGTCGTCTTCGTCCAGGGCGACATGCGGCTGCCCCACTTCCAGGAGCGCTTCGACGGCGCCACGAACCTCTTCACCTCGTTCGGCTACTTCGAGGACGACGCGGACCACCAGCGGGCCGTCTCCGCCATGGCCGCCGCGCTCAAGCCCGGCGGCTGGCTCGTGCAGGACGTCCTCAACGCGCCCTACGTCCGCGCCCACCTCGTGCCCGCGGACGAGAAGACCGTCGACGGCGTGCGCGTGCGGCAGGAGCGCTGGGTCGAGGGCGCCCACGTCCACAAGCGCATCACGCTGACGCCGGAGGGCGGCGGCCCGGCGCGCGTCTACACCGAGCACGTCCGCCTCCTCACGCGCGACGACTTCGCGCGGATGTACGCCGCCGCGGGCCTCCGCCTCGTCGAGACCTTCGGCGACTACGGCGGCGGGCCGCACAGCCCCGAGAGCCCCCGCCTCATCCTCCACGCCGAGAAGCCCGCCGGCTGACGGCCCGCCGCCGCACCGCCGTGTATTTTCCGGCATGAACGTCACGCCCGCGCCCACCCGCTCCCCCATCGGCGCCATCCTCATGGCCGTGGTCGGCCTCGCCGGCTTCCTCGGCGCCGTCTACGTCGGCTGCTCGGCCTTCCTCAAGTCGAAGCCGATCTACCGGGACGCCGTCGCCATCGCGCTCGCCGACCCCCTCGTGGCCGAGACGCTCGGGGCGCCCGTCGAGGAGGGCTTCTTCCTCAACGGCGCCATCGAGTCGGACGGGATGGATTCTCGGGCGACGTACCTCACGCGGCTCGACGGCGCGCGCCGCTCGGGCACCCTCCGCATCCGCGGCTTCAGCGACGGCGACGTGTGGCACGTCGCCGAGATGACGCTGGAGGCCGGCGACGACCGCCTCCACTACGCCCCCGGCGCCGGCTTCCGCCGCGCCGGCGAGCCCCCGAACCCCAGCCCCTCCGAGCCCACCGCCATGATCGCCCGCACCTGGCACGGCGTCGTCCGCACCGAGGACGCCGACGCCTACCACGCCTACCTCCTCGAGACCGGCGTGCCGGACTACCGCGCCACCCCCGGCAACGAGGGCGTCTACGTCCTCCGCCGCACCGACGGCGACCGCACCCACTTCCTCCTCCTCACGCTCTGGACGTCCTACGACGCCATCCGCGCCTTCGCCGGCGACGACGTCGAGCGCGCCCGGTACTACCCCGAGGATCGGCAGTACCTTCTCGAGCTCGAACCGAACGTGACCCACTACGAGGTGCTGGAGCACCCGTAGCGGGGAGGAACGGCTACAGGAAGCGACGCACGCCCGCACCATCTCCCATCCGCCATCGCCCATCTGCCATGAATGAGGCCCTCGACTACGCCCGCACCCACGCCGACCGCTTCGTGGACCAGCTCAAGGACTGGCTCCGCATCCCCTCCATCTCCACCGACCCCGCGTACAAGGCCGACGTCCGCCGCGCCGCCGACTGGCTCGCCGACGACCTCCGCCGCATCGGCATCCAGCGGGTGGAGGTCATGGAGACGGGCTCCGAGGAGGCCCCCGGCCACCCCATCGTCTACGCCGAGCACACGGTGGACCCGTCGAAGCCGACCGTCCTCGTCTACGGCCACTACGACGTGCAGCCACCGGACCCGCTGGAGCTCTGGGAGAGCCCCCCGTTCGAGCCCGTCGAGAAGGACGGCAACCTCGTCGCCCGCGGCTCCTCCGACGACAAGGGGCAGGCGTTCATGCACGTGAAGGCGGCCGAGGCGTACCTCGCCGGCGGCGGCCTCCCCGTCAACCTCAAGTTCCTCATCGAGGGCGAGGAGGAGAGCGGGAGCGTGAACCTGGAGCCGTTCATCGAGCGGCACAGGGACCTCCTCGCGGCCGACGTGGTGCTGATCTCGGACACGGGGCTGTTCGCCCCCGGCGTGCCGAGCATCACCTACGGCCTCCGCGGGCTGGCCTACGTCGAGGTCACGCTCCAGGGGCCGAGCCGCGACCTCCACTCGGGGATGTACGGCGGGGCCGTCCACAACCCCGCCAGCGCGCTCTGCAAGATGATCGCCGAGCTCCACGACGAGGGCCACCGCGTGACCGTCGAGGGGTTCTACGACGACGTCCGCCCGCTCACCGAGGAGGAGCGCGCCACGTTCGCCGCGCTCCCGTTCGACGAGGCCGCCTGGCTGGCCGAGGTGGGCGTGAAGGTGCCCCGCACGGAGGAGGGCTACACCGCGCTCGAGGGCGTCACCGCCCGGCCGACCATCGAGGTCAACGGGATCTGGGGCGGCTACACCGGGCAGGGCGCCAAGACCGTGCTCCCGGCCAAGTGCAGCGCGAAGATCTCGTGCCGCCTCGTGCCGGACCAGACGCCCGAGGACATCACCGAGAAGCTCCGCCGCCACTTCGAGCGCCACACCCCCGAGACGATGACGCTCACGTTCACCGACCTCCACGGCGGCCACGGCGCCATCGTGGACACCTCCGCGCCGGCGATGCAAGCGGCGAAGGAGGCGATGGCCGGGGTGTTCGGGCGCGAGCCCTACTTCACGCGCGAGGGCGGGAGTATCCCCGTCGTCGCCGGGTTCAAGCGGCTCCTCGGCCTCGACACCGTGCTGATGGGGTTCGGCCTCGACTCCGACGCCATCCACTCGCCGAACGAGAAGTTCGGGCTGGACCGGTTCCACCAGGGCATCGAGGCCGGCATCCGCTTCCTCGACGCCTACGCCCGGATGGGCGACGGGCAGGCCGCCTGACGGTCCGCGTCCGATGGATGCGGGAGGCGCGTCGCGCCGTGACCCCGCGCGGAGACCGCGCGGCTGCCCGGTGCTGCGTTCCGATCCCTCCCACCTTACCGTACCCATGCATCACCGCTTCGTCTTCGCCCTCCTCGTCCTCCTCGGCGCCGCGCCCGCACGGGCGCAGATCGGCCCCGACGTCGTGCGGATGGCGCCCGAGGAAGCGTTCGCCGCCGTCGAGCGGATCCTCGCCGAGACCGAGCACCTCGCCTCGGACGGGGTCATCGTCCGCGCCGACTCCGCCCTCACGGCCCACCTCGTCGGCGGCCTCTGGCTCGGCCCCGGCAACCGCGTCCGCGTCCGCGCCGACGGCGTGTTCATGGACTTCCTGGCCAACGCCTCCCTCCGCCTCGTCTCCGACGGCACGCGCATGATCGGCGGGCGCTCGCCCGAGATCGGGTTCGACACCACGGCGGCCCCGGCGCTCCGCGAGGCCCTCGCCGTCGGGCTCGCGCGGATGGGCCTCCTCCACAACCTCACCCGCCTCTTCGCCGGCGCCCCGCCGGAGCGCGCCGACGGCGGCGTGCGCGACTGGGTCGAGGTCCACGACCTCGCGTGGCTCCCCGAGAGCGAGGTCGTCGGGCGCCCGACCCGCCCCCTCCGCTTCACCGTCCGCGTCGACGGCGTGGACACCGCCGAGGCCGTGCTCCACCTCGACGCGGCGACGGGCCTGCCCCTCCGGCGCACGCAGACGGTGGCGTTCCCCACGGGCCCCCTCGTCGTCGAGGAGCGCTACACCGGATGGACCGTCTCGCCGGCCGAGGAGGGCACGTTCGCCGTGGAGCCGGGCCCGTTCGAGCCGCTCCGGTTCGAGTGAACCCGGCGGGGCGGGCGGCACCTCGGGGCGGGCGCCGCGTGTAAGGCCGCCCGCCCCGTGTCCCCTCCCCACCATGCCCCTCTCCCCGCGCACCGCCGTCGCCCTCGCCACCGCCCTCCTCCTCGCCGTCGGCTGCCGCTTCGAGTCGCGCTCCGACCGCGACCCGGCGATCGACACGAGCGGCGTCGCCACGGCCGGCGGCTACGAGGCGTTCACGCGCGCGGAGCTGGAGGCGGGCCGCTACAGCGGGCGGTTCCGCACCGTGGCCCACGTGGACACCGCCGCCGCCAACGCCGCCGCCCGCGCCAACCCCGAGACGCTCGAGGACATCGACACGGCCCACTTCGACTCCGCCCGCGTCCACCTCCCCCTCGGCGGCGACGTCGCCGGGCCGAGCGTGCTCCACGCCCAGGTGCTCCTCGACCGCGCCGGCTTCTCGCCCGGCCAGATCGACGGCCGCTGGGGCGACAACACCGAGAAGGCCGTCTACTGGTTTCAGGAGGCCGAGGGCCTCCGCGCCACCGGCGTCATCGACACGACGACGTACGCGCGCCTCACCGAGCGCGCCGGCCGCCCCACGCAGGTCGTCACGACGTACCGCCTGACGGCGGCCGACGTGGCCGGGCCCTTCGAGGACGTCCCCGACGACGTCTACGAGAAGGCCGCGCTGGACTCGCTCCGCTACGAGTCGCTCTCGGAGAAGCTGGGCGAGCTGTTCCACGCCGCGCCCGAGCTGCTCCGCCGGCTCAACCCCGGCGTCAACCTCAACCGCCTCGCCGCCGACGACCCCCTCCGCGTCCCGAACGTCCGCAACGCCCGCCCCGACCGCGGCGAGATCGCGCGCCTCGTCGTCTCCGGCCGGGGCCAGCACCTCCACGCCCTCGACGCATCCGGCCGCATCCTCTACCACTTCCCCACCACCGTCGGCGCCGCCTACGACCCTTCGCCGCAGGGGGACTACACGGTGACGGCCGTCGCGCACCTCCCGAAGTGGCACTACCAGCCCGCCATCCTCGCCGACGTGCCGGACGACGAGGAGGAGGCCGTCGTCCCGCCCGGCCCCAACAACGCCGTCGGCGCCGTGTGGATCGCCCTCTCGGAGCCGCACTACGGCATCCACGGCACGAGCGCGCCCGAGACCATCGGGTACGCCTCCTCCGCCGGCTGCGTCCGACTGACGAACTGGGACGCGCTCTTCCTCGCCGACCGGGTGCGCGTGGGCACGCCCGTCCAGTTCCGCGACGTCGAAGGCCGCGGCGGCGCCGGGGCGGACTCCACCGCCACACCCCCCGACACCACGCGGCGACGCCCGTCGGCGTAGGCCGCCCATCCGCTACGAGCCATGGAACCGTGGACCGAGGCCCAGGTCGAGCGCGTGCTGGAGTGGTACGAGAAGGACCCCGGCGACGCCCTCGTCGGCGAGGAGGTGCTGAGGGGCGTCGGGCTCACCGAGCTGCGCGCCCTCTTCGGCGTCCCCGCCGACGACGCGGAGGACCCCGACCTCCTCCTCCCCTACGAGGTCGAGCCGTCGGACGTGCCCACGCTCCAGCGGGCCGTCTCGCACCGCATCGACCTCGACGCCTACGACTACTTCGTAGCCGCCTACCGCAAGGAGCGCTGACGGCGGCTCACCGCCCGCCGAGGAGGGGGTACGGGTTGATCGGCTCGCCCTCCCAGAAGTCGGCGGGGTCGGCGATCCGCCACATCGCGAAGTGGAGGTGGGTGTTGCCCGGCGCGGCGTTGCCGCTGTCGCCGACGTAGCCGATGACCTGCCCGCGCGCGAGCGCCTGCCCGTTCGCCAGCCCCTCGGCGTAGCCGTCGAGGTGGGCGTAGTAGTAGACGGTGCGGCCGTCGGCGCCGAGCTGGTAGATGGTGAGGCCGCCGCGGACGGAGGTGAACAGGCGGAGGACGCGGCCGGCGGCGGCGGCGAGGACGGGGGTGCCGCGCGGGGCGAGGATGTCGAGGGCGTCGTGCTCGCGGCCCTCCCCGCGCGCCGCGTCGAAGGTGTCCACGAGGTCCTCGGGGCGTACGCCGGCGACGGGCATGGCGAGGCCGGAGGGGGCGAGCTGGAGCGCTTCGACGGTGTCGGGCCGCGCCACCGCCGCCGTGTCCACACGCGCGGTGTCGCCCTCGGCCACCGGCGGCCCCTCGGCGCGGAGCGACTCGGCGGCGGCCGGCCCCGCCGGCACCGGCGCCTCCGGCGCGATGGTGCAGGCGCCGCGGAGGAACCACCCCGCCGCCACCGCCACGAGCACGATGGCGGCCGTCTTGAGCGACTCGCCGAGGGCAGCGCGCGCGGGCATGGTCGCAGACCCCCTCAGCGCTGACCGTTGGCGGCGGCCTCCACGAGCGCGCCGGCCGGCTCGGCCGCCGGGTCCAGGGTGAAGAGGCGGAACGGTGGGCGTTCCGGGAACGCCCGCTGGAGGACGGGGATGGACACGTTGTAGACGGGGACGCCGCCGCGCGTGCGGCCCTCCGGCGTGCCCGCGTGGGCGTGGCCGTGGAAGGCGGCCGCGACGCCGTGGCGGTCGAGGGGGTCCTCGAGGCGGCCGGAGCCGCAGAAGGGCCAGATCACCTCCGGCTCCCCCTCCACCGTCTCCGCGATGGGGGCGTAGTGGAGGAGGGCGACGCGGTGGCTCCCCTGGTGCTCGGTGTCGAGGCGGCCGAGGGCGGCGTCGAGCTTGAGCGCCTCGTCGACGGCGGCCTGCACGAACGCCTTGAGCGGGGCCTCGCCCCAGGCCGAGAGCGCCCACCGCCCGAACCCCCCGCCGAACCCCTTGACCCCGACGAACCCCACGCCGCCGACGACGCACGAGCCGCCGTCGAGCAGCTTCACCTTCACGCGGTCGAGCGCCTCGCAGATGCCCTCGACCTGGTCGCCCTCGTAGTCGTGGTTGCCGAGGACGGCGAGGACGGGGACGGCGGCGTGCTGGCGGAGGTCCTCGGCGAGCACCTCGGCCTCGGCCTCGAGGCCGTAGTCGGTGAGGTCGCCGCAGAGGAGGAGGACGTCGGCCTCGCGGGAGGCGGCCTCGAAGAGGGCGCGGTGCTTCCCGGCGGCGTGCCGGTCGTAGTGGAGGTCGGCGACGGCGGCGATGCGGAGCGGTTTAGGGGATTCCACGAGGGGGAGGGGCTGAACAGGAGAAGGGCACGGGGCGTTAGCGCCGTTACACGTCCCCGTCGCCGGGCGCGATCCCCTCTTTCAGGGAAAGGGGGAGAGGGAGAAAGGGAGAGGGCAGCTTTCTCCCATTCCCCCTTTCTCCCACTCCCCTCTCCCTTCCCCGATGACCTCCTCCGGCCCGCCCCCCGACCCCCTCGACGCCCCGGCGCAGTTCTACCGCCGCGTCCTCTCCGTCCTCCGCAGCGCCCGCGTCCCGTTCCTCGTCGGCGGCACGTACGCGTTCACGAGCTACACCGGCATCGGGCGGCGGACGAAGGACATCGACCTCTTCGTCCGCCCCGAGGACTGCGACGCCGCCCTCGAGGCGCTCAAGGCCGACGGGTTCGGCACGCAGAAGCCGTACCCCCACTGGCTCGCCAAGGCCCACTACGGCGAGGACTTCGTCGACGTCATCTACCGCTCCGGCAACGGGCTCTCGGCCGTGGACGACGGGTGGTTCGAGCGCGCCGCCGAGGGGGAGGTCCTCGGCGTGCCCGTACTCCTGTGCCCGCCCGAGGAGGTGCTCTGGACCAAGGCCTTCATCATGGAGCGCGAGCGCTACGACGGCGCCGACGTCGCCCACCTCCTCCTCGCCGCCGCCCCGCGCCTCGACTGGAAGCTCCTCCTCTACCGCTTCGGCGACGACTGGCGCGTGCTCCTGGCCCACCTCGTCCTCTTCGGCTACATCTTCCCCTCGGAGCGCAACCGCGTCCCGCGCGAGGTGATGGAGGTGCTCCTGGCCCGCCTCGCCCACGAGGTCGCGGAGCCGCCCCCGTTCGAGCGCGTCTGCCAGGGCACCCTCCTCTCGCGCGGGCAGTACCTCGTCGACGTCGAGGAGCGGGGGTTCGAGGACGGCCGCCTCCGGCCGGACGTTGAGATGACGGCCGAGGACATCGCGCACTGGACCAGCGCCATCCCCGAGGCCGACCGCCCCACGCAGCGGCTCGTCGGGAACGGCGACGGCGCTAGCCCCTCGGCTCGATCACCCGGATCAGCCCCTCCTGTGCTACGCTGGCCACGAGGCGGCCGTCGCGGGCGTAGATCGCGCCGCGCGTGAACCCGCGCGCGCCGGCGGCGCTGGGGCTGTCCATCGCGTAGAGGAGCCACTCGTGCGCGTCGAACGGGCGGTGGAACCAGAGCGCGTGGTCGAGGCTGGCCGCCTGCATCGTCGGCTGGAAGAACGAGCGGCCGTGCGGCAGCAGCGCCGCCCCGAGCAGCCCGTAGTCCGAGGCGTAGGCGAGGACGGCCTGCTGCATCAGCGGCCCGCCCGGCACCGCGTCCACGGCGCGGATCCAGACGTGGTTCACGGGCGGCTCGCGCCGCTGCGGATCGAACGGGTTGATGGGGTCCACCGGCCGCCACTCGATGGGCCGCTCGGCGGTGTAGACGGCGCGGAGGGGGTCCGGGAAGAGGTGGCCCATCCGCCGGGCGAGCTCGACCTCACTCGGGAGGCCCTCGGGCGCAGGCACGTCGGGCGGCATCGCCGCCTGGTGCTCCAGCCCCTCCTCGGCCTTGTGGAACGAGACGGAGCAGTTGCAGATGGGCCGCCCGTGCTGGACGGCCGTCACCCGCCGCGTCGCGAAGCTCCCCCCGTCGCGCAGGCGCTCGACCTGGTAGACGATGGGCCGCTCGATGTCGCCGGGGAGGATGAAGTAGGCGTGGAGGGAGTGGGCGCGGCGGTCTTCTTCCACCGTGCGCCCGGCCGCCACGAGCGCCTGCGCGAGCACCTGCCCGCCGAAGACGCGCTTCGAGCCGAGGTAGCGGTTCTGCCCGCGGAAGATGTTGACCTCGATGGGCTCGAGGTCGAGGAGGTCGAGGAAGGAGGCGAGGACGGGGCTCACGGGAGGAGAGAGGGGGAGAGGGAGAGAGGGGGAGAGGGAGTTGAGCTAATCAGGTTCGTAGGGCGAAGGCTCCTCGCGGACGAGGCCGGCGGGGCCGCACCACTTCTCAGGCTCCTGCATCATCCGCACGAGCCCGCCGCTGATCTCGCTGCACAGCCGGCGGAGTTGCGAGTGCGCTTCCTCCCCGATATAGCCGCATTCGCGCGCCACGTCGAGCCAGGTGGAGACCTCTTCAGCCTCACCGTAAGCGTCGGTGAGCTTGCTGATGAAGTGCCGCTCGTACCGCCGCTTCGCCCACGCCTCTGCGACGTTGGCTCCAACCGAGCGGGACGCCCTCCGTACCTGATCCGTCAACCGTACCTGATCCGTCAACGCGTACCGTTCTGCCTTCGGCCACGCCTGCGACAACTCGAATACGCGCTGCCGAAGCGCGACGGCCCGCTCGTACACCCGCAGGTCTCTGAAGGTAGTGATCGCCATCTTGCGCTCTCCCTTTCTCCCTCTCTCCCATTCCCCCTTTCTCAATGAGCGCCGCAGGCGCAGTGGGGGCCGTCGAGCGTGATCCCGTCGCGCCAGACGGCGGCGTCGCTCGCGCCCTCGCGCTCGAACCACAGGAGCGGGCGGGCCACGGCCTCGGGCCACGTCTGGTTCATCGTGGCGGCGTCGTAGAGGCGCCCGTTCGCCATGACGTAGCGGATCTCGCGCGAGTGGCGGAGGTCCTCCAGCGGGTTCGCCGAGAGCACGAGGAGGTCGGCCAGCTTGCCCGCCTCGATGGAGCCGAGGTCGGCGTCCATCCCGATGTAGCGGGCGCCGTTGAGGGTGGCGGCGCGGATGGCCTCCAGCGGCGTCATCCCGCCCTCGCCGAGCATCCACAGCTCCCAGTGCGCCCCGATCCCCTGCATCTGCCCGTGCGCGCCGAGGTTGACCCCGACGCCGCGGTCGGCGAGCGCCTTCGCGGCCTCCGCCAGCGTGCGGTGCCAGTACTCCGTGTCGGGGGCGAGGACGCGGCGGCGCGCGCGGGCGTCGACCACGCCGCGCGGGGTGAAGGTGAGCAGGCGCGGGTCCTCCCACACGTTGGTGTGGCCGTACCAGTAGTCCTCGCCCCAGAGGCCGCCGTAGCCGACGATGAGCGTGGGGGTGTAGGCGACGCCGCTCTCGCCCCAGAGCGAGAGGACGTCGTCGTAGAACGGCGCGACGGGGAGGGCGTGCTCGATGCCGGTGTGGCCGTCCACGACCTGCGTGAGGTTGTGGTAGAACGTCGAGCCGCCCTCGGGGACGACGAGCATGCCGAGCTCGCGCGCGGCGACGAGCACCTGCTGGCGCTGGTCGCGCCGGGGCTGGTTGTAGCTCTTGACCGAGAAGGCGCCGACGGCGCGGAGGCGGCGGAGGTGGCTCCGCGCGTCGTCGAGCGAGTTGACCGTCGCGCGGAAGTCGCCGTCGGCGCCGTAG
>DATGQT010000197.1:0-28039 GCA_035304085.1 Rubricoccaceae bacterium
CGGCAACTTCAGCCTCGAGGACACCGCGTTCATCCTCCTCGATCTCCTCAGCGAGGCCGCAGGCGACCCGAACTCGCTGAATCAGTACGCCCTCGCCCCGGGGCGGACCAAGGCGGAGCTCGTCGGGCACGGCATCGGCAACATCGCCGCGCACGAGGCCGGCCACTTCCTCGGCCTCTTCCACACCGACCAGTTCAACGACCAGCCCGCGCTCCAGGACCAGGGCGGCAACATGGACAACAGCGTCGGCATCGGCCGCGACCGCACCTTCGGCACCCCCGACGACGTCGACGTCGACTTCGCCCCGGACGTGTTCGTGATGAACGAGAGCCTGCGGGGCATCGAGGACCAGGCCAACATCGTCGGCTTCGGGCTGAGCCGGGCGGCCGGCGCGGCGCCCCCCGCCGCGTTCACGCGCGACGACGCGCCGGGCGTCCGGGTGACGGCCGTGCGCGGGGGCGCGCCGGAGTCGGAGGGGTACACGTACGACTTCGGCGACTTCCGCGTCCGCATCACGGGGCCGGAGGGGGCCGAGGCGCTGTGGGTGCTCCGCCCCGGCAGCGAGGTGTGGCAGGAGGCGGAGCCGTGCGACGTGGCCCTCCTCCTCCTCGAGGCCGGCGCGGTCAGCGCCCCCGCCGTCGCGGGCACGAGCGGGACGGGCGACGCGGAGGCGCGGGCCGGCTACGAGCGCCTCCTCCGGGCGCTGCGCTGACGCCCGGCGGGTGCGGGCGACGGACCCCAGGGAGATACCTCCCCGCAGTCCTTCGTCCGCCTTTCGCGGTCAGGAGGCGTACTTGACGGAGCAGCCGTAGGGTTGCGTCCGCGGCGTCGTCACGGCCTGGCCGGCGGTGGCCTCGGTGAGCGCACGGACGACGTAGTTCGTCGCCCCCTCGAGCGAGGCGGGGTTGGCCGAGGGCCGGTCGTCGATGGCGCCGTTGTAGACGATCTCGCCCTGCGGCGTGATGACGAACATGTGGGGCGTCGTGCGGGCGCCGTAGGCGCGGCCCACCTCGCCCGTCGGGTCCATCAGGATGGCCGTCTGCTTGCCGCCGTGTGCCTCGGTGCGCGCGTTCATCTCGTCGGGCGGGTAGTGCCCCTGCTCGCCCGGCGCCGAGGAGACGATGGAGAGCCACACCACGCCGAGGCCGGTGTAGTGCTCCTGGAGGTGCTGCATGCTCCCGCTGTCGTAGTACTTCCCGACGAATGGGCATTCGTAGTTCAGCCACTCCAGCACCACCCACTGCCCGGCGTAGTCGGAGAGGGTGTGGACGTTGCCGCGGGTGTCGGTGAGCGTGAAGTCGGGCGCGCGGTCGGCGCGGTCCGCACCGAACTCGGGCGTGGCGCCGGCGATCACGAGGGCCGCGGCGGCGACGAGGCCGAGGGGCGCGAGGCGGAAGAAGGCACGCATGGCAGAGAGGAATGAGCTGATCGGGTCAGGACGGAGCGGGGCCGGCCTCGGCGGCGACGGCGGTAGGCAGCGCATCGAGGGCGTCGAGGACGAGGCCGGGCGTGAGGATCTCGGGGAGCACCTGCGGCGCGGCGCCGCCCCCGGGGTAGAGCACGTAGAGCGGGACGCCGCTGCGCCCGAAGCTCTCCAGCGCCGCCGTGATGACGGGGTCGCGGTTCGTCCAGTCGGCCCGGAAGCGGGCGACGCCCTTCTCGTCGAAGGCGCGCTCGACGGCGTCGGTCGAGAGGGCGACGGCCTTGTTGGCCTGGCACGAGAGGCACCACGCGGCCGTGAAGTCCACGAACACCGGCTGCCCGTCGGCCACGAGCTGCTCGACGGCGGCGGGGTCGAACGGCGCCCAGCCGCTCGCGGAGGCGGCGCTCGTCGCGGCCGGCTGCTGCCCCACCCCTGCCCCCACCGAGGCGACGGCCAGCACGACGGCCGCCGCGGCCACGACGCGCGTGACGAGCCGCTGCCGCCGCGTGCTCACGTGCGCACCCCAGCGCCCGATCAGCCACGCCGCCAGCCCCAGGAGCGTGAAGGCGACGAGGAGCAGCGCGGCGCCGTTGAGGCCGGTCTGCTGCCCGAACACCCACACGAGCCAGACGGCCGTGAGGAACATCGGGAAGGCGAGGACCTGCTTGAGCGTCTCCATCCACGCGCCGGGACGGGGCAGCTTCTCCAGCCAGCCCGGGAAGAGCGAGAGGAGGACGTACGGCGCGGCCATCCCGAGGCCGAGCGTGAGGAAGACGAGGACGGCCAGCGGCACCGGCTGCGTGAGCGCCGCCCCGAGGGCCGCCCCCATGAACGGCGCCGCGCACGGCGTGGCGACGACGGTGGCGAGGACGCCCGAGAGGAAGGCGCCGCCGAGGCCCTCGGCGCGGTCGAGCCGCCCGCCGGCGCTCGCCAGCCGCATCCCCATCTCGAACACCCCCGCGAGGTTGAGCCCGATGCCGAACATGAGCAGCGCGAGGCCCGCCACGATCCACGGGTTCTGGAGCTGGAACCCCCACCCGATCTCCTCGCCCGCCGCGCGCAGCACGAGCAGCAGCCCCGCCAGCACCGCGAACGACACCAGCACGCCGGCGCCGAAGACGAGCCCGTGGCGGCGGATCACCCCCGGCTCGTCGGCCCGGCCGCGGGCGAAGCCGAGGATCTTGATCGAGAGGATCGGGAAGACGCACGGCATGAGGTTGAGGAGGAGCCCGCCGAGGAAGGCGAGCACGAGCGTCAGCCCGAAGCCGAGCGTCGTGCCCGCCTCCGCCGCGGCCGTCGCCTGGGCCGCCTGCACGACGGGCGCGTCCACGGCGAGGGCGCGCCGGCCGTCGGCGAAGGCCGCCCCCTCCGGCGCCACCAGCACGCCCGAGAGCCGCGGCGGCGGCGCCGTCGCGTACTCCGAGCGCGGGACGTAGATCAGGTACCCCTCGTCCCGCCGCTCGACCCGCTGAGGCGCCGCGTGCTGCACGACGGCAGCCGTGTCGGCGAAGAAGTAGGCGCCGTCGAGCGTGCCCTCCCAGCCGGCGGGCGGGGAGACGTGGAGGGCGTAGCCGCCTCCCTCGACCTCGGCGCGGGCGGACCAGTCCGGGCTTTCGAGGGGAAGGCGCGCGCGCGTGGCCGCCATCGCCTCGGCCACCCCGGCGTCCACCGACCCGCCCTCACCGACGGGCAGCGTCAGCGCGACCTCCCCCTCGGCCGGGAGGCATATCTCCTCACAGATGAGCCACTCCGCCTTCCCCGACAGTGTCACCTCGGCGGCGTCGAGGTCGGCGGGCGGCGTGATGCGGACGGGCAGCAGCACCTCGTCGTGGTACCCGTAGCTCACGTAGGGCGCCACCTCGATGCGCTCGGGGTACGGCCACTGGATCGGGCCGGCCTCGAAGCCGGGCGGGAGGTCCCACGCGACCTTCGTGGGCAGGCCGGAGTCGCCGGGGTTGAGCCAGTACGAGTGCCAGCCCGGCTCCATCGTCAGCCGGAGGGCCACCTCGAACGGCTCGCCGGGCCGGACCGCCGGCGCGTCGGTGACGAGGGCGGCGTCGGAGTGCGGGCTGGGGTCGTCCTGCCCCCACGCGAGGAGGGGGACGAGGAGGAAGAGGATCGGGAGCGCGCGGGGCATGAGCGGGGTATCGGCCGAACGGGTCCGGATCGCGCGGGGTCAGGGCAAGTGCAGAGAATTTAGCACCGCGTGCCCCCCTCGCAACGGAGTGTACGCCCTGTTGCCCTCCCGAGAGCCCTCCATTCGGCTCCCCGTCACGAAGCCCTGTTGAATCCACGACCGAAACGGGCCTCTCCACGGAACCGAGGGCAGGCGCTCCCACGGAGCCCCTGCCCTCGAGCACGGCATCGGCCGTCGATGAACGCGACGCAGACCGGTTACCGCACCAGCACGAGTTGCTTGGTTACGGCGTCAGCCCCCGCGGTGACACGGTAGAGGTACGTCCCCGACGGCATCGAAGCAGCTTCCCAGCGCACCGTGTGCGTGCCGGCCTCCTGCGGCTCGTCCACGAGCACGGCGAGTTCGCGTCCGAGCAGGTCGTAGACGGCGACCCGGACGTGCTGCGCCTCGGGGATCTCGTACGAGATCGTCACCCCCGCGTCGGACGGGTTCGGGTGACTCGACACGCCGTAGCCTTCGGGTGACGTGCGGAGGCCCGCCTCGCTCGACGGTGCGATCATCGTGGCCGGGTTGTCGGCCGGTGGCTCGGTCAACCGCGGAGCGAAGCAGACGCCGGGCGCGATGGTCCCGGTGAACGTGCCCTCACCACCGCAGCTATTGAACCAGTCCCCGTTGTAGGAGTACGTCCCACCCCCGGCCGGTGAGACGAGGCCGTTGTACGTGAAAAAGTCGACGAAGCCCTCCCCGTCTCCGCAGCTTGGATCATTGGCGATCTCGCCGTTGACCGCGGTGAGGACGGTAGCACGCCGCGTTCTGCCGTTCGTCCCCCGCCCGCCCATGACGAACCACAGGCCGTCGGGGTCGGCGACGTTCGCGGCGCCATTGAAGGTATCAGTGGAGAGGTCGAGCGTGAGGTTCCACAGAAACCCCGCGTTGTCGGTGAAGCAGAATAAGGCCTGGGCCTGGGCGACCCGTGGCAGCACGGCAGCGGCGGTCAGGATCGCTCCGAGCGTGAGGATGGCGTAGATCCCTTTCATGGGGTACCTCCGAGGGTTTGGGTACGGGAGTGAGGGGGGGCGGGAGTGAGCCGTGGGCACTGGAGCGGCCGGGTGATTCCCGTGGAGGAGGCCGGCGGGCTACCGCGCCCTACCCACACAAGCGGGAAGCCCGCCCGGACCCCGCCACGGGCGCGGCGGATTTCGTTCGCTCACCCCGCGAGCGACGGGGAGGCGCATCCTGTGGTGGGCCACGGGGCTCCCGCTCCTCACCGGCCATCTTGTAGGGGCTTCTCCTTCCCCCTATCTTTCAACCCCTTGGGCGGCCTCGCGGAGGAACCCTCGTTCAGCCATGGAAGCGCGGCAAGGCGACGTCACGCAGGCCCTCCTGGCGGCGGCCGGCGATGCGGAGGCCGCCGAGCGCCTCTGGGCCCTCGTCTACGACGGGCTACGCCGGATCGCCCACCGCGAGTTGCTCCGCGAACGCCGCGACCACACCCTCATGACGACGGCGCTCGTGCACGAAGCCTACCTCCGCCTCGTGGACGACACGCGGATCTCGTGGCGGGACCGGGCGCACTTCTACGCCTTGGCATGTAGAGCCATGCGGCACATCCTCGTGGACTACGCCCGGCAACGCAACGCGCAGAAGCGCCGCGGTCGGCAGCATGAGGTCCCGCTGGAAGAGGCACTCGGGATGGCCTCCGACCGTAGCGAGGACCTCATCGCGCTGGACGAGGCGCTCGATCAGCTCGCCGCGCGCGACGCGCGGCTCGGGCAGGTCGTGGAGTGCAAGTTCTTCGGGGGCCTTTCGAGCGAGGAGACGGCGGAGGTGATGGGGACCTCGCTGCGTACCGTGGAGCGGGACTGGAGCCGCGCCCGGGCGTACCTGTATCAGGCCCTCCGTGCGGACCCATCTCCCGAGCCAAACCGAGCGGACCCAGGAGGACGGCCGTGAGCCCGGGAGCGACGAGGGACGACGTCTACGCCCACTGGCGGTTCGTGGATACCCTCTTCGGCGAGGCGCTCGACGTGGAGCCGGACGAGCGGGCAGCCTTCTTGGAGCGCGCTTGCCGGGGCGACACGGGCCTCCGGCACGAGGTCGAGGGCCTCCTCGCTGCGCACGTGGCGGCGGAGCACTTCTTGGACGAACCGACGGACTGGTTCGAGGTCCCCCCTCTACCGGAGCCGTCCGTCGGTGAGCAAGCGGGAACGGCCTCCCGGGAGGGACAACGGATCGGGACCTACCGGCTCGTCGAGAGGCTCGGTGAGGGGGGGATGGGAACGGTGTGGCTCGCCGAGCGCGCCGACGGCCAGTTCGAACAACGCGTCGCGCTCAAGCTCGTCCGCGCCGGCCTCGACTCCGTAGGCCTTCGTCGGCGCTTCCGCCGGGAGCGCCAGATCCTCGCTCGTCTCAACCACCCCCACATCGCCCGCCTCCTCGACGGCGGCGTGGTCACCGGGCCCACCGGCGACGAGCAGCCGTACCTAGTCATGGAGTTCGTCGATGGCGAGCCGATCACGGCGTATTGTGATCGCCGCAGGCTATTAACGGAAGCCCGGCTCGGCCTCTTCTGTCAGGTCGCAGAGGCCGTGCAGTACGCCCACCACAACCTCGTCATCCACAGAGACCTCAAGCCGGGCAACATCCTCGTGACCGAGGACACGGACGGACGGCCGCAGGTGAAGCTGCTCGACTTCGGCATCGCGCGGCTCCTCGAAGACGAGGGCACTGACGAAGTCGGAGCACGGACGCTCCTGAACGACCTCACGCCCGCATACGCAGCACCGGAGCAGGTACGCGGGGGGCCGATCACGATGGCGACGGACGTCTACGCCCTCGGCGTCATCCTCTACGAGCTCCTCACCGGGCGTCGTCCCTATACGTTCACCCGTTACACTCCGGCCGAGGTGGAGCGCGTCGTTTCCGAGGTAGAGCCGGAGCGCCCTTCAGATGCCGTCGTGCGACCCTCGGGGCTCTGGCCGAACGGTGATATGGACGTCGTCGACGCGTCGGAGCCTCGTACGCCGGGGGTCGGCAGCAGCACCGTCGCTGCGAATCGTGGAGGGCTCCGGCGTCGGCTCCGAGGCGACCTTGACGCCATCGTCCTCAGGGCGCTGAGGAAGGAGCCGGCCGCCCGCTACGCCACGGCCGACGCGCTCCTGGAAGACATCCGCCGGCACCTCGCCGGGCTCCCGGTCACGGCTCGGCCGGCCACGCAGGCGTACCGCCTAGGCCGGTTCGTCCGAAGACACCGTTGGGGCGTAGCGGCCACCACGGCGTTCGTCGTACTCCTGCTCGGCGCCACTACGATGACCGCCGTGCAGTCCGGACGCGTAGCCACCGAGCGGGACCGTGCTCGGCTCGAAGCCGACAAGGCGACGCGTGTGACGGACTTCCTCCTCTCGCTCTTCGAGGCCAACGACCCCGCCGTCGCGCGCGGCGACACGCTTACGGCCGGGGCGCTGATGGAGCGGGGCCTCCGTGAGGCCGACGCGCTCCGGCAGCAGCCCGACGTGCAGGCGCGGATGCTCGAGGTGATCGGCCGCACCTACCGAAGAATGGGCCGGTCCGACCTCGCCGAAGCCCCGCTCGAACGAGCGCTCGCGCTCCGGCGTCAGCTCCACCCTCAGCCGCACCCCGATCTCGCCCGCAGCCTGTTCTGGGCCGCCGTCGTGTCGGGGGACTTGGACGACTTCGGCCGGGCGGAGGAGCTGTTCAAGGAGGCCCTCGCCATGCAGCGCGGGCTCTACGGCGAGACCCACCCCGAACTCGTCGCGACGCTGTACAATCTGGGCGGCGTGCTCCACTTCCAGGGCAGGCAGGCCGAGACCGACACGCTCTTCCAGGAAGCATTTCAGATCTTCCGGCGCATCCCCGACGCGTCCGATCCCGAGACGATGCGCACCCTCGTGGACATGGCGCGGTACCTCTACTACAGCCAGGCCTTGGACGACGCCGAAATCCTGTACCGCAGCGTGCTCCAGAAGCAGGAAGCCTACTACGGCGAGGTGCACCCTGCGCCGGCCACGACGCGGCTGGAACTCGCGAGGGTGCTCTCGAGCACTCATCGCTACCGCGAGAGTGAGCGGATGTACCGAGAGGGGCTGGCGGTGGCGACGTCTCAGTTAGGTGAGCGCCACCACGTGGTGCAGGTGGGCCGGCGGGACTTGGCCATGACCCTGTACCAGTTGGGGCGCTACACCGAGGCCGAGCTGCTCCTGCAGCAGGTGCTCGAGGAGGGACCGGACCAGAGTGCCATCATGAGGGCCAACGTTCTCCTCGACCTCGGCTTGGTGCTGATGGAGCAAGGCCGGCTTGACGCCGCAGAGCCCTACGTGCGCGAGAACGTCCGGCTTCAAGAGGAAGCACTCGGCGCGGGTAGTACGTTGGCCGGCGAGGGGCTGAGGGCGCTGGGCCGGCTGGAGCGCCTCCGGGGGAACTACGACATGGCCACGGCCCACCTCGCACGGGCTCGTGCCATCTTCGGGGCCGCCCTGCGAACCGATCACCCGTGGCAGGCCAAAGTGCTCCTGGAACTGGCGTACGTCAAGGTGGCGACCGGCGCCTTCACCGAGGCCGAGCTGCTCCTGCGGGAGACCCTGGCTATCCAGGGTCACAACCCGTACGTGAACCCCTTCCAGCATGCCGAAGCCCTGCGTCTGCTCGGCGTCACGCTGACGCACCTCGGCCGCTACGACGAGGCCGAGCCGCTCCTTCGCGCGAGCCTCCGCACCGCCGAGGCATGGGAGCGCCCCGATCTGGCCGTGCAGGCGCGCGAGGCGCTCCACGCGCTGCCAGAGGCCCAGCGCCAGCCATCACGCTAGCCCCTCCTGGCTCCGCAGTAAGAGTGTTTCGGGCTCCTCAGCGTGATCCAAACCGTTCCCGCGCCGGCGGCGTTAGAGCGGCGCCCTTCTCTCCCCTCCTTTCGCTCATGGCTGACGCCCGCCCGCGCGCCGTCCTCAAGCGGCAGATCCTCTCCCTCCTCCGCAACCACGGCGACCGCGCCTTCCGGCACAAGGAGATCGCAAAGGCCCTCGGCGTCAAGGACAACCAGCGCTACAAGCTCTTCCGCGACGTGCTCGAGGAGCTCAGCGAGGCCGGGCTCGTCGCCAAGGTCAAGGGCGGGCGCTACCAGCACAGGAAGGCGCGCCCGCGCAACGTCGTCGAGGGCACGATCACGGTCAACCCCGGGGGGTTCGGGTTCGTGACGGTCGAGGGGCTGGACGAGGACGTGTTCGTCCCCCAGCACCGGCTGAAGACGGCGCTCGACGGCGACCGCGTCCGCGTCGAGCTGGCCGCGCCCGTCCGCGGCGGGCGGGACGAGGACCGGCGCGAGGGCGAGGTGATCGAGGTGATCGAGCGGGGCCGGGCGCAGACCGTCGGCACGTTCGACCGCATGGGCCACTTCGCCTTCGTCAAGCCCGACGACCCCCGCCTCACGCGCGACGTGTACGTCCCCCGCGAGGCGTTCAACGGCGCCCGGGAGGGCGACAAGGTCGTCGTCTCCATCGACGTCTTCGACGACCCGAAGGCGTCGCCGGAGGGGCGCGTGCTGGAGGTGCTCGGGCCGGCCTCCGACCCCCGCGTCGCCGTCCTCGCCGTCGCCATCGCCCACGGCGCCCCGTCGGACTTCCCCGAGGACGTCGAGCGGGGGGCCGCGGAGATCCCCGCCGAGATCCCCGAAGCCGAGGTCGCCCGCCGCCTCGACCTCCGGGAAAAGCGGACCTTCACCATCGACCCCGTCGACGCCAAGGACTTCGACGACGCCATCCACATCACGCGCCTCCCCGGCGGCGACTTCGAGCTCGGCGTCCACATCGCCGACGTCAGCCACTACGTCCGCGAGGGGACGCCGCTCGACGAGGAGGCCTACGCGCGCGGCACGAGCACCTACCTCGTCGACCGCGTGATCCCCATGCTGCCGGAGAAGCTCTCCAACGGCGTCTGCTCGCTCCGCCCGAACGAGGACAAGCTCACGTTCTCCTGCCTCATGACGGTCACCCCGCGCGGCGCCGTGAAGGACTACCGCATCGCCGAGACCGTCATCCGCTCGCGGCAGCGGCTCACCTACGAGGAGGCCCAGGCCATCATCGACGGCGGCACGCGGGACCACCCGCTGAAGGACGACGTGCTGCTGGCCGCCAAGCTCGCGCGCACCCTAACGAAGAAGCGGATGCAGGCCGGCTCCATCGACTTCGACATCCCCGAGGTGCGCGTGGTGCTCGACGACGAGGGGCGGCCCGTCGAGGTCGTACGGAAGCAGCGGCAGGAGGCGAACCGGCTCATCGAGGAGTTCATGCTGCTGGCGAACCGGACGGTGGCCGAGGAGGTGGGGAGGCGGCTGAAGAGGCCGTTCGTCTACCGCGTCCACGACGTCCCGAACGCGGAGAAGATCAAGAACCTCGCGGAGTACGTCCGCGCCTTCGGCTACCAGCTCACGATCACCGAGGGGAGCGTGGACCGGCGCGAGCTCAACGCGCTGCTGCACCACGTCAAGGGCACGGCCGAGGAGCCCGTCATCGAGACGGCGGCGGTGCAGGCGATGGCGAAGGCGGTCTACAGCCCGAACAACATCGGCCACTTCGGCCTCGGCTTCACGCACTACAGCCACTTCACAAGCCCCATCCGCCGCTACCCCGACCTCATCGCGCACCGCCTCCTGAAGCATTACGCCGCGGGCGGCGCGGACGCCGACGCGGAGGCGCTGGCGGTCCAGTGCAAGCACCTCTCCGAGCGCGAGCGCGCCGCCGCCGACGCCGAGCGCGAGAGCGTGAAGCTGAAGCAGGTCGAGTACGTCGCCCAGCACCTCGGCGACGAGTTCGACGGCGTGGTCGTGGGCGTGACCAACTTCGGCGTCTTCGTCGAGATGACGGCGCTGCTGACCGAGGGCCTCGTCCACGTCCGCGACATGGACGACGACTACTGGGAGTACGACGCGCGGACGTACGCGCTCGTAGGCGCGCACACGCGGCGGGTGATCCGGCTCGGCGACACGGTCCGCGTGCGCGTGGCCGCGGCCAACGTCGAGACGCGGAAGGTGGACCTCCTGTTCGTGGACGCGGAGCGCCCGGGCACCGGCGGCCGCCGGCGACGATGACGGCCAAGCCCGAGCGGTTCTCCTTCGCGCGGCGGGTGCTCGTCGCCGCCCTCGTCGTCCTCGCCGTCTTCGGCGTGGCGGTCCTCGTGTGGATGTCGGCGCGCGTGCTGCTGCTGGCCTTCGGCGGCGTGCTCCTCGGCGTGCTGCTGGACGGGCTGGCGAGCGCGCTGGCGCGGCGGACGCCGCTCTCACGGCGCGCGGCGCTGCCCGTCGTGGTGGTCGGGCTGGTGGGGTTGCTCGTCGGGCTGGGCTTCCTCGTCGGCCCGCAGCTCTCGGCGCAGATGGGCGAGCTGGGCGGCACGCTCTCGGGCGGCCTCGACGCGCTCCGCGCGCAGATGGAACGCTCGCCGCTGCTGCACCCCCTCCTCGACGCGCTCGGCACGGCCCAGGAGAACAGCGCCGAGATCGCCCGCCGCATGGCCGGCGTCTTCGCGACGATGATGGGCGGGCTGGGGGGCCTCGCCGTCATCGTCTTCATCGGGGTCTACCTCGCGGCCGACCCCGGCCTCTACCAGCGCGGCGTGCTCCACCTCGTCCGCAAGCGGGACCGGGCGCGCGGCCAGGAGGTCCTCTCGAAGGTGGGGCACGCCATCCGGAGCTGGGTCCTCGGCCAGTTCATCTCGATGTGCTTCGTCGGCGTGATGGTGACGGCGGGGCTGCTCGTGATCGGCGTCCCGATCCCCCTCGCGCTGGGGCTCATCGCGTTCCTGCTCGAGTTCATCCCGTACGTCGGGCCCCTCGCGGCGTTCGTGCCCATCGTGCTGGTGGCGCTGGCCGTGAGCCCCCAGCTCGCCGTATACGCCATCGTCCTCTACGGCGTCATCCAGTTCGTCGAGAGCTACCTCATCCTGCCGCTCGTGCACCAGCGGGTGGTGGACCTCCCCCCCGCCCTCCTCCTCTTCTTCCAGGTCCTCTTCGGCACGCTCGGCGGCGTCCTCGGCGTCGCCGTCTCGGCCCCCCTCGCCGTCGCCCTCATCGTCCTGGTGCAGATGCTCTACGTCGAGGACCTGCTCGGGGACGACGTGGAGGTGCTGGGGGAGAAGTCAGACGATTCCGGCGGCTAGCACGTTCTCGCCGGGACAGAGCCCTTTCACCCGCCCTCACCCGCCATGGCTCGCCCCCTCCTGCCCTTCGGGCTCCTCGCCCTCCTCCTCGCCGCCTGCGGCGGCGGCAGCTACGACGCCGAGCGCCCCGCGATGGCGCCGGAGCCGGCCCCGGTCGAAGATGCGGCGGCAGGCCGCACGCCGGCCACCGAGGTCTCGGCCCAGGACGTCGCGCCCGACACCGCCGCCGCGGAGCGCCTCCTCATCCGCCGGGCCACCCTCCGCCTCCGCGTGGACGACTACGCCGAGGCCCACGCCGAGGTCGCCGCGCTCGCCGACCGCTTCGGCGCCTACGTCGGCGGCGAGCAGGAGCACCGCTCCCCGGGCCGCATCGAGAACACGCTCACGCTGCGCGTCGAGGCGGCGCAGTTCGAGCCGCTGATGGAGGCGCTGCTGGCCGTCGGCCGCGAGGTGGACTTCCGCACGGTCGAGGTGGAGGACGTCACGCGGCAGTACGTCGACCTCGAGGCGCGCCTCCGCGCCCGCCGCGCCGTGGCCGAGCGGCTGACGGAGTTGCTCGCCCGGGCCGACACCGTCGAGGAGATCCTCGCGGTGCAGACGCAGCTGGCCCAGGTGCAGGAGGAGATCGAGTCGGCCGAGGGGCAGCTCCGCTACCTCCGCAACCAGGTCGCCCTCTCGACGATCACGCTGACGATCTTCGAGGAGTCGGCCACCGGCGTCGCGTCCGGGTCCCCGTTCTTCACGCGGATCGGCGACGCGTTCGCGGTGGGCTGGGAGGGCGTGCAGGAGCTGGCCGTCGGCCTCGTGGCGCTGTGGCCGCTGTGGGCGCTCCTCGCCCTCCTCGTGCCGCTCTACCGTCGGCACGTGCGGCACCGGGCGGCTCGGAAAGCGGCGGCGTGACGTCCGCGGGGGCGCCCCGCCCGAGTACGTAGGGCTGCGGCCCTACAGCGGCGTCGTCTCGTCCACCTTACGGTAGATCCCCCGCAGCAGGCGCTCCCCGCCCTCCGCTTCTTCCTGCGGCTGCTCGGCCAGCGCGAAGCCGGCCGCCTCGAACAGCCCCGTCAGCGCCTCCGGCGCGGCCCCGGCGCCGACCGCCCGCTCGTGCACCGCCGCCCACACCCAGCCGCCGGGCTGGAGGACACGGCGGGTCTCCGCGAGCATCTCGCTCAGCGCCGCCGCGTCCCCGGCCCCGTCGTAGGCGCCGTAGGCGATGACCCAGTCGAAGAAGTCGTCGGGGTAGCCGAGGGCGGCGGGGCGGGCGGCGGTCACGCGCACGTCGGATTCGTCGCCGAGCACCCCGCGAACGCGCGCGCGGGCGGCCTCGACGTCCTCGGGTGCTGAGGCGCAGGCGTAGACGTCGAATCCGAGGCGGACGAGGGCGTCGGTGTGGCGGCCGGTACCGCAGCCGAGGTCGAGCACGCGGCTCGACGGCGGGACGGCGGCGAGGGTGCGGAGGAGCGCGTCGGACGGCGGGAGCACGGCGGCCAGGGGCTGGAGGGGACGGGGAGGGTGGAAGGGATGGAGGAGGAACGTGGTAAGGAGCCGGTGCTCCCCTTCCACCCCCTCCTCGCCATCCACCCGCGCCATCCCCACGCGCGGTCAGGCCGCGCGCGAGGAGGGCGCCGGGGCGGGCGACGCCAGCGGGGCCGGGACGTGGACGGCCGGCTCGCCGCTCCAGTCGTGCGCCTCGGTGACGAAGGGGCACTGGTGGCAGCGGACCGTCCGTCGCCCCACCTTGTAGCGAGGGAGCGCCGGGAGCGCGGCCGGCAGCGCGTCGGCGCCGTCGCCGCGCGAGACCGAGACGGGGCTCACCTGCGCCGCCACGCACTCGGCCAGCGCCTCGATGAGCAGCGGGTGGCAGTTGAGCCCGCTCGTGACCTCGTAGTGCTCGATCCCGTTGCGGAGCGCCTCCTCGCGCACCTCGATGTCGAGCGCGTAGGCCGTCTCCACGTGGTCCGAGACGAAGGCGACGGGGACGACGAGGACGGCGGTGTGGCCGTCGTCGGCGAGCTGCTCGAGCTTGTCGGGCGTCGAGGGCGTGAGCCCCTTCGCGGGGCCGACCTTGCTCTGGAAGGCGACGTGGAAGGCGCGCCCGGCGTCGTGCGCCTCGCGGTGGCTCATCACCTGCTGCACGGTGGAGTGGACGAGGCAGCAGTAGGGGTCGCGCCGCTTCGTGAGCTCCCTGCGCGGGGTGCCGTGTGCGACGAAGACGAGGTGGACGCGGTCGCGGACGGTGGCGGGGAAGCGCTGGAGGCCCTCGTCGATCCGCTCCGAGAGCGCCTGGACGAGCTTGGGGTGCGCGGCGTACTCGTAGACGAACGAGGTGGGCCACACGGGGATCTCGCCCTTCTCCTCCAGCGCCTTCCAGTAGACGAGCGACGAGCCCGTGGTGGTCTTGGAGAACTGGGGGTAGAGCGGGAGGAGGACGACCTTGCTCACGCCGTCGCTCGCCATCTGCTCGGCCGCCTCCTCGCTCGACGGGCGCCAGTAGCGCATGGCGGCGTAGGTGCGGAAGCGGGCACCGGTGACGGGGCCGAACCGGTCGTTCAGGCGCGCCTCGAGGGCGCGGGCCTGCTCGGCGGTGTGGCGGTTGAGCGGGCTGCACCCCCCGATCTGCTCGTAGCCCTTCCCGACGACGGCCGAGCGCTTACGCGCGAGGTACCGGCAGGCCCAGTCCCGCACCGGCTTCGGCAGCGGGACCTCGAAGACGGCCGGGTCCATGAACAGGTTGTACAGGAACGGCTCGACGTCCTCGGCGCACGTCGGCCCCCCGAGGTTCATGAGCACCACGCCGACGGTATCGCCGGGCTCGACGGGCACGGGATCCTCGCTGTAGTAGGCGCCCGTGACGAGGCGATCATCCTGGCGGAACCCGTCGAGAAACTCACGTGCCGTCATGCGGATCGGGGCGCTACAGGTAAGGGGACCGGGGACGGAAGGGCGCTGCACAGCCGATGCCGTGCGGGTCCCGCGAGGGCAATAAAGGCACAGAACGACGCGGCGGATGCAGGCAGGGGTTGAAGTTTCGCGGTAGAGCCCTCGTATTTACAAGTGCTCAACAGTGCCGCAGCGCGTCAAGTCGCCCCGCCGTTAGGGGCTAGGCCTCGTCTGTGCCCAGCCAGTCGCGCGGCTGGAAGAGCGCCGTCGCCTCGGCCTCGGGCGTCCCCGGCGCCGGCCGCCAGTCGTAGCGCCACGCGACCTCGGGCGGCAGGCTCATCAGGACGCTCTCCGTACGCCCGCCGGTCTCGAGGCCGAAGCGGGTGCCGCGGTCGAAGGCGAGGGCGAACTCGGCGTAGCGCCCGCGCCGGAGCCGCTGGAACGCCGCCTCCCGCTCCCCCCACGGCATCCCCTTCCGCCGCGCGACGAGGGGGACGTAGGCCGAGAGGAGCGCGCGCCCGGCCTCGCGGACGAAGTGGAACGCGCCTTCGGGGTCGTCGCGGAGGCCGTCGAAGAAGATGCCGCCGACGCCGCGGGCCTCGGCGCGATGCGGGAGGTAGTAGTGCTCGTCGCACCACGCCTTGAAACGGGCGTAGTCGGCTACGCCGGGGTGGCGGTCGCAGACGGCCTTCCAGACGCGGTGGAAGTCCGCGGCGTCCTCGCGGAAGGGGTAGACGGGCGTGAGGTCGGCGCCGCCGCCGAACCAGTGGTCGGCCGGCGCGAAGGGGTCCGCGCCGAGGCGGAAGTAATGGAAGCGGGCGTGGACCGCCGGGACGTACGGGCTGACGGCGTGGACGACGAGCGAGAGGCCCGTCGCAAAGAACGGCTGCGGCACGACGCCGAGCCCCTGCGCCGCGCGCTCGGGGAGGTCGCCGTGGACGGCCGAGACCTCGACGCCACCCTTCGCGAAGACCGCCCCGCCCTCGATCACGCGAGTGACGCCGCCCCCGCCGCCGGGCCGCACCCACCCGTCGCGCGAGAAGGTCGCACGCCCGTCAACGCGTTCGAGCTCGCGGCAGATGCGGGTCTGGAGCGCCTCGCAGAAGCGGTGCATCCGCTCGCCGATCGGGCGGTCCGTGCGCGGCTCGTCGCGGAGGCGCTGGACGCGGGCGTCGTCGTCGAGGGGCATGGTTCAGGAGACAGGGGGCAGGAAACAGGGGGGCAGGGAGCAGAGGGTGCGTATCGCGTCTACGATGGTGGCGTGGGCGGAGGTTAGCGCGTGCCCCGTGGGAGGGGGTGAACGCGCCATGAAACGCCGGAGGCATAACGCCCCTCCCTCCCGCGGCCCCTGCCGCGCTTCGTCAGCGGCGGACCTCGCCGTCGCAGAGGCGGGAGAACCCGGGCGGCGCCCCGGCGGGGCGGAGGACGAACTCGGCCTCGCCCTGCACGCCCGCACGCACGACCTCGAACCGCCCCTCGCTCCGCTCCCAGAAGAGGCACTGGAGCGGGGTGCCCGTGGCGACGCACGTGGCGCGGTCCTCGCCGTCGGGCGGCCCCAGCCGCTGCGTGGCGAGGGCGACGGCGTGCTCGAACAACCCGGCACCGACGCCCGCGCGGATCTCGGCCACGCAGCCGGCCGCGTCCAGCCCGAAGACCACCGGCGGGCTATCGAGGTACTCCAGCGACGCGACGTAGCGGAGGGCACCGCCGGAGGGGGAGCACGCCTCGCCGCCGGGCCGGCGCGTCCCGATCCGATAGTCGCGGAAGACCGGGGCGAGGGTGCCGATGCCTGCCGTCGGCTCCGGGGCCGCAGCGGACGTCTCCGGTGAGGCCGCCTCCGGAGGCGCCGCACAGGCCGCCACGAGCACGGCCGCGAGCAGCGGGAGCACCCGCCGCATCACTCCGCGCCGATGGCGACGACGACGCGCGCGAGCGCCTCGCGGAAGGGCTCGCCGGCCACCGTCGCCCACCGCGAGGGCACCTCCGCCCGCGCCGCGTCGGCGAGGGCGCGCAGGCGACGGCGCAGGGACAGGACGGGCGGCGTGTAGGCGAGGGGGCCGAGGGCGCGCTCGGCCCGGCGCGCGTGGTGGAGCACGATGAGGTGGCGCTCGACGTCGGCGAGGGCGCGGGACGCGGGCTTCACCGTGTCATCGGCGCAGCCGGAGGCGAGGCCGAGGACGTACTGGAGCGCCGCGCACGCGACGCCGAGGGGGTAGAGCAGCTCCTCGGCCGCCTCGTCGCCCGCCCGGGCGACGGCGTCGTAGGCGCGGAGGGCCTCGTAGCGGTCCCAGAGGGCGGAGCCGAGCATGTGCCGGAGGCGGTCGCGCGCGGGCCGCTCCGGCGCCTCGTCGAGGTAGTCGTCCGGCGCCTCGCGGTAGTCGTCGCCGAGACCGGCCTCGGCCTGCGCGCGGAGCCGCGCCAGGAGCCGCTCGTAGCGGTCCAGCCACTGCACGTGGGCGGCGCCGCCGAGGTGCGCGGCGACCCCCGCGAGGGCGACCTCGCGCTCCGCATCGAGAGCGTCGAGGACGGGGCCGAAGGCGGCGCGCGCCTCGGCCGACGCGTCGTCACGCGCGGCGGCGACGTGGGCGCGGACGAGGTCGAGGTCGCCGAGGGCGTCGAGGGCGCGGGCGACGGGTCGGAGGCCGCGGTGGAGCCGGCGGGCCGACCGCGGCGGGAGGTAGGCGTCGAAGAGCTCGAGCGCGATGCGCACGCGGTGCGCGGCCACGAGCACCCGGCGCACGGCCGCGGCGTCGCGCTCGGCCGCCAGCCGCGCCGTCGCGCCGACGAGGTAGTCGCGGGCGTGGGCGAGTACGCGCACGGCGGCGTCGAGCACGGGCTCGTCGGCGTGGAGCACCGGGCGCGAGGGGGTACGGGCGGAAGGCGTCGCGCTGCGGCCGGCCTGCTCGAAGCCCGCGGCGCGACGCCCATCGCCCTCGGCCTCACGCGGCGCGTCCGCGAAACCGGGTGCCAGCACGACGGGCACCGCCTCCTCGACGAGCGACATCCCTACGGGCTCGACGTCCGGGTCGAGGTGGGGCGTGGCGACGGGCGCGCCCTCGAAGAGGTCGAGCAGCTCGTCGAGGCTGGCGACGTCCTCGGGCACGCTCGGGGCGCGGGGCGGCGGGGCGCCCGCCGCGACGGCCTCCTCGGGCGGGTCGTCCGGCCGCGCCGTCACGGTCTCGGACACGGCCTCGGGCGCCTCGTAGACCGGGGCGGCGTCGCCGCGCGCGGGCGCCTCGGCCGCGAGGTCGGGCTGGGGGGGCGGCGTGGAGGCGCCGTCGCCGGAGGACGCGAACGCGGGCGGCTCGGCCGGCACGCGCTCCACCTCCAGCGACTCCTCGCGCGTGAGCGCCGGCACCTCGTGCTCGCCGTCGCCGCCCGCCCAGGCCTCCGGCGGTACGACGGCCTCGGGGAGCGCCTCAGCGATCCGGGGCGCGGCGGGCCGGGCCTCGGGCCGGGGGTCGTCTCCGAGGACGAGGCCGTCGGACAGGAAGTGCTCGCTCCGGAAGAGCGGCGGCAGGGGCGCCCCGCCCGTCACCAGCTCCGAGACGCGGTAGCCTGGCGCGGGGCGGCGGTCCAGCAGCGTGGGGTCCCGGTCGGGGCCCCCCTCGAAGATGCCCATGCGGCCGCCGCGGAAGGCCTCGACCCAGTGGCGCACGCGCGTGGCGCTGAGGCCGACCTTGTTGGCGATGGTGGCCGAGCGGAGGCCCTGCGCGGCGAGCAGCACGACGCGGGCACGGCGGCGCAGCAGCGGCGTGCCGTCCTCGGCGTAACGGTCGAGCGCCGCCCGCTCGTCGGGCAGCAGCAGCAGCGGGGCGTCGGGGTCGCGGTTGAGGCGGAGGAGGGCGCGCTCGAACTTCGACCGGGGCGCCGGCTCGAGGCCGCGCGCGCGGAGGACGGGGTCGAGCCGGAAGAGGTCCTCCTCCCGCCCGCCGTCGGCCAGCTCGACCTCGACCTCGTTCGAGACGTGGAGGCCCGAGGGCGCCTCGTGCGCGACGACGTCGAGGGAGATGACGCCGACGAGGCGGGCGCCGTCGAAGGCGACGCGGGGGGTGCGGTACTGCCGCAGCCGCGTCAGCTCGCGCAGCGGCGCGTCGCCGACGAGGCCGTCGAGCGCCTCGCGGAGGGGGCCGTCGGGGACGTGGGGGAGGCGGCCGTCTTCGAGGGGGCCGCCGAGGGCGGCCTCGAGCTCGAGCCGCCGGTGGAGCGCGCCGTCGGCGCCGCCGAGGCTCTTGATCGTCGCGACGACGTCGCCGTCCTGCTCGCGGATGCGGAAGGCGTAGCCGAGGCGGAGGAGGTCGGCCGCGGCGGTGTCGAGGTAGACGTCGCGGAGGTGGGCCGGCGGGAGCGGCTCGAGGTGGAACCCGGCCAGCTCCGGGGCCTGCATGAGGGCCACGAAGGCGTCGGAGCGCGGCGCGATGTACTTGGTCTCGACTTCCATGGCCGGGACGGCGTAGCCGGGGCGGGGCGTTCACGGAAAGTATGAACGCGCGCGCGAAAAGCCCCCACCGCTGTTACGATTTCGGCGGGTGTCCTGTCAAGCCCCTTCGGCCGGCGGCCACCGACGCCGGGCGCGAGGGATGGGGTGGCGAGGCGGGCGGCGCCCGGCGCCCCTTTTTCCCGCGCTCTTGGCGCGGGCGCCCGGGCCGCCCGCGGGGCGGTGGCTACCTTCGTCCGTACGGCCGCATCGTCATGCTCCGGGACCGCCACCGCTTCCGGCGCCTCGCCTGGGGCGCCCTCGCCTACACCCTCCTCGTGATCCTGTGGGGCGGGTACGTGCGCGCCTCCGGCTCCGGGGCCGGCTGCGGCGCCCACTGGCCGCTGTGCAACGGCGAGGTCGTCCCCCGCTCCGCCACCGCCGAGACCCTCATCGAGCTGACGCACCGGGTGACGAGCGGGCTGGCGCTCCCCCTCGTGCTCGTGCTCCTGGCCTGGGCCTTCCGCGCCTTCCCGAAGGGCTCGCCGGTGCGCAAGGGCGCCGCGTTCGTCGTGGCGTTCATGGTGCTGGAGGCCGCCGTCGGCGCGGGGCTCGTGCTGTTCGAGCAGGTGGCCTACAACGCCTCCATCGGGCGGGCGTACTGGATGGCGTCGCACCTCGTCAACACGTTCCTCCTCCTCGGCGCGCTCACGCTCACGGCCCACGCGGCCCGCGGCGGCGCGATGCCGCGCCTGCGGGGGAGCGGCCGGCGAGGCCCCCTCGTCGGCGGCGCGCTCCTCGGCCTCCTCGTCCTCGGCGCCAGCGGCGCCGTGACGGCGCTCGGCGACACCCTCGCCCTCGGCGGCGGGCTCGACCCCGCCGAGGAGCCCGTCGTGGCGACGCTGGTGGGGCTCCGGCTCTACCACCCCCTCCTCGCGTGCCTCGTCGTCGGGCTGTTCGCGTGGGCGGTCTACCACGTGCGGCGGGCGGACCCCGGCGGGCCGGCGGCGTTCCTGGGCCTCGTCACGCTCGCCCTCATGCTCGTGCAGCTGGCGGTCGGCCTCGTCAACGTGCAGCTCCGGGCGCCCATCCCGCTCCAGCTCGTCCACCTCCTCGTGACGGACCTCATCTGGATCGGGGCAGTGCTGTTCGCGGCCGAGGCGCTCGGCGCCGGTCAGTACACGCGGCGCCCGCTCCGCGCCTCGACGGCCTGATACACGCGGTCGAGCCCGCTGCCCACCGGGAGCCGGTAGACGGGCCGGCGCCCCTCCCACACGAGCACGCCCTCGGGCTGGCCGGGCGTGCGGGAGAGCCGCTCGGCGGCTGGTGCCGTGAGCTCGAGGTCGAGGACCCCGGCGGCGAAGTCGGGGTCGAGCGCGGCGACGTCGCCCCACCCGATCCGGCCGGACTCGGCCCAGCGGGCGTCCTCGAACCCGTCGTCGTAGACGGCGAGCTCGCTCGGCCGGCGGCGCGTGATCCACGCCGCGATCGCCGTCATGCTCAGGAAGCCCGCGAGGAGGATCGCCGTAACCCCGAGCACGAAGAGGGAGGCGAGGGCCACCCCCGCTCCGAGCCCGAGGCCCACGGCCGCCCGGCGCGCGCGCGCCGGGGGCAGCCCCGGTCCGGCGCCTTCGAGGACGAACCAGAGCGGGCGAGGGGCCGGCTCCACGCGAGGCGCAGGCTCGGCGACGGCCTCGGCGGGGTGATGAGGAGCCGGAGCGACCGGCGGCCTCCGAGCGGCCACTATCCGCGTGAGCTCCCCCGCAGCGTCCGGTGTGTGGTCGGTGTGGAGGTCGACGTCTAGGCTGTGGGAGCGGTCGGGGTCGGCGCGGGGGTCGAGGTCGGTGATCATGACGAACAGGAACTGAGAGGCCGTTGCGACGTCGAGCGGGGCCGCAAACAGGGCTCCGAAGCACCGCCCTCCCCGGAGGGATGCCGAGGGGCTTCGGTGAAGAAGACGCTGCCCTCCGTAATTCCAAAGCGTTGCGTGACCTCCGCCCCGATGGGCGGCGCCCCCGTCCTACGGAGGCCTGTGTGGCCGCGCCGGGCGGACGAGTAGAATCGCGCCCCGCCGGGTAGCTTCTCCTTGGCTCTCGTCTGGCGTTCCGGGCTCCTCCCGCGTCATGAGGCTGTGAAGAGGCGCTGGCACCGCCGCCGTGCTATCCTCCGGCCGCCCCTCCTCCCCCGCCCTTCCTCCCCCCGGATGCAGCGCCAGGACGAACCCCTCGGCGAGACGCTCGCCCCACGCCAGGAAACCGCGCGGGGCATGGACGCCGCGGCCGGCGGCAACGGCCGCGACGGCACCGCCCGGCCGGCCGAGACGGACCGCCGCGGGGGCCGCCTCCGCGCGCTCGGCCGCGACCTCGCCGACGCCCTCCGTGGCACCGAGCGGGACTACACGCAGGGCAGCATGGGCCGCGCCCTCCTCCTCCTCTCCGTGCCGATGATGCTGGAGATGGGGATGGAGTCCGTGTTCGCCGTGGTGGACGTGTACTTCGTCTCGGCGCTCGGCGCCTCGGCCGTCGCCACCGTCGGGCTGACGGAGTCGGTGATGACGCTGATGTACGCGGTGGCGATGGGGCTGGCGATGGCGACGACGGCGCTGGTGGCGCGGCGCATCGGCGAGAAGCAGCCCGAGGCGGCGGCGCGGGCGGCCGTGCAGGCCGTGCTCGTGGCCCTGGCGGTGTCGGTTCCCTTCGCCCTCGCCGGCGTCCTCTTCGCGCGCGACCTCCTCGCGCTCATGGGCGCCGACGCGTGGGCGCTCGAGCACGGCTACCGCTACACGCAGTGGATGATGGGCGGCAACGCCGTCATCATGCTGCTGTTCGTGATCAACGCCATCTTCCGGGGCGCGGGCGACGCCGCCACGGCGATGCGCGTGCTCTGGCTCGCCAACGGCCTCAACGTCGTCCTCGACCCCGCGCTCATCTTCGGGTGGGGGCCGCTGCCGGCGATGGGCATCGAGGGCGCGGCCGTCGCCACGAACCTCGGGCGCGGCGCGGGCGCGGCGCTGCAGGTGTGGGTGCTGCTGCGGGGGGCGCAGCACATCCGCGTGCGCGCGGCGCAGCTCCGCCTGGAGCTGGCCCTGATGGGGCGGCTCGTGAAGACGGCGCTCGGCGGCACCGCGCAGATGATCATCGCCACGTCGTCGTGGATCGCGCTGGTGCGGATCGTGTCGGAGTTCGGGAGCGAGGCGGTGGCGGGGTACACCATCGCCGTGCGCGTCTTCCTGTTCACGCTGCTGCCGTCGTGGGGCCTCGCCAACGCCGCGGCGACGCTGGTGGGGCAGAACCTCGGGGCGGGGCAGCCCGCGCGGGCCGAGCGCTCGGTGTGGATCACCGGCTGGGTCAACATGGCCTTCCTGGCGGCCGTCTCGGTGGCGTACATCGTCTTCGACGAGGCGCTCGTCCGCCTCTTCACCGACGAGCCCGGGGTGGTGGCGGCCGGGGCGGAGTGCCTGCGGACCATGGCCTACGGCTACGCCCTCTTCGCGTGGGGGATGGTGATGCCGCAGGCCTTCAACGGCGCCGGCGACACGCTGACGCCGACGAAGATCAACCTCCTCTGCTTCTGGCTCCTCGAGATCCCGCTGGCCTACGTGCTGGCGATGACGCTGGGGCTGGAGGAGACGGGGGTGTACTGGTCGGTGGTGGTCGGGGAGTCGGCCGCGGCGCTGGTGGGGGTGTGGCTCTTCCGCCGGGGACGGTGGAAGGAGACGCAGATCTAGGCCAGGGGCTCCGGCAACATGGCCACCGGCACCTGCGGAGCCTCCACGGGTACCTGCAGAGCCGTTTCGGAGCCCTGCAGCGTGATGAGGGCGGGCTGCAACGCCTCGGACGCGTGTCGCCCTGGCCTCGGAGATGCGCTGCGGGCGGCGGGGGCGGCCTCGTAGGGACCGAGGAGGGACCGCGCGGTATCTTGGGCGGGTGCGTTATCGGGACGGCGTCCTGATAACTGTGCTAATCGTTCTGATGAGAAGGGGTTATATGCCTCACGCCGCGCCCCCTCGCCACGTACTCATCGCGGCTATCCTGTTCCTCTCTGTTGCGGGCTGCCTCTCGTTGAGCCGCCGGGAGTGGCGTCGCCCGCCCATACTACGGAACCCATCCGTGGCCGGCGTGCAGGTCGAAGAACTCCTCCGGGCTCTCGGCTTGGACTCTCTCGACGTGAACGACCGGGAGCAGTACGCGCTCCGCTCCGACGACCGATGTTGCGTCTCCGTGCGGACGGACACGAGCTTCGGCCTGCTCACTGTCGAACTCCACGCGACGCAAGGATCCATTGAGAGCGGCACGAGGTACGTCGAGAGCGTCACGGTGAACGCGTTCGAGGGGGCTGTCCTCCAGGCCGAGTACTTCGCCTACAGCCCCCTTGACACCTCCCGCACGACCTTGGAGATGTGGCTCCACGACGAGGCAGGGTGGGCGACTTACTACAGGAGTCGGCTCCCTCCGGAAGCGCCGTTTCCCCTGCCGGGTGCCAGTGTCGAGGAGAGTTGGGCGTACTATCGTCTGATCGGGGTAGATGTCCGCCGCGAGTACGGATGGATGTGTGAATACAGCACAGCCGGGATGCCACCCCTGCAGCGTCAGGCCACGCTGGCTCTCCTCCACCAACAGCGGCCAGACCTACTCCAAGAGGCCCTGCGGGACACGAGCGTAGAAGGCCGGGTGTACGCGGCCGATGCGCTCCTGTACCTGGAGCGCCAGGGCCAACCGCTCACCAAGTCCGACCTTGCCCTCATCACCGAATTGCGGGCTAGCAGAGACACGGTGCGAACGTGCAAGGACGGGACGGGCTCCTATAGGATCTATCCCAGGCAGCTTCGGGAGGTGCTCTCCGATAGCGCCATCGCGCGGATTCCGACCAATTATCAGGAACTCGTGGATATCGGGTGGTTTAAGCCCAACGACATGTAACTATTACTCTGTTGAGAAGCCCCGTCCGCCCCCAACAGTCATTCCCGCGAAGGCGGGAGTCTAGTTCGACGCGGGACATGGCCTGGATCCCCGATCAGGTCGGGGATGACGGTTCGGGGGTTTCTCAACAGAGCTAGCGGCCGTCTGTTACCCGCCCACCAGAAGCTCCGCCTTGAACCGCTCGGCCAGCGCGTCGGCGGCCTCGGGCGTGGGTGCCTCGGTGTAGACCCGCACGATGGGCTCCGTGTTCGACTTCCGCAGGTGCACCCACCCCTCCCGAGACGAGCGCCGTACTTTGGCGGTGGGCAGCAGCCCTTCTGCATCTTCCGTGAGCGTCAGCGGTATCATGGGCGGTCCTTCCACTACTGCCATGACCCCTACGAGTCCGAAGCAAGCCGCCCGTCGTCTCGTTGACCGGCTCGACGACGACGCCTCGTTCGAGGACATCCAGTACGAACTCTACGTCGTCCAGCAGATCGAGCGCGGGCTCGGGGAGGTAGCGGAAGGCAGGACCCTCTCGCATGAGGAGGCGCGTACCCGCCTCGAACGCTGGCTCGGAAGCGCGCCGGAGCGCCATGCCTGAGGTCCGATGGTCGCAGGGTGCGCTCGGCGACCTCGATGCGGTCGGCGAGTACTTCGAGCGAACGTCCCACCAGTACGCGCGGTCCATCGTCGGCCGGCTCTACGCAGCACCCGAGGTGCTGGCGGACCACCCGATGCTCGGCCGTGTGGTCCCGGAAGTCGAGGTGGATCACATTCGCGAGATCGTCCGGGAGGGGTACCGCATCGTCTACGTCGTATCGGGCGATCTGGTTGAGATCCTCGCGGTCCTCCACGGACGGCAGGACCTCACGCGGAAGCTTCGGCGGGAATAGCAGTTGCCCCGAGGAAGACGCGGGATTACTACGCGGTCGTCAGTAGCTCCTGCTTGAACCGCTCGGCCAGCGCGTCGGCGGCCTCGGGCGTGGGGGCCTCGGTGTAGACCCGGATGATCGGCTCCGTGTTCGACTTCCGGAGATGTACCCACCCCTCGTCTAGGTCGATCTTGACGCCGTCCACGGTCGAGACCCGCTCGCCTGCGTAGCGCGCGGCCAGCGCGGCGAGGAGGCGGTCGGCATCGAGACCCTCCGTGAGGTCGAGGCGGTGCTTGGCGAGGTGGTAGACGGGCAGGCCGGCCTGGACCTCGGAGAGCGACAGCCCGGTCTCGGCGAGGTGCATCAGGACGAGCGCGGCGCCGGCGAGCGCGTCGCGGCCGTAGTGGAGGTCGGGCAGGATGACGCCGCCGTTGCCCTCGCCGCCGAGCACGGCCCCCACCTCCTGCATCTTCCGCACCACGTGGATCTCGCCGACGGCGCTGCGGTGGACCGCCTGCCCGTACCGCGCCGCCACGTCGTCCACCGCCCGGCTCGACGAGAGGTTGGTGGCGAACGGGCCGGGCTTCTTCCGCAGGAGGAAGTCGGCCGCGACGACCTGCGTGAGTTCCTCGCCGAGCCAGCCGCCGCCGTCGGTGACGAGGGCGAGGCGGTCGGCGTCGGGGTCGACGGCGAGACCGAGGTCGGCGCCGGAGGTGCGGACGCGCTCCATGAGGCCGCCGAGGTGCTGCGGGAGCGGCTCGGGGTTGTGCGCGAAGCGGCCCGTGACCTCGGCGTTGAGCACTTCCACCTCGGCGACGCCGAGGGCGCGCAACAGCGCCGGCAGTGCGAAGGCGCCGACCGAGTTGATCCCGTCCACGACCACCCGGAAGCCGCGCGCGCGGATGGCCTCGGGGTCGATGTACGGCAGGTCGAGGATGCGCCGGACGTGGACGCCGAGGAAGTCCGCCTCGCGGTAGTCCCCGATGGCGCCGTGCGCGACGGTGTAGGCCCCGGGGGCTTCGTTCGCCATTGCAATAACGGCCTCAGCCTCCGCCGGGCCAAGGAACTCGCTCCGCCCGTCGAGCAGCTTGAGCGCGTTCCACTCGGCCGGGTTGTGCGAGGCCGAGAGGATCACGGCGCCGGCGGCCCGCGCCTCCAGCACCCCCATCGCCACCGTCGGCGTCGTCGCCAGCCCGGCGTCGACGACGTCGCAGCCCGCGGCCTGGAGGGTGGCCGTGACGAGGCGGGCGCAGACGGCCCCCGTCGTCCGCCCGTCCCTCCCCACGACCACGAGCGGCTTCCCGCCCCGGGACTGCTGCCGGCACCACGCCCCGAAGGCGGCGGCGTAGCGCACGATGACGTCGGGGTCGAGGCCGTCGCCGAAGACGCCGCGGATGCCGGAGATGGAGGCGATGAGAGGCATGGGTCGGGAAAGGAAGAAAGGGGGAGTGGGAGCGCGGAAGATGGAGAGCGAAGCTACCGCCACGGGCCTCCCCTTCTCTCCCTTTCTCCCCTTCTCCCTTTCCCAAACTCGCCCCCTCTTCACCGTCGGCGGCGGCGGACGGGCGTTTAGTTTCCAGCCCCGCAAGCCCCCTCGCCCATGTGGCCCCCGCCCGCCCCCCTCGCCGCCGAAGCCGAACTGGTGTCCACCGTCTCCGCCCGTGTGCGTGCCGCTGACCTGAGGGAGCTGCTCAAGCCCGGCATCACGATCTTCGTCGTGGTGTCGGCAGCGGCGGGCTACCTCCTCGGCACGACGACCCACGTGGACTGGGTCGCGCTCCTCGGCCTCCTCGTCGGGACGGGCCTCACCGCCGGCGGCGCGGGCGCCCTCAACCACCTCGCCGAGCGCCGCCCCGACGCCCTCATGCGGCGGACGCAGGACCGGCCGCTCCCGGCGGGGCGCATCCGCCCCGGCTTCGTGCTCGGCTACGGCCTCGCCTGCGTCGCCGCCGGCCT
This sequence comes from Rubricoccaceae bacterium, assembly GCA_035304085.1. Lineage (GTDB taxonomy): Bacteria > Bacteroidota > Rhodothermia > Rhodothermales > Rubricoccaceae > DATGQT01. The sequence continues at coordinate 26,744 of DATGQT010000197.1, forward strand.
CGTCGCCCTCGGGCTGACGACGAACGCGCTCACGACCGTCCTCGCCCTCGTCAGCGTCGTCCTGTACGTGTGCGTCTACACCCCGCTGAAGCGGCGGACGGTGCTCAACACGTTCGTCGGCGCGGTGCCGGGGGCGCTCCCGGCGCTGGGCGGCTACACCGCCGCCACCGGCGACATCGGCGGCGTCGGCCTCGCCGTCTTCGGCATCCTCTTCCTGTGGCAGCTCCCCCACTTCTACGCCCTCGCGTGGATGCTCCGCGAGGACTACGCGCGCGGCGGGTTCGTGATGCTGCCCTCGCGCGCGAACGGCGAGAAGGCGACGGCGGCCGTCTCCCTCGCGGCGGCGCTCCTCCTCCTCGTCGCGGGCGTGCTGCCCGGGGCGATGGGCGCGGCGGGCTGGGCCTACCTCGCCGGGATGGCGATGCTGGGGACGGCGTTCACGCTCCCGGCGTTCTCGTTCTTCGCCGGCCCCAACGACCGGCGCGCGCGGCGGCTCCTGCTGGCCTCGATCATCTACGTCCCGGCCTTCTTCGGCCTCGTCGTCCTCGACGCCCTCCTGCGGTGAGCGGCGCGCCCGAGGCGGGGGCCGCGCTGACAGCCGAAGGCGTCACGCACCGCTACGGCGCCCACGTCGCCCTCCGGGAGGTCACGTTCAGCGTCGCGCCGGGCGAGCGGTTCGCCCTCCTCGGCCCCAACGGCGGCGGCAAGACGACGCTCTTCCGCCTCGCCGCCACGCTCATGCGCCCGAGCGAGGGGCGCGTCACGGTCTTCGGCCACGACACCGCCGGGGCGCCCGCGGCCGTCCGCCGCCGCCTCGGCGTGATCTTCCAGCAGCCCGCGCTCGACCGCGAGCTGACGGTGCGCGAGAGCCTCCGGGCGCACGCCGCGCTCGTCGGCGTCCCCCGCGCCGAGGTGGGCGCGCGCGCGGCCGAGGTGCTGGCGCGGTTCGGGCTGGACGAGCACGCCGGGCGCCGCGTCAAGGCGCTCTCGGGCGGACTCGCCCGGCGGACCGACCTCGCGCGGGGCCTCCTCCACCGCCCCGCCCTCCTCCTCCTCGACGAGCCCACGACCGGCCTCGACCCCGCCGCCCGGCGCGACCTCTGGGACGCCCTCGACGCCCTCCTCCGCCGCGACGGCACCACGCAGGTCGTCGCCACGCACCTCATGGACGAGGCCGAGCGGTGCGACCGCGTCGGCATCCTCGACCGCGGGCGGCTCGTGGCGCTCGACACGCCCGACGCTTTGAAGTCCCGCCTCGGCGCCGAGACGCTCTGGCTCGACACGCCCGACCCCGAA
>DATGQT010000198.1:0-2052 GCA_035304085.1 Rubricoccaceae bacterium
GCCAGCCCCCGCCCGTCCACCGTGAACCGGTGCGCCGTCCCCGCCGCGAGCGCGCCGTCGTGCAGCTGCGCCACCCTCCGGCCGAGCGCGTCGTAGACCCCGACCCGGACCACCTGCGCCTCGGACACCTCCAGCGTGAACGCGGCTTCCTCGCGGAACGGGTTGGGGTAGGCGTGCCCGAGGCGGAACGCCGCCGGCGGCTCCGCGCCCGGTTCCGTCGCGATGGCGACGGGGAGGTCGAACGCCTCGACGTTGTCGGAGTTGATGAGGGTGGAGCCCTGCGCGGCGGAGGCGCCGAGGCCGCGGCGGGCGAAGGCGTGCCAGAGCAGCGTCGAGTAAGCGCCGCCGTAGAGGAGGGTGTCGGCGGTGAGGATGCCGTCGCGGGCGTCGACGAAGCCGGGGCTGCAGTTGGTGTACTTCATGCCCTCGACGACGAGGCGGAGGGCGACCTGGTTGCCGGCCGTGCCGTCGGCGTCGTAGAGGTCGGGGTCATAGCCGTGCGCGTGGATGAGCTCCCACGCCATCTCCCAGATGATCGTGGCCCAGACGAAGCCGACGAGGTGCGCCTGGCCCATCGTGCTCGTGCGGCCGTAGGTGAAGTCGTTGACGGCGAAGTCGGTGGAGTAGGGGGCGAGGCGGGTGCCGACGCCGTCGTTGGGCTGGAACTTGACGTAGGTGCCGGCGCCGCGGCGCTGGCCGGCGGTGTCGCCGGGGCGCATCGTGAGCATGAGGCCGAGGTAGTCGCTCCACCCCTCCCCCATCTGCTCGAGGTTGCGGAGGCAGGTGATGTCGGCCGGCCCGCCGACGAGGCGGTTCGAGACGCCGTGCCCGTACTCGTGCGTGATGACGCCGGCGTCGAGGTCGGCATCGCGGTAGACCGCCGCGGTGTAGAGGCGGGCCGTTACGCCCGGGGTCGGGAGGTACTCCAGGAGGGCGAGGCCGGTCGTCCGCGGGGCGAACACGGAGGGGATGGTGACCTGCTCCCCCACCGAGCCGTACCCCATGATCGTGAGCTCCTCGAGGCTCATCGCGTTGCAGTCGGGGGAGCCCACCTCGCAGTTGTAGATGATGACGGCGGCGGCGCCGGCCTCCTCCGCGTTCAGCGCCTTGACCCCGAACTCGCAGTCGCGACGCTGCATGAGGGCGATCTTGCCGACGAGCGCGTCCGCGTTCTGGAACGGCGTCGAGCACCCGATGTCGAGGCCGTCGGCGTCGACGACCCGGACGACGTCCTCGGTGAGGTCGAAGGTCTGGGCGCCGAACTGGGCGCGGCCGAAGTAGTACCCGCCCTCGATGTCCGGCGGTGCGAGGACGTCCATGAGGGCGCCGGGGCTCCACACGTACATCTGCATCTTCGGCGACAGGCTGTCGGGGGGCGTCGAGAAGTTGGCGTTGTCGAAGCCGCTGCCGTCCTGCGCCTCGGCGTGGACGCGGTCGCCTCCGAGGCCGCCCCGGCCGAAGTTGTCGGTCTGGAAGTTCCCGGCCGGCTCGTCGAAGCCGTGGTGCCAGAGGACGTCGTGGATGACGTTGTTCCAGAAGAAGAGGTTCGTGACCGCGAGGGGCCGGTACTCCTTCGGCTGGAGGTCGGGGTCGAAGGGGAAGTCGAAGACGAGGCCGGGGCCGCCGTCGGGGCTGAAGCCGGGGTCGCCGTCGGCGTCGGAGTCCTCGTACGCGGTGACGTTGTTGCCGTGGGTGCTGGCGTAGGTGTCGGGGTCGGCGCCGGAGAGGTGCCAGCCGAGCGGGGAGGCGTCGGGGTCGGCGGGGTCGTGCACGAGCCGCTGGGCGCAGTGGCTCGGGCTCTCGCACGGGAAGACGTTGTACGAGCCGGCGCGCGGGAGCGCGCGGGCGGCCACCAGCGCGGGCGCCTGCCGCGCGAGGGGGGCGTGGTCGGGGACGTAGGTGGCCGGGGGCGCCCCCCACGTGTCGCGGTCGACGCGGTCGTCGAGGGCGAGGACCCGACCCGTCTCCGCGTCCACCCGCGCCGCGAAGTGGTGCCGCCCGTCACGCGCCGACGCCTCCACCGACCACGACAGCCGCACCGCACCCCCCTCC
>DATGQT010000199.1:0-11036 GCA_035304085.1 Rubricoccaceae bacterium
CGCAGCCCCCCGAAGCGCCGCTCGCGCCCGCGGAAACGGGCGACGGCCCCGGCGAGCATCTCGCCGGTGACGTCGGGCCAGCGTTCCTCCAGGAAGAGGAGCTCGGCGTAGGCGCTCTCCCAGAGGAGGAAGTCGCTGAGCCGCTGCTCGCCGGCCGTGCGGATCAGGAGGTCCACCGCCGGCGCGCCGACGGGGTCGTGGAGGGCGGCGGCGAGGTGGCGCTCGAAGGCCGCGCGCGTGGGCGGCGCGTCGGCCGCCCCGGCCTCGGCGGCCCAGCGGCGGGCGGCCTCGCAGAGCGCGTCACGCGCCGAGTAGTCCACGGCGAGGCGGAGGTGGAGGCGCTCGCCGTGGCGCGTCTCCCACTCCGCCCGCGCGATGGACTGGGTGACCGCCGCCGGCAGCCGGTCCCGACGGCCGATCACCGTCAGCCGCACGCCCGCGCGCTTCAGCCGGGCCACCTCGCCCTTCAGGTAGCGCGCGAAGAGGGCGAAGAGGGCGCGGACCTCGGCCGGGGGCCGTCGCCAGTTGTCCGACGAGAACGCGTAGAGGGTGAGGGTGCCGACGCCCAGCCCCGGCGCCGCCTCGACGACGCGGCGCACGGCCTCGGCGCCGGCGGCGTGGCCGGCCGCGCGCGGCAGCCCGCGCGCCTCGGCCCAGCGGCCGTTCCCGTCCATGATGCAGGCGACGTGGAGGCCGGGAAAGGCGGGGTGGGGAAAAGCGCTTTGTTCCATAAAGCAAGCGGGCAAAAAGAACGGCCGTCAGCGCGGCGCGAAGTTCTCGGCGAAGGCGTAGAGCAGGAGCACGGCGAGCAGGCCCGCCGCCAGCGCCAGCACGGCGAGGTTCGCCGCCCGCCGCCGCACCTCCAGCCGCAGCACCACCGCGTCGGCGCCCGGCTCCCGCGTGAGGCGGAGGGTGGGGAGGGCGTTGAGCACGAGCGCCGCGAGGAGCCCGCCGAGGACGACGGCGGGGTGTACGAGCAACTCGGGCGGGAAGAAGACCTCGCGCCCGGTGGCCGACTGGAGGAGGCCGGAGGTGACGAGGCCGAGCGCCGGCAGGCTGAGGAGTAGCCCGAACCCGGCGAGCCGGCCGGGGTGCTGGTCCGAGGATGCGTGCGTCATCGCGGGAGGGGATGAGGTGATACGGGCGGCGGCGCTCACCCGTCGCCGCGGACCTGGCCGAGGAGCGCCTCCATCTGGTCGAGGTAGCGTTCGAGGGCCCGGCGGCCGGCGTCGGTGAGGCTGTACTCCGTCCGCGGCGTGCGGCCGTCGAAGAACTTGTGGCAGGCGACGTAGCCGGCCTCCTCGAGCTTGCGGGCGTGGACGGAGAGGTTGCCGTCGGTGAGGTCGAGGACGGCCTTGAGGTCGTTGAAGGTGGTGCGCCCGCCGGCGGCCAGCGCGCTCACGATCCCGAGCCGCACGCGCTGGTGGAGCACGGGGTCGAAGTCGGGGATGCTGGGGGCCGTGCGGCCCGTGCGTGTGATCCTGGTCGCCATCGTCTCTCGCTGTCTTCTGACTTCTGTCTTCCGCCCCCTGGCCTACCCGCCGTGCTGCCGGGCGATGAGGAGGCCGAACGCGATCTGGAGCCCGCCGAAGCCGGCGGCCATGAAGGCGTCGCCCCAGGCGGCGGGGGCGAGGAGGGCCAGCGCCCCCATCAGCAGGAACGCGCTCCCCATCATCGGGACGAGCCGGACGGAGAACATCCCCGCGGCTGCGACGCCGGCACCGTAGAGCAGCAGCCACAGGCCCGGCAGCAGCCGGAGGCTGGCCGTCGCCGCCGGGTTCTGACGGGCGAAGTATTCGTCGGTCGCGCCGACGTCGTAGCCGTAGACGGCGACGGTCAGGGCGACGGCGGCGAGGAGCGCCGGGAGGAGGCCGAGGAGGAACTTCCGGCCCTGCCCGCTGAGCAGCGGCGCCCGGTGGCGCCGCGCCTTCGCCACCGTGAAGAAGGCCCCGACGGCGAAGCCGACGAGCGCCTCGGCCGTCCACACCCGCATCCAGCCGACGACCGTCGCCTGCTGGTGGGCGAGGGCAGCGGCGGCGAGGGCCGTCGCGCCCATGGCCACGCCGCCCCAGCCGGGCACGGCCGTGAAGGCGGCCGTCCGCGCCATCGTCTCACGGATGAACCGGAGGTGCGCCTGGGCGGCCTGGTCGGACGGGGCTGGCGGCGCGGCGCGGCGGAGGGCGGGGCGGTCTCGCATGTGAGGAGGGGATGTCGCGAAGCGCTTTACGATGCAAAGTAAGGGGCGGTTTCGGCCGGCGCAAGCTTTTTCTCTGGCGACTGAATGCCGAGGTGCACCCGTTGCCTTGCCGTTCCGGACAGCGGCTCCTAGCTTTGCGCGCCCGGCGATCCGGGCTTCACTCTCCTGTCGCTACCGGCGTCGTACCGCCCAGAGCTCCCATGCGCCCCCCCCCGATTCGGCTCGTCCCGCTCGCCCTCGCCCTCGTAACGCCGTGGCTCGCACAGGCCCAGGGCCTGGTCGATCCCACGTCGCCCGACACCACCCTGATGGAGGCGGAGCTCCAGGAGGTGGTCATCCAGGCCGGCGGCCAGCAGGCCGCCGCGGGGGTGGCGACGGTGCAGCGCGTCGAGCCGGTGGCGGTCGAGCGCGCCGACGCCGACGCGGCGGCCGGGCTGGCGCGCCTCGTCCCCGCCGCCCACGTCACCACCAACTCGCGCGGCGAGACGCTCATCTACCTCCGCAACGGGGGCGAGCGGCAGACGGCGTTCTTCCTCGACGGCGCCCCGCTGAACGTGCCGTGGGACAACCGCGTCGACCTCGGCCTCCTCCCGGCGAGCGTCATCGCGGGGGCCACCGTGGCGAAGGGGCCGTCGGCCATCGAGTACGGGGCCAACGTCATCGGCGGCGTCGTCAACTTCACCTCGCACACGCCGGCGGCCCGCCAGATGGAGGTGGACGCCCGGTACGGCACCGAGGATCACTTCGCGGGCTCCGGCCTCTACGGCGCGACGGCGGGGCGGTTCAGCTTCGTGGCCGAGGGCGGGTACGCGCGCCACGACGGCTTCCCCGTCTCCAACGACGCCACGCTCCCGTTCAGCCAGCCCGGCGACGACCTCCGCCTCAACACCGACGCCCGCATCGCCAACGCCTACGCCCGCGCCGTCTACGCCCTCGACGGCGCCCGCGTCGGCCTCACGCTCCTCCACGTGGACGCCGAGAAGGGCGTGGCGCCGGAGTCCCACCTCGACCCGGCCGAGGAGTCGCCGCGCTACTGGCGCTACCCCGAGTGGCGCACCTCGATGGCGATCCTGAGCGGCGAAGGGGGCCTCGGCGAGGGCACCTGGAAGGCGGCGGCGTGGGGCGGCCTCTTCGGCCAGCACATCGCCGCCTACGGCTCGGACGCCTACGAGAGCCCCGAGGAGCGGCAGGAGGACGACGACCGCACGCTCGGCGCCCGCCTCATCCTCCGCCACCCCGTCGGCCCCGGCGCCCTCCGCCTCACGACGAGCGCCCTCACGTCCGTCCACGAGCAGCAGGACCTCGTGCTCGACGAGACCGGGCAGCCGCTGCCGGGCGAGGAGTTCCCGGTCATGCGCTACAGCCAGCGCCTCCTCAGCGGCGGCGCCGTCTACGAGCTCCGCCCGGTGCCCACGCTCCAGATCGAGGCCGGCGCCGGCTTCGACGCCTCGTTCATGCCCGAGACCGGCGACAAGCCGGAGCGCGACCCCTTCACCGACTACAACCTCACCCTCGGTGCGCGCTACGACGCCCCGGCCTGGTTCGCACGCGCCGCGGCCGGCCGCAAGACCCGCTTCCCGACCATGCGCGAGCTCTTCGGCGAGGCCCTCCACCGCTTCCTCGTCAACCCGGACCTGGAGCCGGAGTCGAGCTGGCTCGTCGAGGTCGGCGTCGGGCGGCTCGGGGAGCGGTTCAGCGTCGAGGCCATCCCCTTCGCCACGTTCACGTCGAACACGATCGACCAGCGGAACGTGGAGGTGGATGGGGAGAACCGCCGCCAGCGCATCAACCTGAAGGGGAGCCGGGTGCTCGGCGTCGAGCTCGTCGGCGAGGCGCGGCCGGTGGACGCCGTGGCGGTCTCAGGCCACCTCACCGTGATGGACGTCCGCCGCCTCCAGGACGCCCCGGACGACCCCGTCCACCTCGCCGAGAAGCCCGCCGTCCTCGGCCGCCTCGGCGTCGCCTACGACGTGGGCCGCGGGCCTACGGCGCTCGTCGAGGCCGTCTACACCGGCCGGGCCTACTCCCTCGGGCTCGACAACACGTTCGTGCCGCTGAACACCTCGCTCGTGCTGAACCTGCGGGCGGGCTACCGGCTGCGCCCGACGGCCGCCTTCGCCGCCGAGGTCTTCGCCCGCGTGGACAACGTGACGGACGCGCTGGTGACGCCGCAGCTCGGCCTGCCCGGTCCCGGGCGCACCGTACAGGCCGGCCTGAAGGTGACGCTCTGACGCCCCATCTGACCCGTAGGGACACGGCGCGCCGTGGCCGGACAGGGCGCGCCCGGTCCCTGCGAGGGCGGAGTCAGGGCGTCAGGACGAGCTTGCCGTGGACGCCGCCGGCCTCGAGGCGGCGGTGCGCCTCGGCGGCCTCCGCGAGCGGGAGCACGTCGGCCACGAGCGGGCGCAGGAGGCCGCGCTCGGCGAGCCGCGCGATCCGGTCGAGCATCCCGCCGTCGCGCTCCATGAACACGAGGTGGACCGTCCCGTTCTTCTGGTACGCCTTCCCGAACGCGCCGGCGGCGTCGCCGACGATGGTGGCCATCCGGCCGTGCTCGGCCAGCGCCGGGACGCTCCGCTCCAGCGTGTCGCCGCCGACGGTGTCGAGCACGACGTCGGCGCCGAGGCCCCCCGTGAGGTCGCGCGCCACGTCCACGAACCGGTCGCCGTCCTCGTAGCTCACGAACGCGTCGGCGCCGAGGCCGAGGAGGGCGTCCTCCATCGCGGGGCTGCCGACGACGACGACCTCGGCGCCGGCCGCCGCGGCGATCTGGACGGCGAAGTGGCCGACGCCCCCGCCGCCGTGGATGAGCACGGTCTCGGCGGGCCCGATCCCGGCGCGGTCCACGAGCGCCTGCCAGGCGGTGCAGGCGGCGAGGGGGATCGCCGCGGCCTCCTCGTGCGAGAGCCCCTCGGGCTTGACGACGACGAGGTCGGCCGGGGCCACGTGGTAGGCGGCGTAGGCGCCGTGTGCGGTGAGCGGCGGCGTGTAGAAGACGGCGTCGCCCGGCACGAGGTCGTCCACCCCCTCGCCCACGGCCTCGACGACGCCGGAGACGTCGTAGCCGGGGATGACGGGGGGCGCGAGGCCGTACCGGTCGCCGTAGCGGCGGACCTTCGTGTCCACGGGGTTGACGCCGGCGGCGTGGACGCGGACGAGCACCTCGCCGGGGCCGGGCGAAGGCTCCGCGACGTCGCGGAGCTGGAGGACGTCCGGCTCGCCGAACCGATCGAAGACGACGGCTTTCATGGGGAAGGGCTTGCAATGGCGGGGTGCGTACCGCCCCGCGCCGCCGGCGTTTCCGCCGTTCGCCGCCCCGCCGGGACGTCATCCTGAGGAGCCCACCCGGCGGAGCCGGGGACGACGAAGGATCTGCTTCCGGTGAGCCGGAGGCCTCGTGAGGCTACCGTCAGCCCGACGTAGATCCTTCGCTTCGCTCAGGATGACAGGGCCCTCATGGCGAGCCCACATCGGCGTCCGCCTCCATCAGTCGCTCGTAGAGGGCGTCCACCTGCGCGTGGAGGTGGGCGAGGTCGCCGTCGTTTTCGATCACGAAGTCGGCGAGGCGACGGAGGGTCTCGGGGGGGAGCTGGTGCCGCATCCGCTCGAGCACCTGCTCGCGGCTGACGCCGTCGCGCGCGGCCACCCGCGCGAGGCGCACCTCCAGCGGCGCGTCCACGACGGCGACGGCGTCGAGGTGGCGGTCGGCGCCGGTCTCGAAGATGAGGGCGGCCTCGTAGACGAACAGCGCCACGCCGTCCTCGCGCGCCCGCTCGATCTCGTCGAGCATCGCGCGGCGCACGGCCGGGTGGACGAGCGCGTTGAGGTCGGCCAGCTCGCGGGCGTCGGCGAAGACGCGGCCGGCGAGGTAGGCGCGGTCGAGCCGTCCCTCGGGGTCGTACGTCTCGGGCCCGAACCGCTCGGCGAGCGCCGCGCGCAGCGCCGGGTCCTCTTGCATCAGCCGCTTCGCCACGTCGTCGGCGTAGGCCACGCGCACGCCGGGCTTCGCGGCCAGCCGCGCCGTCACGGCCGACTTCCCGCTGCCGATGCCGCCGGTGACGCCGAGCGTGGTCATCGGGAAAGGGTGAGTGGGAGAGAGGGGGAATGGGGGAAGGTAGTGCCCATATCTTCCCCCTTTCACCCACTCCCCCTCTCTCCCTTTCTCACCCGAAGGCCTCCGCCATCAGTGCCGCGGCCTCGGCGGCGGCGTCGGCGGTGGCGGTGAGCCGGCTGAAGGCCCCTTCGAGCGTGCCCTCCCCCGCCGCCGCCATGATCTCGGCCGGGGAGCCGGACTGGAGGATGCGCCCGTCGCGGATCACGATCACGCGGTCGGCCACCTTCTCGACGGCGTCGAGGAGGTGCGACGAGTAGAAGACCGTCTTGCCGGCGCGCGCGAGCGCCGTCAGCAGGGCGCGGACCTGGAGCACGGCGTGGGCGTCGAGGCCCGTCAGCGGCTCGTCGAGCAGGAGCACGGGCGGGTCGTGGAGGAGCGCGGCGGCGATCATCACCTTCTGCTTCATCCCCTTCGAGAACCCCGTCATCGCCTGGTCCGCCTGCCGGTCGAGGCCCCAGAAGCGCAGGAGCGCCCCCGTGCGGTGGGCGAGCACGCCCTCGTCGAGCCCGTGCATCCGCCCGATGAAGGCGAGGTACTCCACGGGCGTGAAGCTCTCGTAGAGGTGGCCGTGCTCGGGGACGTACCCGAACCGCCGCTTCGCCTCGACCGGCTCCGCGTTCACGTCCACCCCGCCCACGACGACGCGCCCGGCGTCGGGCCGGAGCACGCCGGTCAGCAGCCTCATCGTCGTCGTCTTCCCGGCCCCGTTGGGCCCGACGTACCCCGCCACCGTCCCCCGCTCGACCTCGAACGAGACGTCGTGGAGGATCTCCTTCCCGTCGAGGGCGACGCGGACGTGCTGGACGAGGATCATGGGGATTGCGGAGTGGGGATTGCGGATTGCGGATCGGTCGCTCAAATCCGCAATCCGCAGTCCGAGATCCGCAATGACCTCATCCCGGCGGCCAGGTGAAGGGGCGGCCGCCGAGGAGGTGGAGGTGGATGTGGAAGACGGACTGCTGCGCGCCGGGGCCGTTGTTCATGACGAGGCGGTAGTCCGTGAGCCCCTCCTGCGCCGCCACCTTCCGGGCGGCCGTGAAGAGGTGGCCCACGAGCGCCTCGTCCTCTTCCTCAATGGCGTCGGCGCGCGGGATCGGCTTGCGCGGGACGACGAGGACGTGGACGGGCGCGGCCGGCTGGATGTCCCGGAAGGCGACGCAGCGGTCGTCCTCGTAGACGATGTCGCCGGGGATCTCGCGGTCGGCGATCTTCTGGAAGAGGGTCTTCTCGGGCACGGCGGTCGTGGGCGGGACGGACATCGGCGGGGGCGGGCCGCGGCTAAACTACGCCCGGCCCGCCCGGAGGCCCTCGGAACGGCGCCCGCCGGGCGCGGGTTCAGGCGATGGCGGAATGTGGATTTGAGGACCGATCCGCAATCCGCAATCCCCACTCCGCAATCCAACGATGCCCACCGTCTACGTCACGCGCAAGGCCCACTTCAACGCGGCCCACCGCCTCCACAACCCGGCGAAGTCGGATGAATGGAACCGCGAGACGTTCGGGCTCTGCAACAACCCGAACTGGCACGGCCACAACTACGAGCTCGAGGTGACCGTCGCGGGTGAGCCCGACCCCGACACCGGCTACGTCATCGACCTCGCCGAGCTGAAGCGGATCCTCGACGAGCGCGTCGTGAGCCGCCTCGACCACAAGAACCTCAACCTCGACGTGGACTTCCTGCAAGGCGTGATGCCCTCGACCGAGAACGTGGCCGTCGCCATCTGGCGGCAGCTCGAGGGCGCGCTCCCCGGCCCCGGCCGGCTCCACGAGGTCGTCCTCCGCGAGACCCCCCGCAACAGCGTCACCTACCGCGGCGAGTGAGCCCGCGGCCCGCATGAACGACTACGACAAGCAGCACCCCGCCCACTACGGCCCCGGCGCCTCCGACCTCGCCGTGGACCTCTACGCCCCCGACCACTACGAGCGGCGCGACGTCTACCACCCGGAGAAGACCGAGCGGCTGGCCGAGCACTACCGCGAGGTCCTCCAGCTCCTCGGCGAGGACCCCACGCGCGAGGGCCTCGTCAAGACGCCCGAGCGCGTGGGCAAGGCGCTCCAGTTCCTCACGCACGGGTACGGCCTCGACCCCGAGCTCATCCTCCGCTCGGCGCTCTTCGAGGAGGAGTACTCCGAGATGATCATCGTCAAGGACATCGAGGTGTACTCGATGTGCGAGCACCACATCCTGCCGTTCTTCGGGAAGGCGCACGTGGCCTACATCCCGAACGGGAAGATCGTGGGGCTGAGCAAGATCCCGCGCGTGGTGGACGTGTTCGCGCGGCGGCTCCAGGTGCAGGAGCGGATGACGCACCAGATCCACGAGGTCATCCAGCGCGTGCTCGAGCCCCACGGCGTCGCCGTCGTCGTCGAGGCGCAGCACCTCTGCATGATGATGCGGGGCGCCGAGAAGCAGCACTCGTGGACGACCACCAGCGCGATGTGTGGGGAGTTCCTCAACAACGTCCACACCCGCGCCGAATTCCTCCGCCTCATCAACGGAAAGTGATCCCATTGCGGCATGCGGAATGCGGAAGACCCTCTCTCAATCCGAAATCCGCACTCCGCATTCCGAAATCGAAATGATCGTCCTCGTCACCGGCGCCAGCCAGGGGATCGGCGCGGCCGTCGCCGAGGCGTTCGCGGCGGACTACGGCGCCGAGGCCCGGCTGGCCCTCGTCGCCCGCTCCGAGGGGCCGCTCGCGGCCGTGGCCGACGCCTGCCGCGCCCGCGGCGCCGGGGCCGAGACGTTCCCCTGTGACGTCACCGACGAGGCGGCCGTCGAGCGGATGGCCGAGGCCGTCCGCGCCCGCCTCGGCACGCCGGACGTGCTGGTCAACAACGCCGGCGCCTTCCGCCCCGGCGGCGTCCTCGACATGACGCCGGCCGACTTCCGCGCCGACGTCGAGGTCAACCTCACGAGCGCCTTCCTCGTCACCCACGCCTTCCTCGAGGAGATGGTGGCGCGGGGGAGCGGCGACGTGGTCTTCATGGCCTCGGTGGCGTCCATCAAGGGGTACCCGCGCGGCGTGGCCTACGGCGCGGCCAAGCACGGGCTGCTCGGGCTGGCGCGGAGCCTCCGCGAGGAGGTGCGCGAGCGCGGCCTCCGCGTGATCACCCTCCTCCCCGGCGCGACCTACACCGACAGCTGGGCCGCCTCGGGGCTGCCCGAGGAGCGGTTCATGCCGCCCGAGGACCTCGCCCGCCTCGTCGTGAGCCTCCACCGGCTCTCGGACCGGACGGTCGTCGAGGAGGTGCTCCTCCGCCCGCAGCTCGGGGACGTCTGATCTCGTCGAACGTTGAACGTGTAACGTTACACGTTCAACGTCCCGGGAGGGCGTGCTGCCGGCGGAGTGCGGCCTGCACCTCGTCCCGGAGGGCGCCGAGGCGGGCGCTGACCTCGACGGGGTAGGGTGGCTCGGCGGGCTCCAGCGCGTGGAGGCGCTCGGGCAGGCGTGCGAGCTGGTCCGCGGCGCGGGCGCGGATCGCGGCGAGGTCGTCGCGGCCGGCGTCGGTGCGCCGCCCGTCGCGCATGACCTCGACGAGCAGAGGTGTGCCCTCCAGCGCCTCGTCGGCCGTGCCGATCACGTCGCCCGAGAAGCGGCCGTCGGGGCCGGTGCGGCGCCAGACCTGCTTCGCGCCGGGCAGCGTCGTCTTGCCCTCGGCCAGCTTCATCCGGGGCTGCCCGGCGTAGGCGGCGAGCTTGTAGACGGAGTCGAGCGCCGGGGCGTCGGACGAGGTGGCGAGGCGGGTGCCGACGCCGAAGCCGTCGATGGGGGCGCCGGCCTCGATGAGTTCGGTGATCGCGTACTCGTCGAGGGAGGAGGAGGCGAAGAGGCCGACGCCCGTGAGCCCGGCCTCGTCCAGCATCCGGCGGGCCGCCTTCGCCAGCGCGGCGAGGTCGCCGGAGTCGAGGCGGAGGGTGCGCACGGCGAACGCGTCGCCCAGCTCCCGCGCCAGCGCGATCACCCGCTCGACGCCCCGGAGCGTGTCGTAGGTGTCCACGAGGAGGACCGTCTCGGGGTAGAGCGCGGCGAAGGCGCGGAAGGCGTCGGCCTCGCCGTCGTGCGCCTCGATGTAGCTGTGCGCCATCGTGCCCGAGACGGGGATGCCGTAGACGCGCCCGGCCTCGACGTCGGAGGTCGAGGCGCAGCCGGCGATCCAGGTGGCGCGGGCGCCCTTGAGGGCGGCGTCGGTGCCGTGGGCGCGGCGCATGCCGAACTCGGCCACCGGCCGCCCCCGCGCCGCGCGCACCACGCGCGCCGCCTTCGAGGCGATGGCCGTCTGGAACGTGACCTGGTTGAGGAGGAACGTCTCGACGAGCTGCGCCTCGGCGATGGGCGCCGTCACCTCCAGGATCGGCTCGTTCGCGAAGACGACGGTGCCCTCGGGGACGGCCCGGACGGTGCCGGTGAAGCGGAAGCCGCGTAGGCCATCGAGGAAGGCGGCGTCGAAGAGGCCGAGGGTGCCGAGGTAGTCGAGGGCGTCGTCGGTGAAGCGGACGGCCTCGAGGTAGCGGAGGGTGTCGTCGAGGCCGCAGGCGACGAGGTAGCTGCGCGACGGCGGGAGGCGGCGGACGAAGAGGTCGAACGTGGCGTCGGCGTCCAGCCCCTCGCGCCGGTACGCCTGGAGCATCGTGAGCTGGTAGAGGTCCGTGACCAGCGCGGCCCGCTCGTCGGTGATCCAGGGGGAAGGCACGGAGTCAGGGGTCAGGGGTCAGGGGTCAGG
>DATGQT010000200.1:0-7348 GCA_035304085.1 Rubricoccaceae bacterium
GGGCCGGTCAGATGGCCTGCGGCGGCGGGTCCCAGAACGGGCGCACCTTGAGGGTGGTCGTGTAGTAGAGCTCGCGGAGATACTCCGGCTCGATGGGGAACTCGGGGATGAGGCGGTACTCCACCTGGATGAAGTCGGCGCGCTCGGGGTCGGTGGTCTCCTGGCCGGTGCGCTCGACGAGGCGGATGCGGAAGCCGGAGAGGGTGGCGAGGCTTCGGCCGTCCTCGGTCCACGCGTCGGGGCCGGGCTCGCCGCCGAAGACGACGACGTCGTCCGGGGGCGGCGTGGCCGTGCCGTTGACGACGGGCACGCGCGCGAGACGGCGCCGGACCTCGTAGAGCCGGATCTCCTCCCCCCCGCGCTCGACGCTCCGCAGGTAGAACAGCTTGTAGCGCGTCATCGTGCGGAGGGTGTCGGCGGAGACGGTGACGCTGTCGCTGAAGAACGTGAACCGCTCGGTGTTGCCGTCCTCGGTGGTGTCGGGTGCGAGGAAGCGGTAGCGGTTGCGCCCGAAGTTGGCGCCGATCGTGAGGATGTCGTCCTCCATCCACTCCCCGAAGGAGAGCGCCTTCGTCTTGGTGGCGTAGGAGGTCGTCTGCTCGAGGGCCGAGCGCTGGGCGCCGATCTGGGCCATGCCGAGGATGAGGATCACGCCGAAGGCGGCGATCATCGAGTTGAGGTGGTCGAGGATGAAGACCATGGCACCCGGGGGTCAGGAAGACCGTGAAGTTCGAGGGGTCGAGTCGGGCTGGAGGGCTCGTCGGCGGGGCTCAGGTGTCGCTGCCGTCGCCCGTGTCGAGGGCGCCGTAGATCGACTCGAAGTTCATCTCCGTCTTGACGGCGTCGTAGGAGAAGACGCGCTGGAGCGTGATCTCCTCGCCGAACAGGAGGGGGTGCCGCATCGTGATCGTGACGAGCTTGTGGTTGGTGGGCTCCTCCGAGATCGTCTGGATCTCCCGGTCCACGACGTAGTCCACGTCCACGTCCGTCTCGAACTCGATGGTGCGCCCGCTGGAGAGCCGGGCGTGGACGATCGCGCCACGGATGCCGTCGAGGTCGTCGATGTCGTCGCACTCGGGCGTGAGGTAGGGCTTCTCGAGGTTGCACCCGATGGGGCCCTGGTCGTAGACGCCGAAGTGGTGGTTGGCGTGGAAGACCGCGGTCGAGTTGGGGATGCGGTTCCAGTACTTCACCTCCTCCGGCGTGGCGACCTCGTCGAAGGAGCGGCCGCCGACGAGCTCCATGACGCTCATGAGCGAGCCCGAGGCGGCCATCTCGATCTCGTTCTGGAGGATGTGCTCGTAGGTGTTGACGGCGTTCCGCTTCTGGTTGAATGACACGAAGCTGGCGAGGACGATCGCCAGGACCGCGAGCAGGGTCTGAGACATGGCTGTTCCGGAAGGTGCAGGTGGGGGCGTCCCTCAGCCGGGTTGCTTGAACCATGCCGGTGAGGGCTCCCCGGCGAGGCTGCTCGTTTCCCCGATCCCTTTGTCACGGGGGCTTTTCTCCCGCTCCCCCCTGGTAGTGCCGGGCGCGCTCGCCGCCGCCGGCCGCGCCGCCGCGGGCACGTAGAAACGAACCGGGCGGGATTACGGGAAGGGAACGGAGGGGGTGGGGGGAGAGGGGGGGCTGGAGGGGAGCGCAGGGATCTTCTTCCAGCCACGCAGTCCCATCCTCTCCATCCTCTCCATCCTCTCCATCCTCAGTCCTCCCCGGCGGTCACGCGGAGCATCTCCTGGAGGCTGGTGGCGCCGCGCTTGACGAGGACGCGGGCCGAGGCCTGGAGCGTGAGCATCCCCTCCTTCTCCGCGATCGCGCGGAGGCCGTCCTCGTCGATGGAGTCGCCGGCCTCGACGACGGCGTGGCGGATGGCCGGCGAGAAGTAGAGCGCCTCGGCGACGGCGCGGCGCCCCTTGTACCCCCGCCCCTTGCACGTCGGGCACGACGAGCCGGTGTGGGGGACGTAGAACGTGGTCTCGGCGATCTCCTCGTCGGTGAAGCCGAGCTCCCTGGCGAGGCGGGCGTCGGGGCTCGGGTCGGGCCGCTTGCAGTCCGGGCAGAGGCTGCGGATGAGGCGCTGGGCGACGACGAGGTTGATGGCGTAGGCGATGAGGAACGGCTCGATCCCCATCTTGAACAGACGGGAGACCGCGGAGGGCGCGTCGTTGGTGTGGAGCGTCGAGAAGGTGAGGTGGCCCGTGTTGGCGAGCTTGATGGCGAGGTCGGCCGTGTCCTTGTCGCGCATCTCGCCGACCATCACGATGTCGGGGTCGTGGCGGAGGATGGCGCGGATGGCCTGGTCGAAGTTGAGCTTGTGGCTGAGCTTGATCTGGCGGACGCCGGGGATCACGTACTCCACGGGGTCCTCCACCGTGAGCACGTTGACCTCCGGCGTGACGACCTGGCTCAGCGCGGCCACGAGCGTGGTGGACTTCCCGGAGCCCGTCGGCCCCGTGAGGATCACCATCCCGTGGGGCTGGCTGATCGCCTTGGCGAACTGCGCCAGCGCCCCTTCGAGGAGGCCGAGCTTCGAGAGGTCCGTGATCACCTTCCGGTCGTCGAGCACGCGGATGACGATGCTCTCGGCGCGGATGTCGGGGTTGGCCGTGGCGATGGGGAGGACCGAGACGCGGTAGCGGATGAGGGCGTCGTCGATGCGGCGCTGGATGAACCCGTCCTGCGCCATGTCCCGCTCGAAGCGGTCGACGCCGCCGGCGGCGTCCTTGAGCACGGCCAGGAGCGCCTCGGGGTGCCCCTTCTCCTCGGTGTGCCAGTGCTGGAGGCGGCCGTCGATGCGGAAGTGGATCTCGGTCTTCCGCCGGTGGTTGGGGAAGACGTGGATGTCGCTGGCGCCGAGGCGGACGGCCTCGACGAGGATGGCCTCGACGAGGTTGATGAGGCTCGAGCGCGAGATCTCGGCCTCGAGGGCCTCCTCGTCGAGCAGGCTCTTCTCCCCGCTCTCGAACGTGACGCCGAAGTCGAAGTCGGACCCGCCCGCGTCCTGGAGCCGCTCGAGGAACTCGTTCTTGCGGGGGAACGCCTCGTCGAGGACGGCCTTGACGACGGCGGCCGGCGCGTAGCAGAGCTCGAACCGCTCCAGCTCCAGCGCGTGCATCGTGCGCTGGAGCTCGGGCCGCATGGGGTCCTCGGTGATGAAGACGAGCTTGAGGATGCCCGAGGGCTGGTCCTGCGCGTAGGCGTACGGGGCCACCTTCAGCTCGAGGAGCCGCTCGCGGTGCGCCTCGGCGAACGACTCGAGGACGGTCTTGACGAACTCGGCCTCGGGCTCGCGCTCCTTCACGGGCGCGATGCGGAAGGCGTACGTGACGGCGGCCTGCTCGTAGACGACGTCGCGGTCGACGGAGTTGAGCTCGGCGAGCATCCGCCACAGCGGCGCCTTGCTGTGCTGGATGCGCCGCTGGTCCTCGGCCTCGCGCACCTGCTCGGGCGTGACGGCCCCCTTGCGGAGGAGCGCCTGCACGACGCGGTCCTGGACGTGGGAGTAGGCGTGGGCCTGCGTGGCGGGGAGCACGGCGCCCGCCGCGCTCACGGCCGCGGCCCCCGCAGCGCCGTCGCCCACCGGGGCCGGGGGGGCCGGCTCCTCCGGCGGCGCCCCGGCGACGCCGTCGCCGGCCGCCGTCACGGGGGGCTCGGGCGGGGCGGCCGTCGTCGCCGGCGCGGGGGAAGCCGGGGCGCGGAAGAAGCGGCTGTTGGCCATGGTGCGGGGGACGGGAGCGCGGGGGCTGTTCGGGGCGGATTACCGGCGGCCTCAGCCCCTGCCGCTGGGCATGAGGTCGTTGGCCGACGGGCGGATGAGCGCGGTCTCGGCGGAGAGCACCGTCAGGAACGCCACCATGAGCCCGATGAACAGGCTCACGCCGGTCTGGATCGTCTGCAGCGCCACCTCCATCTTCAGCGTCGTCTCCTTCTCGTAGTAGTCCGCCATCTGCTGCGCGCTCTTGCGGACGTTCCCGGTCTCGGCGCCGGAGCGGTAGCGCGCCAGCGCCATCGGCGTGAACACGCCCGAGGCCTCCATCGCGCGGACGAGGTCGGTCCCCTTCGCCATCATCTGGGGGACCGTGATGCTCTTGATCTGGTGCTCCATGTACGTGTTGCCGCACGCCTCGGCGGCCACCTTGATCACCTCGATGTTGTCGCCGGAGCCGGAGTAGAGGATGGCGAAGACGCGGCTGAACACCTCGATGTTCAGCTTGTGCAGCAGCCCCCCGATGACGGGGATCTGGATCATGTACTTGTGGGCGAGGAACTTCCCGCGCGGCGTCCGCAGGAACGCCACGGCCGACCCGATGGAGACCACCATGAAGAGGAGGAGCCAGACCATGTTCCGGTCCAGCCACTCGCTCATCGCGATGGACATCGTCGTCAGCGGCGGGAGCTCGATGTTCTCGAAGTTCTTGAACAGGCCGGCCGTCTGGGGCACGATGTACCACACGTACCAGATGAACACGCCGATGGTGGCGAGGATGGTCACGGCCGGCATGATCATGGACGACTTCACGGACTTCCGGAACTCGTCCTTCCGCTCGAGGAACCGCGCCGTGGCCTCGTAGATCTCGGCCATGTTGCCGGACTGGCTCGCCACGCCGAGCATGTAGGCGGTGAACTTCCCGAGCTTCTCCTGGTGCTTCATGAAGGCCGCCTTCGCCTCCATCCCGCTCTTGAGGTCGGAGTTGATGTCGCGGATGACCTGCTTGAGCGAGTTCGACGAGATGTCGGCGACGAGGAGGTTGAGCACCTCGGCGAACGGCATCTTCTCCTTGAGGAGGTTCGCCGCGAGGCGGACGAACATGATGACGTCGCCGGTGGGCGGCTTCGGCTGGTAGTTGAGGAGCTTCCGGTTGACGGAGATCACCTCCATCCCCATCCGCTCCAGCGCCGTCCGCAGCTCGTCGGCGGTGTACGCCTTCTGCTCGCCCTTGAGCACCTTCCCGGTGGGGTGCTTCACCTTGTACATGAAGATCATCCGCTCCTCGATCTGCCGGAGCTGGAAGCGGTGCTGCTCGGCGAGCGCGGAGACCTTCTTCTGCGCCGTCCGCTTGTTCGGCGCGTAGATGCTGCCCTGTACGGACTGCCCGGTGGCGGAGACGCCCTGGAATCGGAACTCGCTCATGGGGCCTGGCGGGGATCGAGGCGAGGGGACGGGGAGGGTGACGCCGGGGGGATCCGGCCGGGCCGGGTATCGGCGGCGGCGCGCGCGATCTCAAGTCGAGACCGGCGACTCAAGTCGAGACCGCCGGCCCCGCCCCACCTCAGTCGAACGTGAACGAGCCGTCGAAGCGGACGGCGCTGGAGTCCACGTCGTAGTCGTTGACGTAGACACGCACGCCGATGTCCTCGAAGCCGGGCCGTGTGCTCACTCCCGTCACCTCCAGGGTGGTATCCGTAGCGGCCGTGATGGCGAAGCGCCCGCGCACGGTGGTAGAATCGAGCCCGAGCAACCCGAGGCCGCCTTCCGCGAGCTCTTCGTAGGATTGACTCCCACCGGCGAAGGGGTCGTTCTTCGTCTTCCAGTAGACGGCGTGGGTGGCAATGGCGAGCGAGCGGTCGAGGAGGCCGTCGGCCTCGTCCTGCCGGTAGCCCTTCTGGAGGATCTCGAACCCGGCCACGACGGCGAGCCCGACGAGGACGACGGCGATGACGAGGAGGAGGAGCTGTTGCTGTCCCATGGGGGTGTGGGCGATGGGGGTGAGGTAGGAACGGGCCGGGGACGGTGCGATTCGTACCTCGCCGTGCCTCTTTTCCGTTCAGGGCGGCAGAAGGCAAGCACGCTGCCAAAGGCGGCGCCCGGTGCAATGGCACCCCGAACCGTCCCGCGCAGGCGCCTGGAGCGCTAACAGGTAATCCGGCGGCCACCCGTGCTGGCCTGTTCCCCCGCTCGCGTCCCGCAGGGAATGGAACGTGACGGTACCCCTACCGGGCCGTCGCCTCCGGGTAGGTCAACCGGGGATGTAGAACCGGTCGAAGCCGCGCGCACGCAGCTCATCCTTCGGCTTCTGGCCCCCGGTTCGGGGCAGGGCACCCGACTCCAGCGCTACGCCCCCCGCTCGAAGGACCAGAACGCCGACGGCTGGAGGATGGGGACGCCGGCGTACCGGCCGAGCACCAGCAGATCCCGATCCCCCGTAAGCAGGCAGGCCGCCGACGCGGCCACGGCCAGCGCCAGCACGGCGTCGTCGTCCGGGTCTCGGCAGACCGGCTGCGGCAGCGGCTCCGGTTCCACGACGCGGAGGCGAGAACGCAGGAGTTCGGCGGCCGCCTCGGCTTCCCCGGCGGTCGCGCCGAACCTGGTCGTCAGCTTGGCCTCGAGCTCCCCGAGGATGAACGGAGAGACCGCCGGCTCGTGATGGCGCACGAGGTGCTCCAGAAGCTCGTGGCACACCCCGTGCGCGACGAACGCCGCGATCAGCACGTTGGTGTCGAGCGCGACCGTCACGACACGCGCGCGAATACGTCCTCGTCGGTGAACACGCCCTCGGCCTCGGCCTTCGCCACGAGGCGCGCCCGGAGCCTGCGGAAGGACCGGACGAACAGGTAGTCCTGGAGCGCGCGCCGGACGAGGTCGCTACGCGTGAGGCCCTCCTCCGCGACGGCCTCGTCGAGCTGGCGCTTGACCTCCTCCGGGACGCTGATCGAGATGCTCTCCCGCATGGCCGTCGTGCATCGGTGGTACAGTGTGGCACAGCACGCCCCCCGGCGCGGTGGGTTCCCCGCTTCACGGCCTGAATGCGCGGGTGCCCCCACCTCGGCCGGTGCGACCCGAGCCGGCTCCCCCCGCCTCTGTCGGTGCGGCGCGAGGGGGGAGCACCCCGGCCCTCCGTGGAGGCCCCCGGTGGTTAAGGGGGGTTCCTCAATCGGAGGCTCCGTCGTGAGGCCAGTATCGGTAGGCCTCGGCTTCGAGCCGGTTTGCCCGGGCATGCAAGGCCAGGGCCTCTTCCCTCAGGCCTCGTTCGAGGAGCAGGTCGGCCTCGAGCCGGAGGTAGTTCCACGGGCGGATCGCGTGCCGGCCTCCCCACTGAGCCATCGACCGGGCCGCTTCCGGGTCCTCGTCTGCCCACGCGCGCACCCAGGTGGCCGGCTCGATGAGGAAGCCCGTGCTCGGGAAGGCCTTGAGATAGGCGACGCGGAGGGAATCGGGGGCCGGCACCCCCGGCGACCACACAGCCAACACCGTCCCGAGGTGGGCGATGCCCAGCGCCGCGATGCCCAGCACCATGCCACACAGGCCCTGGCACAAACCCCTCGTGACGGGGACCGGCCGGCCGCCTCCCGCACCGATCGGGAGCAGCGTGATAGCTGCCGCAGCGGTGACGATGATCAGGGGGCGCGC
>DATGQT010000201.1:0-15113 GCA_035304085.1 Rubricoccaceae bacterium
AAGAAATTTCGTCGATGTAAACGATCAAAGCGGGCGAGCGCCAGATCGCTCCCCCCGCTTCCGGCACATCGCTTCGCTCAGCGTGCCGGAAGCTGTCCCCCTCAATTGAGGGGGACAGCCGCGCGAGCGGGGCCTTTGCGCGAGGGATACGAGCGCGGCGGGGGGAGCAGGCGCGGCAGGAGTTTACGTTCCGTGCTCGGAAAAACAAGCAGCTATGGCGCCGAGCACCGCCTCCGGGTCCTCGAACACCATCCGATTCTCGAACCGCAGCACCCGGATGCCGAGCGCCTCCAGCGCCCGCGTCCGCTCGGCGTCGTAGGCCGCCCGCTCCGGCGTGAAGTGTACCGCCCCGTCCAACTCTACAGCGAGCTTCTCAGCCGGGCAGTAGAAGTCGAGCACGTAGGGGCCGACGGAGTGCTGGCGGCGGAAGCGCCGGCCGTGCAGCTGCCGGTTCCTGAGGAGCGTCCAGAGTGCCGCCTCGGCCGGCGTGCCGTGGGTGCGGAGGTGCCGGCGCGTCGGCGTGTGCTGCGGGAGATCGTGGACGGTGCGACGCATGGAGCAACTCGTTCACTCTCACGGGCATGAAGCAATATAGGGCTTTCAGCACAACCACTCCCCCCGCTTCGTGGGTGCATCGCTTCGCTCAGGCACCCACAAAGCTGTCCCCCTCGATCGAGGGGGACAGCCGCGCGAGCGCTGAGGGCGAAGCCCGATGCGAGCGCGGCAGGGGGAGAAGTGGTGAACAGTGGCTGTCACACCCTCTGAGGAGGAGCCGGTGGGCCCCGTTCGCGTTCCATAACCCGCACAGCAGCTTCGTTCTTCGCGCGCGTGCGCGTGCGCGCGCGAGGATTCAGGCGTACCTTCCCGTGTCCCCCAACGGCTCCTTTTCCAGGTCTATGGCAGAGCTCCCCGAGCGCACCCCCCGCATCATCCCCATCAACATCGAGCAGGAGATGCGGTCGAGCTACATCGACTACTCGATGTCGGTCATCGTCAGCCGCGCGCTCCCGGACGTGCGCGACGGCCTCAAGCCGGTCCAGCGCCGCGTCCTCTACGGGATGCAGGAGCTCGGCGTCGGCGCCGGGAAGGCCCACCGCAAGAGCGCCCGCATCGTCGGCGACGTGCTCGGGAAGTACCACCCGCACGGCGACCAGTCCGTCTACGACGCCCTCGTCCGCATGGCGCAGGACTTCGCCATGCGCGCGCCGCTCGTCGACGGCCAGGGCAACTTCGGCTCCGTCGACGGCGACGCGGCGGCGGCCATGCGCTACACCGAGGCCCGGCTGACGCGCGTGGCCGAGGAGATGCTCCGCGACCTCGAGAAGGACACCGTCGAGTGGGAGCCGAACTTCGACGGCTCGCTCGAGGAGCCGACGGTCCTCCCCGCCGCGCTCCCGAACCTCCTCCTCAACGGCGCCGCCGGCATCGCCGTCGGCATGGCGACGAACATCCCGCCCCACAACCTCGGCGAGCTCGTCGACGGCGTCGTCGCCTACATCGACGACCGGGACATCACGGTGGACGGGCTGATGCAGCACGTCAAGGCGCCGGACTTCCCCACCGGCGGCACGATCTACGGCTACGCCGGCGTGCAGGAGGCCTACCGCACCGGGCGCGGGCGCGTCGTCATCCGGGCGAAGATGAACGAGGAGACGCTGCGCGGCGAGCGCCAGGCCCTCGTCGTCACCGAGATCCCGTACCAGGTCAACAAGAGCACGCTGCTCGAGAAGATCGCCGCTGCCGTCCGCGAGAAGAAGGTCGACGGCGTCTCGGACCTCCGCGACGAGAGCGACCGCGACGGGATGCGCATCGTCATCGAGCTCAAGCGCGACGCCGTCCCGGCCGTAACCCAGAACCAGCTCTTCAAGCACACCCAGCTCCAGCAGACCTTCGGCGTCAACATGGTCGCCCTCGTCGGCGGCCGGCCCCGCACGCTCGACCTGCGGGAGATGATCCACCACTACGTCGAGCACCGCCACGAGGTCGTCACGCGGCGGACGCGCTTCGAGCTGCGGAAGGCCGAGGAGCGCGCGCACCTCCTCGAAGGGCTGACGGTCGCCCTCGACCACCTCGACGCCATCATCGCCATCATCCGGCACTCCGAGGACACCGAGGCGGCGAAGCGGAACCTCATGGAGGGGGTCTACCCGCAGCGGCTCACGCCCGAGCAGCGCGAGCGGCTCGGGCTGCCGGCGCGGGCCCCCGTCGAGATCACGGGCCCGCGCGAGGCCACCGAGTACGCCCGCGAGCGGGAGGACTTCGTGCCGCGCCCGTGGCTCTCTGAGGCCCAGGCCGAGGCCATCCTCGCGCTCCGCCTCTCCCGCCTCACCGGGCTGGAGCGCGACAAGATCCAGGCGGAGTACGCCGAGGTGCTCAAGGAGATCGAGCGGCTCCGCGCCATCCTCGGCTCCGAGGCCCTCCGCATGCAGATCATCAAGGACGAGCTGCTCGAGCTCAAGGCGAAGTACGCCGACGCCCGCCGGAGCGAGATCGACCTCGTCGGCGGCGGCGACATCGACCTCGAGGACCTCATCGAGGACGAGCACGTGGTCGTGACCATCACGCACCAGGGCCTCGTCAAGCGCACGCCGGTGGCGGAGTACCGCAGCCAGGGCCGCGGCGGACGCGGCATGCGCGGGACCGGGACGCGCGACGAGGACTTCGTCGAGCACCTCTTCACGGCCTCCGCCCACGACTACCTGCTGTTCTTCACCGACCACGGCCGGTGCTACTGGCTCCGCGTCTACGACGTCCCCGAGGGCGCGCGCACGGCGAAGGGCCGCTCCATCCGCAACCTCATCCAGATCGCCCAGGACGACCGCGTCCGCGCCGTCCTCACCGTCGCGAAGGACGACTTCCGCGACGCGGCCTTCCTCGACGGCCACTACGTGCTGATGGCGACGAAGAACGGCCTCGTCAAGAAGACGCCGCTGGAGGCGTTCTCCCGCCCCCGCGTCGACGGCATCATCGCCATCGACATCGTGGAGGGCGACGAGCTCATCGAAGCCCGGCTCACCGACGGCAACGCCGAGGTCCTCCTCGGATGCTCCGGCGGCCGCGCCATCCGCTTCCACGAGCACGGCTACCGCCCCGAGGACCTCCAGGCGAACGGGCAGGCCGACGCGACGGAGGAGGAGACCGAACCGGACGCCGGCGCCGAGGAGGAGGCCGAGGGGCGGGGCTCCATCGAGGTCCGCCCGATGGGCCGGAAGTCGCGCGGCGTGCGCGGGATGCGCCTGAAGCCGGGCGAGTCCGTCGTCGGCATGGTGGTGATCGAGCGGGAGGGCGCCCAGATCCTGACGATCTCGGCCAACGGCTACGGCAAGCGGACCGACCTCGACGCGTACCGGAGGCAGTCGCGCGGCGGCCTCGGCATCCTCACGCTGAAGACGACGGAGAAGACGGGCCCCCTCGTCGCGATCAAGAGCGTGACCGACGAGGACGACCTCATGATCTCGACCGAGGCCGGCATCATGATCCGGATGCCCGTCCGCGGCATCGCCACCTACGGCCGCAACGCGCAGGGCGTCCGCGTGATCAGCCTCAAGGATGGCGACCGCATCGCCGACGTGACGCGGGTGGCCGTCGAGGACGACGAGGAGGCCGACGCCAGCGACGGCGTGGCCGAAACGCCGACGGCCGCGGCGGCCTAACGCGCGCCGACGACCACGCGCCGCGCCGCCTCCTCGCGCACGCCCCGTGCCCGGACGACGTAGACGCCGCCCGGTAGCGCGCGGGCGTCGAACGCGAGCGCGTGCACGCCGGCCGGCAGCGGGCCGTCGTGCAGCACGGCGACGCGGCGGCCGAGGGCGTCGAACACGGCTACCCTCACGGGCTGCGGCGCCCCGAGGTGCAGGCGGAGCGCGACGCGCCCGGCCGCCGGGTTCGGGAAGGGCGGCTCCAACGCGAACGGGACCACCTCGGGTGGCGCCTCGACGTCCGTCGTACCCAGGAGCGTGAAGGTGAAGGTGCCGACGGGCGGGACGTCGCCGTCCACGAGGAACGGGGGGTCGGTGTGCTGGGCGATCGGCTCCGGCGGGACGGTGTCCTCGTCAGGCGCGGTGTAGGTCATCCCGCTGTCGGTGCCGGCGTCGTAGACGTAGAGCTCCACGACGCGCTCCGTCGCCCACGCCCCGCCCTCGAACAGGTCGAGCCCGTCCGTGCCGACGAACCAGTCGGGGCTGGGGGCGAGCATGCTCACGAGCGAGACGCGCGGGAAGGCCTCGCTCACGTCGAACTCCATCGAGACGGAGCCCGGCGAGACGGAGATGCCGCCGCCGGAGAGGACGAACTCGGCGTGGCCGTCGGCGACGAGCGCCTCCGCCTCGGCGATGAGCAGCGTCTTGCTCCCCGTCTCGGCCATGCTCTCGATCCCCTCCGACGCCAGCGCGCCCGGCGTCCAGAGGGCTGCCGTCGCGTCGTGCGTGGCGCCGACGAGGCCGGAGAAGTGGGGGTTCGGCGGGAAGTCCTGGGGGTGCGTCTCCGCGCTCCACGTGGCCTCGAACGTGACGCGGTAGGTGGCCGTGCTCTGGGCGCGCCCGGCCGGGGCGCCCCCGACGGCGAGCAGGAGGAAGGCGAGGAGCAGGCGCATGGGAGTGCGGGGTTGGGAGGGGAAGGTCGGCCCCGCCTCCACGCCCGTGTGGCCGCCGACGTGCTCCTCGGTGCGTCTCCCACCGGGGATACAAACGGGATCGGCGACGGGACAGGCCATCGGGGGAATCCGCAAAGGGTTGCGATCAGGACTTGACCTAGTGCGCCGTGGAGGTACTGACACGCATCTTGGGGCAGGCTTCGTTCCCGCCGCGCAGGCAAGACCCCACCCGCCATGGCCGCCCTGCTCCCCTTCGTGCTCGACCTCGCCGGCCCCGTGGCGCTACTGGCCGCGATGCTGCTCGTGTCCCCCCGCCGGCCCCGGCTCCGCATCCACTGAGCGCCGGCTCCCACCACCGTAGCGCCCCGGCCGCCTTCGTGCGGCCGGGGCGCTAGCGTTCGAGCGGCTCTCGGCTTCCTGGCACCTCGGGGCAGCAGCCCCGTCGGGCTTCAGATCACGGGAACGCGGCTCAGCCTTCGAGCTCGTCCCCGAGCGCCCGCTCCAGGATCGCCACCCCCTCGTCGAGGGTCCCGGTAGTGACGTTGAGGGCGGGGCGGAAGCGGATGCTCCGGGGGCCGCAGCCGAGGATGAGCAGGCCGTGCTCCATCGCCCGCCTGCGGACGGCGTCGCGGACCTCGGTCGAGGGGAGGTCGAAGGCGCACATGAGCCCGCGCCCGCGCGGGTTCTCGACGGCCTCGAACCGCTCGGCGAGGCCGCGCAGCAGCCCCTGGAGGTGGCGGCCCGCCTCGGCCGCGTTCGCCACGAGGTCGTCCTCCTCGATGACCTCGAGGATGCGGTCGAAGCGGACCATGTCCACGAGGTTGCCGCCCCAGGTGGAGTTGATGCGGCTGGAGACGTGGAAGACGTTGTCCTCGACCTCGTCGAGGCGGCGGCCGGCGAGGATCCCGCACACCTGCGCCTTCTTCCCGAAGGCGAGGACGTCCGGCGTGACGCCGAGGCCCTGGTAGGCCCAGAACGTCCCCGTCAGCCCGACGCCCGTCTGCACCTCGTCGAAGACGAGGAGCGCCTCGTTCTCGTCGGCGAGGTCGCGGAGGGCCTGGAGGAACTGCGGGCGGAAGTGGTGGTCGCCGCCCTCGGCCTGGATGGGCTCGATGATGATGGCGGCGATGTCGTCCTTGTTCGTGTGGAAGGCCGTCTTGGCCTCCGTCAGCGCCGCCGCCTCGCGCTCCTCGACGTCGGCCTCGTCGGCGGGACCGTTGCAGTGGGGGTTGAGGACGCGCGGCCAGTCGAACTTCGGGAAGTAGCGGGTCTTCGTCGGGTCCGTGTTCGTGAGCGAGAGGGTGTAGCCGCTCCGGCCGTGGAAGGCGTCCTTGAAGTGGAGCACCTGGTGCCCGCGCTCGCGCTGGTAGCCCTTCCGGAAGTTCTTCTGCACCTTCCAGTCGAACGCCGCCTTCAGCGCGTTCTCGACGGCGAGGGCGCCACCGGAGACGAAGAACGCGTGGGGGAGCTCCTCCGGGATACCGACGCGGCTGAACGTGCCGACGAACCGGGCCATGTGGGGCGTGTAGACGTCGGAGTTCGAGACCTTGTTGAGGGCGGCGTCGAGGAGCCGCTCCAGGAACGCCTCGTCGCCGCGCAGCTTCGGGTGGTTCATCCCGAGCGGGTTCGAGGCGAAGAACGTGAAGAGGTCGACGTAGTCGCGGCCGGAGAGGGCGTCGCGGAGGTGCGCCGTGTCGCTCTCGTCCATGTCGAGGACGAGGGGGAACCCGTCGGCGAGGAGGTGGCGGCCGATGGTGGGGATGACGGCGTCGGGGGCGGGGAGGCGCTTGTCGAGGGTGGGGGGCATGGGGAGGGTGTGTTGCGTGTTGCGTGATGCGCGTTGCGTGGGAAGAGACCGAACACGCAACACGCATCACGTGCCAGCGAAGATACCGCGTGGAGAGCCGGCGAAGAGGGAGACGCCGGGAAGTCCGGCCGCCCCGGCCGGGCACCCCGCGCGCGGGCCGTGCGTACCTTGCCGCCCGCCCCTCCGCCCCCGCGCCTCATGGCCGAGAACGCCCCCCGCCGCCCCGGCGAGATCGCCCTCAAGACCGCCTCCGCTGCCGGCGACGGCGCCGCCTTCGACGGCGGCATGCTCGAGCTCCCCGTCGTCCAGAAGCCGCCGGCGGCCAACCGGCCGGGGCAGCGGCCGGACTGGCTCCGCGTCCGCCTCCCCTACGGCGAGACGTTCCGCGCCGTGCAGGAGACCATCGAGCGGCACCGGCTCCACACCGTCTGCCAGAGCGCCCGCTGCCCGAACATGGGCGAGTGCTGGACGGCCGGCACGGCCACGTTCATGGTGCTCGGCAACGTCTGCACCCGGAGCTGCTCGTTCTGCGCCGTCCACACCGGCCGCCCGGAGAGCTACGACCTCGACTGGGACGAGCCGCGGAGGGTCGCCGAGGCCGCCCGTCTCATGGGCCTCAAGCACGTCGTCGTCACGAGCATCAACCGGGACGACCGGGAGGACGGCGGGGCGCCCATCTTCGCCGAGACCATCCGCCTCGTGCGCGAGCAGATCCCCGGCTGCACCATCGAGGTGCTCATCCCGGACATGCGCGGCCTCCGCCCGGCGCTCGAAACGGTCTTCGACGCGCGGCCGGACGTGCTCAACCACAACGTCGAGACGGTGCCGCGGCTGTACCGGCGCGTCCGCCCCCAGGCCGACTACCGGCGCTCGCTCGACGTGCTGCGGATGGCGAAGGAGGAGTTCGGCCTCCGCGTGAAGTCCGGCATCATGGTCGGCCTCGGCGAGACCGAGGAGGAGGTCTTCGCCCTGATGGACGACTTCGTCGCCGCCGGCGTGGACGTGATGACCATCGGGCAGTACCTCCAGCCGACGAAGATGCACCTCCCCGTCGAGCGGTTCGTCCACCCCGACGAGTTCGCGCGCTACAAGGCGGTGGGCGAGGCGAAGGGGATCGAGCACGTCGAGAGCGGGCCGCTCGTGCGCTCGTCGTACCACGCCGAGCGGCACGTCTGATGGGCGAAGGGCGAAGGGCGATGAGCGAAGGGGGCCGCCGGGCTCGGCGCACCTCGCCGCTCCGTCTCCTCCTCTGCTCGTTCCTCCTGACGGCCGGCTGCGGGGTGCTGAGCTTCGGCGGGGGGCAGGTGAGCCGCGGCGCCCACACCGTCTTCCTCGCCCGCGACGGCTGCGCGGCGTTCGTCGCCCGCACGCTCGGGCAGGACTTCCTCCTCGCCGAGACCGCCGACGCCGCCTACGTGCCGGCCGTGGGCGACGTGCTGGAGGGGCCCACCCGCGTGGGGCCGTCGGTCTTCGCGCTCTACCCCGCCGGCGCGGCGGCCTCGGGCACGCCCTCCGGCCCCCCGACGGCGACCGTCCCGCTCGACGTGCACGCCGTCGGCCTCCCCCTCGGCGAGGCCCGCGCCCGCCTCGACGCGGCCTGCGGCCCGGCGCGCTGAGGACGGTCCGGCCGCGACCGGAGGCGGCCTAATTCGCCTCCCCTTCGCGGTCTCACGGCCGGCAGCGTGGGTTGTTTTGCGGGCTCCTTCCGACCCCTCAACCGCACCCCGTCCCCATGGAACGCACGCTCGCCATCATCAAGCCCGACGCCTTCGCCGCCGGCCACGCCGGCAAGATCATCGACCGCATCCTCGCGGAGGGCTTCGCCATCCGCGCGATGAAGCTCGTCCAGCTCACCCGGGCCGAGGCCGAGGGGTTCTACGCCGTCCACCGCGAGCGGCCGTTCTTCGGCGAGCTGACCGCGTTCATGTCGAGCGCGCCGTGCGTGCCGCTCGTGCTCGAGCGGGAGGACGCCGTGGCGAAGTGGCGCGAGGTCATCGGCGCGACGAACCCCGCGGAGGCGGCCGAGGGCACCATCCGCAAGCTGTTCGCCCGCTCCGTCGGCGAGAACGCCGTCCACGGCTCGGCCTCCCCCGAGAACGGGGTCAAGGAGAGCCGCTACTTCTTCCCCGAGAGCGAGCTCGTCGCCAACGGGGGGACGGTGATCGACGCCTGAGGCACCCCGGCCGGAGCGAAATAAGCGGCCCCGCGCCGCGTTAGCCGCCGCGTAGCCCACCCACCGCCTCCGGCCATGCCGCAGCTCCCGCCCGCGGGGCGCCCCGCCCTCGCCGCCCTTCTCCTCGCCCTCTCCCTCGCCGCCTGCCGCGGCCCCCGCGAAGCCGCCGAGGCTGTCTCGCCGGCCGTCGAGGCGCGCGTCGCCGCCATCCGCGCCCGCGCGGCCGACCGGGGCGGCTTCGACCCGTCGGTCGGCGTGCGGAGCCTCGCGCTGGGGCCCGTCCTCGGGCGGATCGAGCCGGGCGACGCCGTGGCGGAGGGGCAGCGCTACGACGCCTTCGTCACCGAGCTCCGCGCCGGGTCCGCGTTGACCGCCGAGGTTCGGACGGAGGCGTTCGGCCCCGTGCTCGCCGTGCTCGCCCCCTCCGGCGAGACCACCTTCGGGGAGAGCCCCGAGGGGGAGCCGGGCCTGGCTCGCCTCGCGATGGAGGCGCCCGAGCCGGGCCTCTACATGCTCCTCGTGATGCCGGCCGAGGAAGGCGCGGGCGGCGCTTATCAAATCGGCGTGTCGGCAAGCGGCCCCGTCGTAGCTTACCCGCCAGAGCTGCTCCGGTAGCCCTCGATCTCGACGCCCTCTCCCCTGCGGCGGTGGCCGTCGCCCCCTGACTCTCTAGCGGTTAGTACAGAGATCTCAGGGGGGTGGCGAGAAATAAGTGCCCATCCCTATCGTTAGCTGCTCCGTCGCCCGCCCCGGCCGCCTGACCCGCTCAGCCCCCGGCACGGTCGGCTCATCGCCTCAACCCCAACAACCCTCATCCCCATGCGTTCTTCCCTCGCCATCGCCGCCCTCGTGGTGGCCCTCCCGCTCGCCGCGTGCAGCAACACCCGCACGACCACCGACGCGGGCACTCGCGCGAAGGGCGCCGCCTCCCGTGCCGCCTCGTTCGACGCCGCCACCTACACGGGCGTCGTCGCCGAGACCCCCGGCACCCGGAGCGGCGCCATGGGCGGCACCCTCACCGGTGACCTCGCCCCCGGCGACCTCCAGCTCGACGACGGCTCCTACGTCGACGTCTACGGCATCCAGCTCCCCGCGGGCGCCACGCTCACCGTCGACATGAACTCGACGGCGTTCGACCCGTACCTCGTCGTCCTCACCCCGGACAACCAGGGCTACGAGAACGACGACTGGAACGGGGACCGGACCCACTCCCGCATCCAGATCACGGCGAACCAGCCCGGCCCCTACGCCATCCTCACGACGTCCTACGCCCCCGGCGCCACCGGCAGCTACACGGTGACGGTGGACGCCCCCGGCGAGGTCGTCGTCATCCCGCCCGAGGCGCTCAAGTAAGCCCGCGCCTCCGGTCTGTTCGAGCGCCGGGGCGGTCGCGTGACCGCCCCGGCGCCTCTCTTCCGGATTACCGGAGCACCGTGACGGTGCTGGAGGTCGAGCCCGCGTCGGTGTCGAGGCGGAGCACGTAGACCCCGCCCGACAGCCCGAGCCTGTCGGCGTCGAGGCGGACCTCGTGCGCGCCCGCCTCGTGCAGTCCGTCGCGGAGCGTCGCCACGCGGCGGCCGAGGACGTCGTAGACGGCGAGGGTGGCGCGGCCGGCCTCGGGCAGCGCGTAGCGGACGACGCCCGCCCCGCGCATCGGGTTGGGCGCCACCGTCGCCTCCAGTGCCGGGGCCTCCGACGGAGCCGCCGCGGCGACGAGGCCGCCGTCGTCCAGCACCTCCACCTCGAAGCCCTCGCCCGCGGCGCCGCCGGATGCGAGGGCGTCGCCCACGACCTCGAAAGAGAACGTGGTCTCGAAGCCGTCGCCGCCGGTGAGGGCGGTGACGGTGGCGTCGTAGGGGCCGGCGGGGGCCGAGGCCGGGACGCGGAGGCGGAAGACGAGCGTGGCCGTCGCGCCGGCGCCGAGCGTGCCGCCGGAGATGAGCGTCCGCGTGGCGCCGACGCCGCCGGGCCCGACGACGTCGAGGACGAGGTCGCCGGTGAGCGGCCCGTCGGTGTTGTTGGTGACGGCGACGCCGAAGCGGAGGCGCCCGCCGGCGGGCACGGGCGAGTTGAGGGCCTCGGCGGCGAGCGTGACCGCGGCCTGGCCCGCGCCGGCGAAGAGGTAGACGCCGGCCTCGCCGCCCGCCAGCGCGATGAGGTCGGTCGGGCCGCTCCCGGGCGTCCGCGCCGCCACACCGATGCCGCGGTCGCCGGACTCGAACTGCCCGACGAGGGCGCCGCCGCGGAGCTGGTAGATCCCGTAGAAGTCGCCCGCCACGAACGCCTCCTCGATCAGGCTCCCCTCCTCGGGGCTGACGGCGACGGCCACGTCGCGCGCCTGCGACGACACCGGCGTGATGGCGGTCGTCTGGAGGTCCGTGGGGTCCGAGCGGTCCACGTAGCGGAGGCCGTTCTGGCCGTCGGCCACGTAGGCCGTCGCGGCGTCGAGGATGGAGAGGTCGAGGGCGTTGAGGAAGCCCCAGCCGGGCTCGGCGTCGAGCTGGACGAGGTCGGCGGGGTCGCTCACGTCGAGGGCGTACATCCCCCCGCCGAAGTTGACGACGTAGGCCACGTCGCCCTCCACCATCACGTCGATGGTGTTGCTGCCCATCGGGAAGCTGTCGAGGGGGACGGGGACGGCGGGGTTCGAGACGTCGAGCGTCTGGAGGCCGCTGAAGCCGTTGGCGAGGAAGAGCGTCGTGCCGACGAGGTCGAGGCCGAAGACCTGGTTCGGGCTCCCGTAGCTGCCCACCACCGTCGGGTTGGCGGGGTCGGAGACGTCCACGATGGTCAGCCCCGTCCCGCCGAAGTCAGCGTCGGTGACGTAGGCGAGGCCGTCACGGACGAGGACCTCCTGCGTGTTCGACGGCACGTCGAGGCGGCCGACCTCGAAGGCGCCGGCGCCGCCCACGTCGCTCACGTCCACGATCCGCAGGCGCCCCCCGAGGTCGGTCACGTAGAGGTAGTCGCCGTCGAAGAAGAGCTTGTGGGCGAAGCCGCCGTTCTCGTAGAACGCCGTCTGCACCGGCGCCGACGGCACCGTGAAGTCGATGAGCCGGAGGCCCTCGTAGCGGTCGCCGAGGAAGGCGAGGGGCGCGCCGGGGATCGCCGCCGTGCTGAGCCCCTGCCCCTCGATGGGGTACGCCGCGTGCTGCGTCGGCACCGACGGGTCCGAGACGTCGACGACGAAGAGGCCGGCGAGGCCGGAGATGTAGGCGAGGTCGCCCTGGAGGTCGATCTCGTAGGTGGTGTCGCCCCCGGCCGAGAAGGCGCCGAGGCCGACGGGGGCCGACGGGTCCGAGACGTCGACCGTCCGCAGCCCGAAGTTGCCCGCGAGGTAGGCCACGTCGCCCTCGACGGCGACGTAGGTGACGAAGGCGCCGGTTTCGAAGGAGCCGAGGAGCGTCGGGCTCGCCGGGGTCGAGACGTCGTAGATGTGGAATTCGGGGTCGTTCGTCGCGTTACCGTCGGCGACGTAGAGCGTCGAGCCCTCGACCCAGGTGCCGTTGGCCGAGCCGGGCGTGTCGAACGTCGTCACCACGCTCGGGTTGGCGGGGTCCGAGACGTCGTAGACGGCGACGCCGGAGAAGCCGAGGCCGACGTAGGCGTAGCCGCCGGCGACGGCCACGGAGAGGAGGTCGTGGCCGGGCAGCACCCCGACCTCCTGGAGGTCCGCCGGGTCGCTCACGTCGAGGATCAGCAGCCCCTCGTTCTTGCGGAGGGGGACGTAGGCGAGGCCGCCCTGCACGACCATGTCGGACGGCTGCGCCGGCAGCACGTACCGGTCGAGCTCCACGACCTCGCTGCCGACGACCTCGGCGCTGATGAGGAGGCCGCCGTCCTGGAACAGCAGCGCGTCGCCGTTGACGCGGACGAGCTTGGTGGCGCCCGCGGCGAGGTACTGGATGGGCTCGAGGTCGTCGCCGCGGAGGGGCGGCGCGTCGGCGGGCGGCGGGGCGAGCCCGAGCGGGACCGGCTCGCCGGTCCGGGGGTCCACGACGCGGTCCGCCTGCTGGGCGAACGCGGGCGCGGCGAAGAGGAAGAGGGCTAAGGCGGTTGTGGACAGTCGCATGACCTGTAAGGAAGGCGTGGTGGGGACGGGACACCCCAAACTAGGCGCTCCGCCCCCCCTGTCAACGCCCCGCCGGCACGGCCTCGAACGCGGCGCGGAGGCGGCGGCAGGCGTCCTCCAGCACGTCCATCTCCTTCGCGTAGCAGAACCGGAGCCAGTAGCGACCGTCCTCGGGGTCGGCGAAGAACGAGTTGCCGGGGACGCACGCCACGCCGGCCCGCTCGATGAGCGTGTTCGTCGCCGCGCGGTCGTCGGCGAACCCGCCGCGCTCGCGCGCGAGCGCCTCGAAGTTGGCGAGGACGTAGTAGGCGCCGTCGGGGCGGTGGACGGTGAAGCCGCACGCTTCGAGGGTGTCGCACATCAGCGCGCGCTTGGCCGTGTAGTCGGCCTGCATCCGCGTGTAGTAGTCCTCCGGCATCGGGAGGGCGGCGGCGACGCCGTGCTGGAGCGGCGCGGGCGCGCAGATGTAGACGAGGTCGCTGATGAGCCCCATCTTCTCGATGACCGGCGGCGCGGCGACGGCGTAGCCGAGGCGCCATCCGGTCATGTTGAACGTCTTCGAGAAGCCCGAGAGGGTGACGGTCCGCTCGTAGGCGCCGGGGAGGCTCCCGAGGGAGACGTGCCGGTGCCCGTCGTAGGTCATGTACTCGTAGATCTCGTCGGTGACGGCCCAGAGGTCGTGCTTTTCGAGGAGCGCGAGGAGGCGCGTCAACTCGCCCTCCGTCCACACCTTGCCCGAGGGGTTGGCGGGGGTGCAGACGAGGACGGCCTTCGTCCGCTCGGTGATGGCCGCCTCCAGCGCGCCGAAGTCGACGGCCCAATCGGGCGCACGGAGGGGGACGGCGACGGGGCGGACGCCGAGGAGGCCGAGGAGGCCGGTGTGGTAGCCGTAGAACGGCTCGAAGAGGACGACCTCGTCGCCCGGCTCGCAGAGGGCGAGGACGGCGGCGACGAAGGCGCCCGTCGAGCCGACCGAGACCATGACCTCCTCGTCGTCCTCGGCCGGGAGGCCGTTGAAGGCGCGGGCCTTCTCCAGGATACCCTCGCGCAGCGCCTTCACCCCGTTGTAGGGGGTGTAGATCGAGCGGTCGCCCTCGACGGCCGCGACGGCGCCGATCTTGATGGGGTCGGGCGTGGCGAGGTCGCAGATGCCCTGGCCGAGGTTGATCCCGCCGACGCGGTTGACGGCGAACGTGACGGCGCGGATGTCGGACTGGCGGAGGGCGTCGGTGCGCGAGGCGAGCGGCTTCAAGGGGGCGACGGAGGACGTGGGGTGAAGGACGAAGAGCAATATAGAAGCGGAGATGGCGTTCGGAGCGGCAGCACGAGCCCCACCGCAAACGCCGGCGCTGCTCCCCCGCTTCGCGCACATCGCTCCACTCAGGGCACAAGAAGCAGGGAGAACCCGCCGCGACTACCTTCCCCCACCGCACCATGTCGAAGATCCCGCTCGCGGGTCGCCCGCTCCTCCTCGCCGCCGCCCTCCTCGCCGTGCCCGCCGCCGCGCAGCCCTCCGTCGTATCCCTGCCCGAGACGCAGACGGGCGTCTCGCTCACCGTCTACAACGGCGGGTTCGCCGTCGTGCGCGAGGTCCGCCCGCTCGCGCTCCAGCGCGGGATGAACCTCGTCCGCTGGGAGGGCGTCGCCGCGCAGATCGACCCGACGACGCTGGCGATCCGCTCGCTCACGTCGCCCGGCGCGCTCTCCGTCCGCGAGCAGAACTACCAGTACCACCTCATCGGCACGAACTCCGTCCTCGACGCGGCCGTGGGCCAGCGCATCCGGCTCACCCGCGTCCTCGGCGACGAGACGGTGGTCGAGGAGGGCGTGCTGCTGAGCCAGCCCGGGCAGGGCCGCATCGTCCGCCTCGACGACGGCCGCGTCCTCGTGGACCCTGGCGGCACCGTCGAGCTGGCCGCGCTGCCCGAGGGGCTGCTCTCGCGCCCGTCGCTCCTCTGGCACCTCAACGCCGACCGCGCGGGCGAGCACGAGACGCAGGTCTCCTACATGACCAACGGGATCACGTGGAAGGCCGACTACGTCGCCGTCGTCAACGACGCCGAGGACCGCGTGGACGTGACGGGCTGGGTCACGCTCGACAACCAGAGCGGCGCCGCCTACCGCGACGCCCGCCTCCAGCTCCTCGCCGGCGACGTCCGCCGCGTGCAGGATCAACTACAGATCCGTGGGGGACGCGTGCAGGAGATGGTGGCCTATGCCGACGTCGCGCCCCAGTTCGAGGAGGAGGCGTTCTTCGAGTACCACCTCTACACCCTCGACGGCACCACCACGCTCCAGCAGCGGGAGACGAAGCAGATGGAGCTCCTCGCGGCCACCGACGCGGGCGTCCGCCGCCGCCTCGTCTTCGACGGCGGCGGGCACTTCTACCCCGTCCGCCAGCGGCCCGGCGCGGGCGGCGCCACGAGCGAGATGAGCGCCGCCGTCGTGCTCGAGCTCGAGAACACCGAGG
>DATGQT010000202.1:0-12727 GCA_035304085.1 Rubricoccaceae bacterium
TGTCATGCGACTCTCTATCACCTGCCTCCTCGCGGCGCTGGGGCTCCTCCTCACCGTGACGCCCGCCCGCGCCCAGCTCAACTACAGCGCCACCGCCAACTGCTCCTCCACCCCGACGGGGCACGTGGAGTGGCCGGTGGACAACCCCGTCTGGACCTTCGACTACACCCGGCCCTCCCACAGCGCCGGCATCGACGGCTCCGGCCTCGAGCTCCACAACGTTCACTACCGCGGCTACCTCATCCTACGCCGCGCGCACACCCCCATCCTCAACGTGGAGTACGATCCGGGCGGCTGCGGCTGCTTCCGTGACTGGAGCGACTCCGAGGCCGGCATGGCCGTCACCAACCCCCGCCCCTCCCCCGAGAACTGCCTCGCCGACGCCGACGCCGGCACCGTCGAGACCACGTGCGACATCAACCTGGGCGGGGGCTCCGGCGGCGACGCCGGCTCCTTCCGCGGCGTCGCCATCGAGGACTACGGCGACGAGCTCGTCCTCACGTCCCACATGAGCGCCGGGTGGTACCGCTACCGGATCAAGTGGCACTTCTACCTCGACGGGCGGATCTGGCCGGAGTACTCGTTCTCCGCTTCCAGCGCCACCTGCACCTCGGAGGGCCACCGCCACCACGTCTACTGGCGGTTCGACTTCGACCTCCTCACCGGCCAGCCCGGCAACGGGCCCGACCAGGTCTGGGAGGTCAACCCGGCCACCGGCTCCCGCACGATGTTCACGGAGGAGGCGCAGGGCACCTGGGGCGACCCCGAGGACGGCATCTTCTGGGCCGTCCGCGACGCCCGCGCCCGCGCCGGCTACGTCATCCGACCCTCGGCGGCCGACCTCGAGCTCCCCGTGGACAACTTCTCGAAGGTGGACTTCATGGCCGTCCGCTACGTCCCGGGCAACTACGACGACGGCAGCACCGGCTGCCCCATCAACCCCAACGTGTCCCAGCTCGATAACAACGAGTCGCTCGTGGGCCAGGACGTCGTGTTCTGGTACCGCTCAGGTGCCCTCCACAACGCCGGCAACCCCTGGGAGTGCGACATCGTCGGGCCCACGCTGCTCCCGTTCCGCCGGGACCGCCCGCCCACGGGCGCCGACGACGACGAGCCGACCCTCGAGGAGTTCCTCTCGCACGCGCCCATCGAGGCGGCGGCGGCGGCGGCGACGATGCCCGACGGGTACGAGTTGGAGCGGGCGCAGCCGAACCCGTTCAACCCCACGACCACCGTCCGCTTCCGCGTCGCCGACGCCCAGCGGGTCACGCTCGCGCTCTACGACGCGCTCGGTCGCCGGGTCGCCACGCTGTACGAGGGGTACGCCGAGGCGGGGCGGCACGAGTCCGTGCGCGTGGACGGGTCGGGGCTCCCGAGCGGGACGTACACGGTGGTGCTGGAGGGGGAGGCCGTCCGCGGCACCACCCGCGTCGTCCTCATCAAGTAAGCCGTCCCCCACGGCTCACCTGAGTCCTTGCGCGCCCGGCTCCCCCTCGGGGCCGGGCGCGCCGTTTCCGGTCACCCCACCCCACTCCTCTCCCGTGACGTACGACATCGCCATCGTCGGCGGCGGCATCGTCGGGCTGGCGACGGCGTACCGGCTGCAGGAGGCGCGGCCGGGCGTGCGGGTCGCCGTGCTGGAGAAGGAGGGCGCGCTGGCGCGGCACCAGACCGGCCGCAACTCGGGCGTGCTCCACGCGGGGGTCTACTACCGGCCGGGCTCGGCGAAGGCCCGCCTCTGCCGCGCCGGCAAGGCGGCGATGGAGGCGTTCTGCGAGGCCGAGGGCGTCCCGTGGCGCCGCTGCGGCAAGGTGATCGTGGCGGTGGACGACGGCGAGGTGCCGCGGCTGCGGGCGCTGGAGGAGCGCGCGCGCGCCAACGGCGTCGCGGCCGAGCGGATCGGGCCGGCGCGCCTCCGCGAGGTCGAGCCGCACGCGCGGGCCGTCGAGGCGCTGTGGGTGCCGGAGACGGGGGTGGTGGACTTCGCGGCGGCGGCGCGGCGGCTGGCCATGCGCGTCGAGGACGGGGGCGGCGTCATCCGCACGGGCGCGGAAGTGACGGGCGCCCGCGAGACACCGCGCACGACGGTGCTGGAGACGGCGGCCGGCCCGTTCGAGGCGCGCGTCGTCGTCAACTGCGCCGGGCTGTGGGCCGACCGGCTGGCCCGCCGCCTCGGCGTCCGGCCCGGCGTGCAGCTCGTCCCCTTCCGCGGGGAGTACGTGACGCTGGCGGGGGTGTCGAGCCGGCTCTGCCGGGGCCTCATCTACCCCGTGCCCGACCCCGCCTTCCCGTTCCTCGGCGTCCACCTCACGCGCGGCGTGGACGGGCACGTCGAGGCGGGGCCGAGTGCGGTGCTCGCCTTCGCCCGCGAGGGCTACCGGCTGGCGACGGTGCGCCCGGGCGAGCTGTGGGAGGCCGTCCGCTACGGCGGGTTCCGCCGCCTCGCGCGGCAGCACTGGCGGATGGGGCTGGCGGAGATGGGCCGCTCCGTCTCGCGCCGCGCCTTCCACCGGGCCGTCCGGCGGCTCGTGCCCGAGGTCGCGGCGGGCGACCTCCGCCCGGCCCCGGCGGGCGTCCGCGCCCAGGCCGTCCGCCCCGACGGCACCCTCGCCGACGACTTCGTGATCGAGGCGACGGCGCGGGCCGTCCACGTCGTCAACGCGCCCTCGCCGGCGGCGACGGCCTCGCTCGCCATCGGGGCGCACGTGGCGGGGCTGGCGCTGGAGCGGCTGGGGTAGCCGCTACGGGCGCACCGTCAGCCGCGCCGTCGTCACGGCCCCGGGAGCCTCGACGCGCACGAGGTAGACCCCCGGCGCGAGGCCGGGCACGTCGAGCGGGAGGCGGTGGGCGCCGGCCTCCAGCACGTGTGCCGCGGCGCCGACGCGCCGGCCGAGGGCGTCGTACACCGTCACCGCCACGGTCCCGTCTTCCGGGAGGTGGAACGCGAGGGTGGCCGTCCGGCCCGACGGCACGGGGTTGGGGAAGAGCGAGGGGTGCCCCGGCGCCTCGGCCGCTCCCTCGGCGATGACGTCGAGGCCGGGACCGCCGAGGGGGTGCGCCCAGAGCGCGTGCCCGCGCGTCCCGACGACGAGGTGACTCGACGTGGCGGCGAGCGCGTAGATCTCGCCGCCTGTGTAGCCCTCCGCGAGGGGGAGCCACGTACCGCCGCCGTCGGTGGAGAAGAACAGGCCGTCCAGCGCCGAGCCGAGCACGAGCACGCCGCTCACGTCCAGCAGCGCGTTGAGGAAGAGGCTCGGGCGGCCCACGTGCGTCCATCCCGCCACCGCGCCGGCCGAGGGCGAGCGGAGGTCGAGCCGGAAGACGCCGGCGGTGCGCGTCGCGGCGTAGAGGGCCCCTCGGCTGACGGCGAGCGCCACGACGCCGTTGGCATCGAGCCGAGCGCCCACCTGTGCCCAGGTGAGGCCGCCGTCGGTGGAGCGGTAGACGAAGCCGCCGGTGCGGCCGGCCCAGAACGCGCCTGCGTACGACGCGAGCGCCTCCACCTTGTCCATCCCCGGGACCGTCGCCCACGTGAAGCCGCCGTCGGTCGAGCGGTAGAGCGCCTCGTAGGCGCCGACGAGGAGGACGCCGTCGTGGCCGTGGATGTCGTTGATGATGGTGCCGGCGCTGATGCCGGACGCGGAGAGCGCCCAGGTGTCGCCGCCGTCGTCGGAGCGGTAGACGCCGCGGGGGGGCG
Organism: Rubricoccaceae bacterium; assembly: GCA_035304085.1. GTDB lineage: Bacteria > Bacteroidota > Rhodothermia > Rhodothermales > Rubricoccaceae > DATGQT01. The sequence goes on from DATGQT010000202.1 coordinate 3,698, forward strand.
AGCCGTATTGGCCTGCGAAGAGCGTGGCGCCCTCGCGGTGCAGCGCGCGGACGTTCGCGCGGTCGGAGAGGCCGTTGGTGAGGGGGGTCCAGGTCGCGCCGAGGTCCTCGGTGCGCCAGAGCCCCAGGCCGGTGCCGCCGTTGCTCGTGAGCCCGACGAGGAGGGCGTCACCGTCGCTGAGGAGGGAGGCCACGCCGCTGATGGCGGCGGCGCCGTCGGCGCTCTCGGCCCAGGCGAGGCCGTCGGTGGAACGGAAGGCGCCGCGGTCGGTGCCGAGCCAGAACTCGCCCCCGTCGTAGAGCGTCCACAGCGCCTCGACGCCCGGGAAGGGCGGGAGCTGCGTCCACGTCACGCCGCCGTCCGTCGAGCGATGGAGCGTCCCGAAGAGGAGGTCGGATGGCGCCGTGATGGCGAGCGCCGTCGCGCCGCGCACGACGAGGCTGCGGACGCGCTGCGGGGGGAGGTTCGTGCTCACCTTCGCCCACGTCTGGCCCCCGTCGGTCGAGCGGTAGACGCCCCGGAGCGTGGCGTCGGTGCTGTGGGAGACTCCGGCGAAGAGCGTGGCCCCCTCGGCCGCGAGCGCGCCGACGGTCCAGGCGCTCCCGGTGAAGGCGGGCACGGCCGCCCAGGTGTCGCCGCCGTTCGTCGAGCGGTAGAGGCCGGCGGCGCCGCTGCCGCCGGCGAGGGCGAGGGGTCCCTCGGCGTAGAGGGCACGGCTGCTCAGCGTCGCCATCGGCAGCACCTGCATCCAGGAGAAGCCCCCGTCGGTCGAGCGGAACACGCCGGCCGGGGCGAGGAAGCCGTCGCCCCCGGCGAAGAGGCGGTCGGTCGCCCCGGCGAACGAGCCGATGGACGCGCCGAGGTCGTCCAGGCGCGCCCACGTCCGGCCGCCGTCGTCGGAGCGGTGGGCACCGGAGATGTAGGTGCCGACGAAGAAGGAGGACCCGGCGGCGTGCGCCGCGAGGACGCCCCCGTTGGGCAGCAGCGCGTTGGTCCACGTCCGACCGCCGTCCGTCGAGCGGTAGACGTCGCCGCTGTCGGACTGGCCCGTGCCCATCACCATCACGCCGCCGGCCTCGGCGAAGCCGCCGACGCTGGGCGGGAGCGGCCCGTTCAGTTGGATCCACTGCGCCGAGGCGGGCGCGGCGAGGGCGAGGAGCGCGAGGGCGAGGAGGAGCGGTCGCGGCATGGCGCCAGAGGCGGAGGCGAGGTGTGCAAGGATAGCACGTCGGACGCGCTCCACGACCAGCGCCCTCACGCGTTCGCCTGCCAGAAGCTCGCGCGCCGGCTACGCCCTCACCCCACCGGCACCGGCTCGGGGACGACGGCGTCCTCCGGCGCCCCCTCGGCGGCCGACGGCTCGGCGGCCTCGGCGAGCGGGAGCTCGAACCAGAACCGCGTCCCCCGCCCCTTCGTGCTCTCGACGTGGATGGCCTCCCCGTGCGCCTGGAGGATCTGCTTGACGATGGAGAGCCCGAGCCCGGTGCCGCCCATCTTCCGGCTGCGCGCCGGGTCCACCCGGTAGAACCGCTCGAAGATGCGGTCGAGGTGCTCCTCGGGGATGCCGCGGCCGGTGTCGACGACCTCCACGCGCGCCTTGTCGCGGTGGCGGCGCATCCGGCAGCGGACCGTCCCCTCCTCGGTGTAGGCGAGGGCGTTGTCGATGAGGTTCGTGAGCACCTGCCGGATGCGGTTGCGGTCGGCGTAGACCTCGAGCGGGGGGTTCTCCCAGAGCAGCTCGAGCCCCTTCTCCTGCGCCTTCGGCTCGAGGATCTCGCAGACCTCGTCGATGAGGGCCTGGAGGTCGAACCGCTCCGGGCGGATGAGGTCCTCGCGGTACTCCAGCTTCGCGATCTCGATGAGGTCGCTGAAGAGGGTGTTGAGGCGGTTGAGGTTGGCGAGCCCCTTCTGCGCGTACTGCCGCCGCTGCTCCTGCGGGAGCGTGTCGCTCCCGAGCGCCTCGAGGTAGCCGAACACGGCGAAGATGGGGTTCTTCACCTCGTGGGAGACGTTCCCGATGAACTCGTTCTGGACCCGCTGCATCCGCTGGAGCTCGTGGATGTCGGCGCGGAAGCGGCCGGCCATCTGGTTCAGGCTCCGCGCGAGGTCCTGGAACTCGGCCGCGCGGGTGCGGACGTGGATGCGGCGGTCGAGCTCGCCGTCGTTGATCCGCTGCGCGCTCCGCGTGATGGCGCGGAGCGGCCCGACGACCTGGCGGCTCGCGATCCACGCGCCGATCAGCGCCAGCACCAGCGCCAGCGCCATCCCCACGGCCAGCGTCGCCTGCACCTTCTGGACGGCCCGGTACAGCGGCGGCGCCGGCTGCCCGAGCCGGACCATCAGGCCGGTCCGCGGGCGGAACAGCGCCACGTAGAGCGTCCGCGTGTCGTCGCTGAGGGCGCTGCCGTCGCGCTCGGCGTAGCCGACGCGGTGCATCCGCGCGGCGAGCACCTCGGGCTGCCGGAAGAACGCCTCGTCGATGGGCCCGAGGAGGGGGCGCCAGACGCCGTCGGCCAGCCGGGCCACGGCGACCTCGCGCTCGGTCACGCCCGCGATGTTGCCGGCGAGGGCGCGGACGGCGAACGGGTCCGCCTCGGCTTCGAGGAGGGCGGCCACGCGCTCGGCCTCCTCGCGGAGCGTCTCGCGCGCGGCGTCGCGGACCTGCCCCCGCAGCACGATGAACGAGTACAGCCCGACGCCCACGACGGCCAGCCCCACGAACAGCGCGAACGTGAGCATCATCCACGTCTGCGTCGAGGCGCGGCGTGGGAAGAAGAGGTCGCGGACGTTCTTCCAGCGGAGCATGGGGATTGCGGAGTTCGGAATGCGGAATGCGGATTGACCGGCTCATTCCGCAATCCGCATTCCGCATTCCGCAATCACGCTTCAGTAGGCTCCTCCTCGACGAAGCGGTAGCCGACGCCGCGGACGGTCTGGATGTGGCGCGCGAAGTCGCCGAGCTTCTCGCGGAGGTTCTTGATGTGGGCGTCGACGGTCCGCTCCGTCACCATCATGGCGTCCTTCCAGATCGTCTCGAGGAGCTGCTGGCGCGTGAACGCCTTCCGGGGGTGGCGGACGAGGAAGCGGAGGAGCTCGAACTCCGTCAGCGTGAGGCCGAGGTCCTCGCCGTCGAGGGTGGCGCGGTACTCGTCCTCGTAGATCGTGAGGTCGTTGACGGTGAGGATCTTGCTCTCCTCGGTGCCGGTGCGGCGGAGGACGGCGCGGATGTTGGCGAGGACGACCTGGGGGCTGACCGGCTTCGTGAGGTAGGTGTCGCCGCCGGCCGTGAGGCCCTCGAGCATGTCCTGCTCCTCCGTCTTCGCCGTGAGGAAGAGGATCGGGATCTTCTCGGTCTCGACGCGGCCGCGGAGGCGGCGGGCGATCTCGAACCCGCTCATGCCGGGCAGCATCACGTCGAGCACGATGACGTCCACGTCCGGCGTCGCCTTCTGCAGCGCCTCCTCGCCGTCGTAGGCGGTCTGGACGTTGTACCCCTCCTCGCGGAGGAAGTGGCTGATGATCTCGACGACGTCCTCCTCGTCGTCCACGACGAGGACGTTGATCTCGTTGGGGGTGGCGGTGGCCATAGCGACGGGGCGTGGGTGAGGGGGTGGCGGGGGAGGGGTGAAAGGGGGCTGAAAACGTACACGCTACGCCGGAACCCGCGCGCGGTTCGCGCCGGCCTCGGCCGGCGCCTCGCCGTCGGCGAGGAGCGGCTCCGGGCGCGGCCCCGCGGCCTCCACGCCGACGTAGACGCGGGGGACGCGCGCCGTTAGCCCGCACGTGACGGCGTAGGCGATGGTGCCGGCGCGCTCGGCCACATGGAGCGCCGACGGCCCGCCCGTCCCGAAGAGGACGGCCTCGTCGCCCGGCCGGACGGCCGCGCCGGCGCCGCCGGGGTCGCCGAGGTCGAGCATCAGCATGTCCATGCAGACGCGGCCGGCGATGGGCCAGAGCCGCCCGCCGACGCCGACGGCGCCCACGTTCGAGAGCGCGCGGGCGAGGCCGTCGCCGTAGCCGCCGGCGACGACGGCGACCCGCGTCGGCTGCGCGGCCACCCACGTCCGTCCGTACGAGACGGCCTCGCCGGCGGCGACGGTCTGGACGTGGACGACGCGGCTCGTGAGCCGCATCACGGGGCGGAGGTCGGCCGCCTCGGCCTCGGCCACGCGCTCGGAGACGAGCCCGAACAGCGCACCGCCGACGCGGGCGAGCGCGCGGCCCGCAACGGTCTCGGGGAGGGCCAGCAGCGTCCCGCTGTTGGCGACGTGGACGAGCGGGGGGGCGTCGCCGCCCAGCTGCCCGAGGAGGGCGTCGAAGGCGGCCATCTGCTCGAAGGTGTAGCGGCGGTCCACCGTGGCGAAGTGGGTCATGATGCCCTCGACGGCGACGCCGGGCGCCGCGCGCAGCCGCGCCAGCACCGCCGGCACGTCCTCGGGCTCCACGCCGAGCCGGTTCATCCCCGTGTCCACCTTGAGGTGGACCGTGAGCGGCCCCGCCTTCTCGGCCGCCTCCACGACGGCCTCCGCCACGTCGGGCGAGGTCACGGACACGGCGAGGCCGTAGCGGGCGCAGGCGGGGAGGTACTCCGGCAGCAGGGCTCCCAGCACGAGGACGGGGGCGTCGAGGCCGGCCTCGCGCAGCTCGACGCCCTCCGGCACGTTCGCCACGGCGAACCGGCCGACGCCCTCCTCGGCCAGCACGCGCGCCACCGGCACGGCGCCGTGGCCGTAGGCGTCGGCCTTGATGACGCCCATCACCTCGGCCTCCCCGGCGCGCGCCTTCAGGGCGCGGACGTTGTGGCGGAGGGCGTCGAGGTCCACCTCGGCGCGGAGGGGGAGCAGGCGGTGGAGCGTCGAGGGCAGCGCGAGGAGGCTCACGGGGATGGCGGTCAGTGGTCCGTGGTCCGTGGTCCGTGGTCAGTGGGGCGACGGGAGGGGTCGGAGATGTCCCCCCGGCTCCCGCCTCAACGCCGGTCGCTCCCTTCCGGTTCAGCCGGCTCGGGATGGAGCAGGGCCGCCAGCCGCTCGGCGGCCTCGACCAGGTTCGGGCCCGGGCGGTGGAGCAGGGCGCCTTCGAAGACGGCCACACGGCCGGCGCGGACGGCCGCGTGGCCCCGCCACGCGGGGTGCGCCGCCAGCGCCCGGAGCACCGCCTGCCCCTCCACCTCCTCGCGGCCGTCAGGTGCCACGACGAGCACGTCGGCCTCGGCGAGCGCCGGCCACGGCACCGCTCGATCCGGCTGCCCGGCCTCGACGAGCACGGGGCGCCCGCCGGCGTGCGCCACGACGTCGGGCATCCACCGGCCGGCCAGCGTGAGCGGGTCGGCCTGGACGATCACCGCCACGCGGGGCAGCCCCTCGCCCCCGCGGTCGCGCCGCGTGATCCCGAGGCGGTCGCGGAGGCGGCGGAGCCGGGCCTCCCCCTCGGCCAGCACCCGCATCGCCTGCGGCAGCCGCCCGGCGGCCCGGCCCAGCGCGAGCGCCCCGTCGAGCACCTCCTTGTAGGTCGCGGGCGCGAACGGGACGCCGAGCGCAGAGGGATCGGCGTCCGGGGCGCCGAACGCCGCCAGCCAGGCCGCGGCGGCCTCGCGGAACGGCGACACGGGCGGTACGCCGGGCTCCGACACGGCGCGCCCTCAGCCCCCGCAGGCGTCCACGCCCCGGATGGTACCCCCCTCGGCCGCGTCCATGTCCACCCAGCCCTCGCGGCCGTCGGCGCGGACGTGCGCCCACCAGCGCGCCACGGCCGGCTGGAGGAGGCGCGCCGGGGAGGGCCCGGCGCCGTACGCGCCCGGCGGCTGGCCCCAGTTCCAGTGCTCGCCCGAGACCTCGTAGACCGTGCCCCGGTACCACGCGTGGACGTACCCCTCGCCGACGTCGTCGAGGACGTAGAGGGTGTCGCCCGGCGCGACCGTCGGGCCCTCGTAGAGCGTGAACGACGAGTCGGCCACGACGAGGCCCGGGCGGGTGACGTAGACGTTGCCGCTGTCGGCCTCGAAGGCGGCGCCGGCGGGGAGCGTGAAGGCGAGCGCGGCCGAGGCGTCGGGCCGGGCGCGGACGGGGAGCGGGGCCGTCGTCGTCCACGCGCCGTAGGTGCAGCACTCGAACGGGCACACGCCCTCGGCCACGTAGGGCAACGGCGGGCCGCCCGCCTCCGGCGCCGTGTCGGGCACGGCTGCCGTGTCGGGCGGGGCCGTCGTGTCGGGCGCGGACGGGTCGCCGTCCGGCGCGGGCGTCTCTCCGCCGCACCCCACCAGCAGCAGCGCCAGCGCCGCCCCCCAGATCCGCATTTCCTTCGGGAATGCCTTCGTCATTCCCTTCAGGGATGTCTTCGCCATCTTGCAATCCGAAATCCCCATTCCGAAATCCCCATTCGTCAGATCCCCGAGGCGATGAGGAGCTCGATGTCCCGGTGTGGCATCCCGAACATGAGCGCGAGGCTCTTCTTGGTGAGGTGTCGGCGGTAGACGTAGGTGCCGGCGCGGAGGCTCCCGTTCGTCCACAGCGCGTCGTTGATGCTGCCGGCCTCGCCGATGTCGAGGACGTAGGGGACGAGGACGTTCGAGAGCGCGTAGGTGGCCGTCCGCGCCGCGTTCGACGGGAGGTTCGGGACGCAGTGGTGGATGACGTCGTGGACGACGAACGTCGGGTCGTCGAGCGTCGTGGGCCGGCTCGTCTCGACGCAGCCCCCCTGGTCCGTCACCACGTCCACGATGACGGAGCCCGGCCGCATCGAGCGGACCATCTCCTCGGTCACGAGCATGGGCGAGCGCTGGCCCACGGCCATCATCGCGCCGATGACGACGTCGGCGGACTGGACGGCCTGGCGGACGTACTGCTCGTTGGCCATGGCCGTCGTGACGCGCCGGGCGAGGTAGTGCTCGAGCGCGCGGAGCCCGGCGAGGTCGGTGTCGAGGACGATGACGTGGGCGCCGTAGCCGATGGCCGTCCGCGCCGCCCACTCCCCGACGACGCCGGAGCCGAGGATGACGACGGTGGCGGGGGGCACCCCCGAGATCCCGCCGAGGACGACGCCGCGCCCGCCGGCCGCGCTCTCGAGCAGCCGCGCGGCCGTCTGGATGGCCAGCGTCCCCGTGATCTCGTGCATCATGCGGACGATGGGGAGCGTGCCGTCGGCCTCGGTGATGAACTCGAACGCGATGCCGGTCACGCGGAGGTCCATCAGGCGCTGGAGGTAGTCCGGCGTGATGGCGCCGAGGTGGAGGGCCGAGATGAGGACCTGCTTCTCCTGCATCAGCGCGAGCTCGTCCGGCCGCGGCGGGAACACCTTCACGACGAGCTCGCTGCCGGCGTAGAGGTCCTCGGCCGAGGGGGCGATCTGCGCGCCCGCCTCGGCGTACTCGTGGTCGGCGAAGTGGGCGTGCGCCCCGGCGCCGGCCTGGATGAACACCTCGTGCCCGCGCCCGACGAGGATGCGGGCGGCGTAGGGGGCCAGCGCCACGCGGCGCTCGGCGTTGGCGGCCTCGCTCGGCACCCCGATCCGCAGCCGGCGCTGCTGCTCGCCCACGGCCCGCCGCTGCTCCAGCGGCAGGAGCGTCGTCTCGATCTGGAGGCCCTGGATGGACGGGATCTCCATGCAAACGGGCGCGAGGAGGAGGGAGAAGGGCGGGGCGGGCGAGGCGGGGGAAAGGTACGACGACGACGCTTCACCGGGCCGCCGGCCCCGCGCTCCGGCGCCCGCGATCCCAGAACCCGCTCCCGCCCGCCGCGTAGACCCGATCTACCCATCCCTCCCCGTCATGCCCCCCTTCCGCTACGCCGCTGTCCTCGCCCTCGCCGCCGCCCTCGCCGCTCCGGCCCGCGCCCAGTCGGTCGTGCTCGAGGACCCCTTCCCCAACCTCTCCTTCGCCGCCCCCGTCGAGCTCATGGACGCCGGCGACGGGACGAACTACCTCTACGTGGCCGAGCAGGGCGGGCGCATCCGCGTCTTCGAGAACCGCGACGACGTGGCGGAGGCGCCCGTCTTCCTCGACCTCACCGACCGCATCATCGGCGGCGGCGAGATGGGCCTGCTCGGGCTCGCCTTCGACCCCGGCTACGCCGACAACGGGTACCTCTACGTCGACTACACGACGCCGAACCCCCTCCGCACCCGCGTCAGCCGGTTCACCCGCTCGGCCACGAGCCCGCCGGCGGCCGACCCCGACAGCGAGGTGATCCTCTTCGAGGTGGAGCAGCCGTACACGAACCACAACGCCGGCGCCATCGCGTTCGGCCCGCCCGAGGGGCCCGGCGGCGAGCGCTACCTCTACGTCACCCTCGGCGACGGCGGCCTCGGCGGCGACCCCCACGACAACGGGCAGAACCCCGCCACCCTCCTCGGCTCCCTCCTCCGCCTCGACGTCGACGGCGGCGGGGAGCCCCTCGACTGCGCCGCCGGCACCGGCGCGGCTACCGTCCCGGCGGACAACCCGTTCGTCGGGGTCCCCGACGCCTGCGACGAGATCTGGGCCTACGGCTTCCGGAACCCCTGGCGGATGCGGTTCGACGAAGCCGGCGACTGGTCGCTGTGGGTCGGCGACGTGGGGCAGGGCTCGTGGGAGGAGGTCGACGTCGTCGAGGGCGGGGGGAACTACGGGTGGGACATGTACGAGGGGGCCCACTGCTACGAGGGCCCCTGCGACCCCGAGGGCATCACGTTCCCGGTCTACGAGTACAGCCGGAGCGGCGGGCGCATCGCCATCACGGGGGGGTACGTGTACCGGGGCACGTCCATCCCGGAGCTCGTCGGGAAGTACGTCTACGGCGACCTCTCCGGGCCCGTCTACGCTCTCGACGTCTCGGGCGGCACGCCGGTCAACGAGCAGCTCCTCACGTTCACCGGCGCGGGCGTGTGTTCGTTCGGCTACTGCCTCTCGTCGTTCGGCGAGGACGCCGACGGCGAGCTGTACCTCCTCGGCACGGCCGGGGCCGTGCGCCGGCTCGTCCGCAACCCGCCCCTCGCCGGCGAGCCGGGGCCCGAGGTGGTGGCGGCGCTCACCGTCGTCGGCCCGAACCCGACCCGCGG
>DATGQT010000203.1:0-30827 GCA_035304085.1 Rubricoccaceae bacterium
GCGGATCCGGCGCGGCGACGGCGCTCGCCCACTTCCCCGACGACGGCCTCAGCGTCATCGTCCTGACGAACGGGGCCCAGCCCCCCTTCACCATCCGGGACCTCGCCGCCGGGATCGTCGCGTTCTTCGACCGATGATGCGCTGTACCACCCTCCTCGGCCTCCGCGTGAGCCAGAACGTGTACACCGCTCCTGCGCCAAGCTCGACTGCCTGGTCGCGGCGCTCTTCGCGGTGACCGCTCGGTGACGACCCGCCCCACAGGCCTCACGAGCCGAGCGCGCTCACGATCCTGTCGGCGTACACGTCGTCGGCGATGGAGCAGAACCGCATGGTCGTGGAGACGTCGGCGTGGCCGGCGAACCGCTGCACGATGGGGACCGGCACCCCCCGCTCGATCAGCCGCGTGATCGCCGTGTGACGGAGGACGTGCGGCGTCAGCCGCGGCACCCCCGCCTTCACCGCGTACCGTTTCACGGTGTCCGAGCACGTGTGGGGGTCGATGCCCCTGCCGCCGGACTCGAACACCCGGCCCGTCACCGACTCCCGCTCCCGCTGCAACCGGCACAGCACCTCCCGCGCCCGCTGCGACAACGGGATCCTGCGCTCGGCACCGGACTTGGTAGTGAGCGAGTCGGTGCAGGCGACGGTGAGGAAGGCGCGAAGGTGGCGGACGTAGTTGGCGACGGTGACCGGCTTCACGTCGAGCGTACCCAGCCACCCCTCGATGTCAGCCACTGAGACCTTGGCGATGAGGATGTCGCCGCCGACGTGGTCCGCGAACCACCCGGTCACGCGGTCGTAGCTGGCGCGGGTGTTGGCGGCGCGGTGGGCGCGGCTAGTGAGGAAGGCCGTACGCGCCTCGGTGAGCGTGATGGGCCACAGGTGTCGACGACGGGCGCGCTCGTCGTGATCACCACCAGGAAGCGGAGGGGAGCCGAACCACGGGTCGTAGCGGCCCTCGGCGTAGGCCGCTTCCCAGAAGCGGCGGAGGCGGTCGGCGGGACGCTGGTCGCGGACGCCGGTGGTTACCCGGCGCTCGGCCGGTCGTCGGTCGGCGTCGTAGAACTCGACGACGTAGATCCCAGAACGGGTGTCCTTGAAGAGGCTGGCCATGGGCTCGGCCGGCTGATGCCGGCGGCTGCGATCCATCAGCCGCACTCGTCCTTGCAAGGAATGCGCAAGGAGCGGGAGCATCGGAACCCCCGTCAGCAGCCTACCGCTGACGCACCGTCGGAACGGGAAAGCGCCCGGACCACCGCTCTAGCGTGGCCCGGGCGCCCGTTCCTTCGTGCCCGAGACTGGACTCGAACCAGCACGGCCTCTCGGCCACACGACCCTGAATCGTGCGCGTCTACCACTTCCGCCACTCGGGCAGGCGGAGTAGTGAAGTTACGATCCTCCTCACTCTACGGACAACGGAGGGGCCAACCTTCGGCGGGATTTCAGGAGGCCTCCGCAACCATGCCCGCCCCCTGGCCGTTGGGTGCATAATTTTTAGCACCATCCACTCAACCGCAACCGAGCCCCACCCGCATGACCGCGCGTACCCTCGCCCCGCTCGTCCTCGTCCTCCTCGCCGGCACGGCCGCCGCGCAGCCCGCGCGCCCCATCCCCTACCCGGTGATGCCGCCGCCCCAGTTCGAGCGCGCCGTCGAGGAGGGGACGCGCACGCGCACCGGCGAGCCCGGCCCGAACTACTGGCAGAACCGCGCCGACTACGACCTCTCGGCCACGCTCGACCCGGCGACCGCGACGCTCTCCGGCTCCGGCACCATCCGCTACACCAACGAGAGCCCGAACGCGCTCCCCTTCCTCGTCCTCAAGCTCCGCCAGAACGTCCACAAGGAGGGCGTCCCGCGGAACCGGTACGTCGAGGTCACCGGCGGCGTCACGCTGAGCAACTTCACGGTGGACGGGCAGCCCGTCGAGGAGGTGACGGAGGGGATGCCGGAGCCGGGGCAGTACCGCATCGACGGCACCGTCCTCACCCTCGCCCTCCCGGACACCCTCGCGACGGGCGAGGCGGTCACGCTCGCGATGGACTGGCGCTTCCGCGTCCCCCCCTCCGAAGGCGCCTTCCGCCAGGGCACCGACGGCGAGGTCTTCTACATCGGCTACTGGTACCCCCAGATGGCCGTCTACGACGACGTCTACGGCTGGCACACCGACCAGTACCTCGGCCTCGGCGAGCACTACATGGGCTACGGCGACTACGACGTCGAGATCACGGCGCCCGAGGGCTTCCTCGTCTGGGCCACCGGCACGCTCGAGAACCCCGAGGACGTCCTCTCGCCCCAGACCCGCACCCGCCTCGACCGCGCCTACGCCACCGACGAGGTCGTCCACGTCGTGACCGCCGACGAGCGCGCGGCGGGGACCTCGACGGCCGACAGCCCCTCGGGCACGCTCACGTGGCGCTTCGCCGCCGAGGACGTCCGCGACTTCGCCTTCGCCGCCTCCGACCGCTACGTCTGGGACGCCACCCACGCGGCCGTGGACCAGGACGGCGACGGCGACGACGAGGCCGTCCTCATCAACGCGTTCTACCGCCCCGAGCAGGCGGCGTGGGCGCGCTCGGCCGAGTTCGGGCGGTTCGCCATCGAGCACCTCTCGGCGCTCCTCGACCTCCCCTACCCCTACCCCCACATGACGGCCGTCGAGGGCCTCATCGGCGGCGGCATGGAGTACCCCATGATGACGCTGATCGGCGGCGCGCGCAACGACCAGAGCCTCTTCGGGGTCACCTACCACGAGATCGGCCACATGTGGTTTCCGATGATCGTCGGCTCCAACGAGAAGGCGTACACGTGGATGGACGAGGGGCTGACGAGCTACAACACCAACGTCGGCGCGGGCGCCTTCTTCGACGGCTCGGCCGCGAACCGGCCCGAGGTGGACGCGTGGGCGCGGAACCGGCAGAGCCACTACTTCCTCGCCGGCACCGGCTACGCCGTCGAGCCGATGCGGCACAACGACCTCTACCCCCTCGGCGGCGGCACCCCGCAGGTGGACCCCGTCCAGAACGCCAGCCGCGGCGTCGCCTCGTACTCCACGCCCGCCGTGCTGCTGCGCGCCATCGAGGGGCTCTACGGCCGCGACCGCTTCCTCGCCGCCTACCGCGCCTACGCCGACCGCTGGGCCTTCCGCCACCCCTACCCCTGGGACCTCATGAACACGTTCGAGGACGTCCTCGGCGACGACCTCGACTGGCTCTGGACCCCCACGCTGTTCGAGACGTGGACCGTCGACCACGCCGTCGCCGCCGTCGAGGAGACGCCGCAGGGCGTCCGCGTGACCGTCCGCGACGAGGGCCTCGCGCCGATGCCCGCCCCCGTCGCCGTCACCTACGCCGACGGGCGGACGGAGACGCAGACGGTGACGCCCGACACGTGGCTCGGCGGCGCCCGCGAGGCCACCCTCACCTTCCCCCCCGGCGGCGCCGCCGCCGTCACCATCGACCCCGACGACTTCACGATGGACGTGGACCGGACGGACAACGTCTGGACGGCCCCGACCGGCGAAGGTGGGGTGAATAGCTCGAACTGAGGCCGGCGGGGACGGGCGCGGGTTGCGTGGCCTGCGCCCGGCCCCGTATTTTTGCGCCCGCTCCCGACCCCCCGCCGCCCCGGCGGCGCCGGAACGTCGCGACGACATTCCTCGGTAGCTCAGCGGTAGAGCATGCGGCTGTTAACCGCAGGGTCGTAGGTTCGAATCCTACCCGGGGAGCCGAACAGGACGGCGCCGTCTTCACAGGCGGCGCCGTCCGTCGTTCGTGGCCGTGCCACCGGGACGTGGGCTGAGGCGCAGGCGTAGTACGGCGTGATCCCCCGTGCGCCCTCTGAACCGATGGCCGAGCCCCACGGCGCCCGCGACGACCCCTCGCACGACCTGACCGGCGCGCGGCGGCAGCCGCTCGACGCGTTCTTCCGGCCCCGCCACGTGGCCCTCGTCGGGGCGACGGAGCGCGAGGGGAGCGTGGGGCGGGCGCTGATGGCGAACCTCCTCGGAAGCCCCTTCGGCGGCGCCGTCTACCCCGTCGCGCCGGCGCGCGAGCACGTCCTCGGCGTGCGGGCCTACCCCACGGTCGCCGACGTGCCGGCGCCGGTGGACCTCGCCGTCATCGCCACGCCGGCGCCGACGGTGCCGGCCGTCGTGCGCGACTGCGTCGCGGCGGGGGTGCGCGGGGCCGTCGTCGTCTCGGCCGGCTTCCGCGAGACGGGCGCGGCGGGGGCGGCGCTGGAGCGGGAGGTGCTGGCCGAGGCCCGGCGGGGGCCGCTCCGGCTCCTCGGCCCGAACGCCCTCGGCGTGATGGTGCCGCCGACGGGGCTCAACGCCACGCTCACGGGGACCACGGCGCGGCCGGGCGGCGTCGCCCTCCTCAGCCAGAGCGGCGCCCTCCTCACCGCCATCCTCGACTGGAGCCGCGTCGAGCACGTCGGCTTCAGCGCCGTCGTCTCCGTCGGCTCCATGGCCGACGTCGGGTGGGGCGACCTCATCGCCTACCTCGGCGACGACCCGCACACGCGGAGCATCCTGCTCTACATGGAGTCCGTGGGCGACGCGCGGGCGTTCCTCTCGGCCGCGCGCGAGGTGGCCCTCCGCAAGCCGATCATCGCGATCAAGGCGGGGCGGACCGCGCCGGCGGCGCGGGCGGCGGCCTCCCACACCGGCACCCTCACCGGGAGCGACGAGGTGCTCACGGCGGCCTTCCGCCGCACCGGCGTCCTCCGCGTCGACACCATCGCCGAGCTGTTCTACATGGCCGAGGTGCTGGCGAAGCAGCCGCACCCGCGGGGCCGCCGCCTCACCATCGTCACCAACGCCGGCGGCCCCGGCGTCCTCGCCGCCGACGCCCTCGTCGCCGGCGGCGGCGAGCTCGCCCCCCTCTCGGAGGCCACGACGGCCGCCCTCGACGCCCTCCTCCCGCCCCACTGGAGCCGCGGCAACCCCGTCGACGTCCTCGGCGACGCCGACGACGAGCGGCTCGCCCGCGCCCTCTCGGCCGCCGCCCGCGACGAGCACGGCGACGGCCTGCTGGTGACGCTGGTGCCCTTCGGCCCGGCCAGCCCTACGCGCGTGGCCGAGGCGCTCGGCCGCCTCGCCCGCACGGCGGGGAAGCCCGTCCTCGCCAGCTGGATGGGCGGCGCCGAGGTGGCCGAGGGCGTGCGCCTCCTCAACGAGGCCGGCGTCCCCACCTTCTCCTACCCGGACGCCGCCGCGCGCATCTTCAACTACATGGGGCGCTACGCCTACAGCCTCGCGGGGCTCTACGAGACCCCCACCCTCGGCGGCGACCCCGAGCGCGAGGACCCCGCGCGGGCCGAGCGGCTCGTCGCCGAGGCGCGCGCGGCCGGGCGGACGGTGCTCCCGGAGGCGGACTCGAAGGCGCTGCTGGCCGCCTACGGCATCCCCGTCGTCGAGGCGCGCGTGGCGGCGAGCGCCGACGAGGCCGTGGCCCACGCCGAGGCCCTCGGCTACCCCGTCGTCGTCAAGCTCCATTCCCACGCCGTCACGCACAAGGCCGCCGTGGGCGGCGTCCACCTCGACCTCCGCGACGCCGGCGCCGTGCGCCGCGCCTTCGAGGCCGTCCGCGCCGGCCTCGAAGCGCACGGCCGCCTCGACGCCTTCGAGGGCGTGACGGTGCAGCCGATGGCGCGGCGCGAGGGGTACGAGCTGATCCTCGGCAGCAGCCCGGACCCCCAGTTCGGCCCCGTCCTCCTCTTCGGCTCGGGCGGCGCCCTCGTCGAGGTCTACCGCGACCGCGCCCTCGCCCTCCCGCCGCTGACGACGACGCTGGCCCGGCGCATGATGGAGCAGACGCGGGTCTACGGGGCGCTCCGCGGCGACCACGGCCGCGCGCCCGTCGACCTCCCGGCGCTGGAGGCGCTGATGGTGCGGTTCAGCCACCTCGTCGCCGAGCAGCGGTGGGCCCGGGAGGTCGAGGTCAACCCGCTGCTGGCCTCGCCCGAGGGGCTGCTGGCCCTCGACGCCCGCGTGGTGCTCTACGGGCCGGAGGTCCGGGACGACGACCTCCCCCGCCTCGCCATCCGCCCCTACCCCCGCCAGTACGCCGGGACGTTCGCGCTCCGCGACGGCACGCCCGTGGCGATCCGCCCGATCCGGCCGGAGGACGAGCCGCTGATGGTGGGCTTCCACGAGGCGCTCTCGGAGGAGAGCGTCTACCTCCGCTACGCCGGGCTGATGAAGCTGAGCCGGCGCGTGGCCCACGAGCGCCTCGCCCGCCTCTGCTTCATCGACTACGACCGCGAGATGGCCCTCGTCGCCGTCCGACGCGACGCGGAGGGGCGCGAGGCGCTCCTCGGCGTCGGCCGGCTCGTCCGCCTCCCCGGCACCGGCGACGGCGAGTTCGCCCTGCTCGTCCGCGACGACGTGCAGGGGCAGGGGCTCGGCCGCGAGCTGCTCCGGCGGCTCGTCGAGGTGGGCCGGGCCGAGGGGCTCGACCGCATCGTCGGCGAGATCCTCCCGGAGAACCGCGCGATGCAGGGGGTGGCCCGCGCCCTCGGCTTCCACGTCGCCCCCGCGCCCGACGGGATGGTCCGCGCCGTGAAGGCGCTGCGCGACCCGGCCGGCGCGTAGGCTACCCGGCGTCCCCGCACGGCGGCCAGTCCCAGGCCGCGAGCCGGTCGAGCGCCGCGTACGCGGTGAGGTCGTAGTGGAGCGGGGTGACGGAGACGTACCCGCGCTGGACGGCGTGGAGGTCGGTGTCGTGGCCCTCGTCGAGGTTGACGAACCGGCCGCCGAGCCAGTAGTAGGGGCGGTCCATGGGGTCGCGGCGCTCCTCGAACTCCTCCTCCCAGCGCGCCCGCGCCTGCCGCGTCACGGCCACGCCGGCGATGGCCTCCAGCGGCCGGTCGGGGACGTTGACGTTGAGGAGGACGCCGGGCGGGAGGCCCTCGTCGAGCACGCGCTCGGCGAGGCGGCGCACCCACCGGCCGGCCGCCTCGAAGTCGGCGTCGGGGTCCCACGAGCAGAGGGAGACGGCCATGGACGGGAGGCCGAGGATGGCCGCCTCGGTGGCCGCGCTGACGGTGCCGGAGTAGATGACGTTGACGGCGGTGTTGGGGCCGTGGTTGATCCCGCTCACGACGAGGTCGGGCCGCCGCGGCAGCAGCTTCTGGCAGGCCAGCTTCACGCAGTCGGCCGGCGTCCCCGTCACGGCGCGCGCCCACACCGGCCCGCTCGGGCCGTCGAACGGCCACGCGTGCGCGCGCATCGGCTGGCGCACGGTGATGGCGTGGCCGACGGCGCTCTGCTCCTGCGCCGGGGCGACGACGGCGACGGTGCCGAGGCCGTCGAGCGCCGCCGCCAGCGCGGCCAGCCCGCGCGCATCCACGCCGTCGTCGTTCGAGAGGAGGACGAGCGGGCGGTCGGGGTGGACGTCGAGCGGCGTCGAGACGCGGGCCATGGGCTGCTTCGGGGGGGCGGCTCGTGTAGGCCGCGGCCCGGGATGGGTTCCGGTGGGGACGCATGTGCACCTTGTGACGGCCCCTGTCCGGCTCTACCTTCTCTCCAGGTTCCCTCGTTCGCCGCCATGCCCGTTCGCTCCAGCCTCCTCCTCGCCCTCACGGCCGCGCTCCTCGCCCCGGCCGCCGCCGGCCAGCCCGCCGCCCTCCCCGCCCCCACCCGCGTCGCCGCCCCGGACGGGCAGGCATTCGCGGACGTGTACGCCGACCTCAGCGCCGAGGAGGCCGAGCGGCTCCTCGACGCCCTCGGCCTCGCCCCGGCCTCCGGCCCCGGCGGCGCCGTCCTCACCCTCGACGTGGGCGTCGCCCCCGAGGCCGACAACCTCCAGGCCGTCGCCTTCACGCCGTCCCACGACCGCGTCCTCACGGCCAACGCCGCCACCGATAACCTCGCCGTCCTCGACGTCGCCACGGGCGCCACGCTCGCCATCGTCCCCGTCGGCGACAACCCCACCGCGGTGGCGGCCACCGACGACGTGGCCGTCGTGGCGTGCCGGGACAGCGGGGAGGTCTACCTCGTGGACCTCGACACGTACGCCGTCCGGGCGGTGGTGCCGGGCGTCCCGTACGCCGCCGGCGTCCGCATCCTCCCCGGCGGCACGCGCGCCCTCGTCGCCTCCATCCTCGGCCACGGCGCGCGCGTCCTCGACCTCGCCACGGGGGCCGTCGTCGTCGAGATCCCGTCGTTCCCGTACGACGGCCTCGAGCTCACCATCACGTACCCCGCCCTCCGCCTCTACTACCGCTACCAGCCCCTCGTCGCCTCCGTCACCGGCGACACCCTCTTCGCGCTAGCGCCGGCGCCCGCGCAGGCGGTGATGCGGTTCGACGCCGCCACCGGCGCCGCGCTCGGCGCCTACCCGACGGACTTCCCCGCCCGCTCGTTCAACCTCTCGGCCGACGGGAGCACCCTCGTCGTGGGCGACCTCCGCAACGTGCGGGCCTTCCAGGCCATCGACGTGGCGACCGGCGCCCGCGGCCCCGTCTGCCCCCTCCCGGGCAGCTACGTCGGCCTCGTCACCGACTTCGCCGTCAGCGCCGACGGCGCGCGCGTCCTCACCGGGCTCCGCCTCCCCAACGGCACCGGCCAGATCGCCGCCGTCATCCCCCTCGACGGCGCGCCGCCGACGCTGCTCGCCACGCGGAACTACGAGTTCGCCTCCAACGCCTCGCCCGACGGCCGCCTCGCCCTCGGCGTCGGCCTCGACGGCGCCGCCGCGTACGACTTCGAGACGGGGTCGCTCGACGTGCTCACGCCGGGGCGGTGGTACGTCGCCGCCGGCTTCTCGTCGGTGGGGCCGCGCTGGGGCGGCGTCCCCATCAACCACCCCGGCGAGGTGGCCTCGATCCTCTCCGCCGAGGGCACGCCGGCCCACCTCGGCGACCTCCTCCCCGGCGGCCCCATCGAGGGCGACTCGCCCCAGGCCATCGGCCTCCCCCCCGGCGGCGGCGAGGCCCTCGTCGCCAACGTCTACACCTCCGCCATCACGCGCGTGGACCTCGCGTCGAAGGCGGTGACGGCGGTGGTCCCGCTCGCCAACGTCAACCCCATCCGCATCGAGGCCCTGTGGGACGACCTCGCGCTCGTCCACGGCACCGACTCCACCGGCGTCACCGAGACGGCCGTCCTGTTCGACCTCGCCGCGGGCGCCGAGGCCGGGCGGCTCCCCGCGTTCGACCTCAGCCGGATGGCCCGGGGCGTCGAGCCCAACGTGTTCGCGTCGTCCGACGCTGGCGCGCTCGTCCGCCTCCGCGCGACGACGGCCGGCCTCGAGGTCGTCGCGGCGACCGCGGACTCCCTCGTCGCGCGGTGGGCCGTGAGTCGGGACGGCGCGCTCGTCGCCGTCGGCGACACGACGCACCACCGCGTGCAGCTCTACGACGGCGCCGCCGGCGCCCTCCTCGGCCAGTTCGACGTGCCCGACGTCGAGTTGCTCGCCGCCTCCCCCGATGGGCGATGGGCCTTCGCCGCGAGCGAGACCGACGGGCTGATCCGCCGCTACGCCGTCTCCGGCGCGACGGTGACGGAGGAGGAGCCCATCGCGTGCGGATGCGGCGTGCCCGAGATGCTCGAGGCGAGCGAGGCGCTCGTCGCCGCGGTCGTGTCACCCGTCGTCTACCTCTTCGACGCCGCCACCGGCGCGCCGGCCGGCACCGTCGTGATCCCCGAGGGCGACGTCACGCGCGTCTTCCTCACCGACGCCGGCGAGGTCGTCGCCCTCACCACGAACCCCAACGCCGTCCACCTCCCGGGCTACACCTACGCGCTCGCCAACCGCCCCACCGACTTCGTCTACGCGCCCGACCACGGCCTCGCCCTCGCCCTCGACAAGCCCAACGACGCCCTCGTCATCGGCGACCTGCACCTCGTCGGGGTGGAGCCCGGGCCGGCGGTGGACGCCCTCGCGCTGCGGATCGCGCCCAACCCCGCCCGCGGCGCCTTCCGCGCCGAGTACACCTGGGCGGGGCCGCCGGCCACGGCCGAGCTGACGGTGTACGACCTCCTCGGCCGCCTCGTAGGCCGCGTCGAGGCGCCCGCGCCCGGCCCCGGCCGGCACGCCCTCACCTGGGGCGACGCGGCCTCGCTCCCGAGCGGGGTCTACCTCGCCCGCCTCCGCGTAGGCGACCAGGCCGCGCAGGCGCGCGTGACCGTGGTGCGATAGCTCCGTTCAACGCTCAACGTTGAACGTGACACGCCTCAGTAGCTCTCCGCCTCGCTCGGGAAGTCGCGCGCGCGGACGTCCTCGACGTAGCGGCGGACGGCGTCGGTGATGGTGTCGGCGAGGTCGGCGTAGCGGCGGACGAACCGGGGGTTGAACTCCTTCGTCAGCCCGAGGAAGTCGTGCGTGACGAGGACCTGCCCGCTCGTGGCGCTGCCGGCGCCGATGCCGATGGTGGGGACCGAGACGCTGCGCGTGACCTCGTCGGCGAGCGCGGCCGGGATCTTCTCGAGGACGACGGCGAAGCAGCCGGCCCGCTCGAGCAGCCGGATGTCCTCGCGGAGGGCGTCGGCCTCCTGCTCCTCCCGCGCGCGCACCTTGTAGGTCCCGAACTTGTAGATGCTCTGTGGCGTGAGGCCGAGGTGACCCATCACCGGGATCCCCGCGTCGATGATGCGGCGGACGGACTCGACGACGGCACGGCCCCCCTCGATCTTGACGGCGTGCGCGCCGGTCTCCTTCATGACGCGGATGGCCGAGCGGAGCGCCTCGCGCGAGCTGCCCTGGAACGCCCCGAACGGGAGGTCCACCACCACGAGCGCGCGGCTGACCCCGCGCACGACGCACTGCGCGTGGTAGATCATCTGGTCGAGCGTGATGGGGAGCGTCGTCTCGTGGCCCGCCATCACGTTCGAGGCCGAGTCCCCCACCAGCAGCACGTCGATGCCGGCCTCGTCGAGGATGCGGGCGCTCGTGTAGTCGTACGCCGTGAGCATGGCGATGGGGACGCCCTCGGCGCGCATCTCCTGGAGCGTCTGCGTGGTGACGCGCCGGGCGGTGGCGGCGGGGGACACGGTCTGCGTGCTCATTGGAGCGAGGGGCCGGTGGCGAGGGGGCTACAGGATACGACGCGCGGGCGCCGGCCGGAGCCGGCGCCCGCGCAGGGGGAGCGGGGAGGGGATTTCGGGCCGTGGATCGCGGATTTCGGATCGCTCTCTTCAATCCGCAGTCCGCAATCCCAAATCCGCAATCGGATCAGTTGCCGGCCCCGCCGCCGGTGTCGGCCGGGATCTCGAGGCCGAGCTCGGTCATCACCTCCTCGGTGATGTTGACGGCGTCGTCGGAGGCGAAGAGGATGACGGGCGCGTTGTTGGCGCGCGCGGCGAAGACCATCGTCAGCCCCATCTCGCCGGAGACCGCGTCGATGGCGTCCTGGAGCCGCATGAGGAGCGGCTGGAGGAGGCGGGCCTCGCGGCGGCCGAGGTCCTGGAGGCCGGCCTGCTGCCGCTGCTCGAGGTTGGCCTGGAGCTGGAGGATCTCCTGCTCGCGCTCCTGCCGCGCCTCGGCCGTCAGCACGGGGCTGCCCTGCATCTCCTGGAGCTCCTGGAACTTCGCCCGGATCTCGTCCTCCTGCGCCTGGAGCTCGGCGGCGATCTCGCGCTCGCGCGCCTGGAGGGAGTCGCGCACCTGCGCGTACTCCGGCATCTGCACGATGATGATGTCGGGGTCGAGGTAGCCCAGGCGGGGGGCTTGCGCCTCGGCGGCGTTGCCGAGGGGCAGGAGCGCGACGGCGAGGAGGCCGAGGCAGCCGAGGGCTCGGCGGGTAGGCAACTTCAGGGTCATGAGGGTTGGGGTTGCGGCGGTCGGGTTACGTGGGAGGGGGCGTACGGCGGGGCGGCTCAGCGCCCGACGCCGGCGACCTCGGGGTCGATCCCGAGCTCAACGAGCACGAGGTCCGTGACATTGTGGGCCTCGCGGGCGTAGAGGAAGACGAGGTCGCCCGAGCGGTCGAAGACGAAGTCGTAGCCGCCGTCGTCGGCGACGGTCTCGATGGCCTCGAGGACGCGCTCCTGGATGGGCCGGAGGAGCTGCTGCTCCTGGCGGAACAGCTCGCCCTCGGCGCCGAACTGGCGGCGGCGGTACTGCCCCATCTCGGTCCGCCGCGCGGCGATCTCCTCGAGGGCGCGGGCGCGGTCCTCCTCGGTGTAGAGGAGCTCGCGCGCCTCGAACTCGCGGACGAGCTCGTCGATCTCCGTCTGCATCGCGTCGAGCTCGGCCTGCCACTCGGCGGCGAGGCGGTCCACCTGCTGGCGGGCCGTCTGGTACTCGGGGAGCGCCTTGAGGATGACCTCGGAGTCCACGAACGCCAGCCGCTGCTGGGCCGCGGCCGGGGCGGCGAGGGCGACGAGGGCGACGAGGGCGACGAGGCAGCGCCTGGCGAGGGGGGCACGCATGGGGACCACGGTTGTGCGGGCGGCTACTGGCCGCCGAGGGAGAACTGGAACCGCCAGCCCGGCTCGACGACGTCGCCGTCGGCGGGGTCGACGAACGGGTCGATCTGGTAGCCGTAGTTGACGTCGACCATGCCGAGGAACGGGAGGAGGACGCGGGCGCCGAAGCCGGCCGCGCGGTAGAGCCGGCCGGGGTCGTAGTCCCGGAACGAGTCCCACGTGTTGGCGGCGTCGACGAAGAGGTACGGCGCGAACGAGAGCTGCGGGCTCTGGAGGGCGAACAGCCGGAGCTCCGCCTGGTACTTGTTGAGGATCCGCCCGCCGACGGCCTCCCCGTTCTCGATGGGCGAGATGGCCTGGACGGGGTAGCCGCGGAGGAACACGAGGTCCTTCCCGAACCCGACGCTCCGCCCCTGCGTCTCGAGCGGGCTCCCGCCGACGAGGTAGCGCTGGAACTGCACGTCCTCCCCGGTGAACGAGCCGATGTAGCCGAACTGCGAGCGGAACGAGAGCGAGAGCCGCCCCGCGAGCGGGGTGTACCACTGGTTGTCGAGCTCCCACTTGTGGTACTGGAGGAAGCCCGGGATGGGCGGCGCCAGCGTCACGCCGAGGGTGAGGGCGCTGCCGGCCTGCGGGAAGATGGGGTTGTCGAGGCTGTTCCGCGTGAGGCTCTGGCGGATGGTGAGCTCCTGGCTCCGGCCCGTCGGCAGGCCGAGGGCGCCCCGGCCGTCGTCGTCGCGCACGTTGTAGAGCCGGTAGCCGAGGTCGGTCCCGGTCTGGAAGAAGTCGTCGGGCCACCGGAGCGCCTGCCGGTAGAAGACGCGCCCGGAGAACGACGAGAGGTCGGTGCCGAAGTTGTAGCGGAGGTAGGAGACGGAGAAGCCGACGGGGGTCTGGCGGCCACGGAACCACGGCTCCGTGAACGAGAGCGAGAACTGCTGCGAGCGCGTGCCGTAGGTCGTGACGCCGAGCGAGAGCTGCTGCCCGCGCCCGCTCGGGATGGGCCGCCACGCCTCCCCCTTGAAGAGGTCCTGCGCGGCGAAGTTGTTGAACGTGACGCGGGCCGAGAGCTGGAGGCCGAGGCTGCCGCCCCACCCGCCGGAGAGCTCGAGCTGGTCGCTGGAGGTCTCGATGAGGTTGTACGTCAGCCCCACCGTCCGGTCCTCGTCGTCGACGGCGATGGCGGGGCCGGCCGCGAGGCTCGCCTGCTCGAAGTAGCTGAGCTGGAGGAGCTCGCGGACGGAGCGCTCCAGCGCCTGGCGGCTGTAGACCTGGCCCGGGACCGTGCGCAGCTGGCGGCGGATGACGTCGTCGCGCGTGCGGGTGTTGCCGCGGATGGCGACGTCGCCGAACGTGTACACCTCGCCCTCGGTGATCTCGAAGTGGAGGTCGAGCGAGTCGCCCGGCGCCTCGCTGACGGTCTCCTGGATGTTGAAGCGGAGGTAGCCCCGGTCCGTGTAGAGGCTGGCGACGTCGGTGTGCTCGGCGGTGTAGTAGAGGTTCTGCTCGAGGCGGGTGCGGTCGTAGACGTCCCCGCGCTTGAACCCGAGGGCCGCGGCGAGCTGCGCGTCCGTGAACACGGTGTTCCCCTCGAACGTGATGTCGCGGATGTAGTAGCGGTCGCCCTCGTGGACCTCCACCTCGACGACGATGCCGTCGGCCGTGCCGTCCGGCGCCTCGCGGACGTAGAACGTGTCGCGGACGACGCGGGCGTCGTAGTAGCCGCGGTCGTTGTAGAAGCGGACGAGGTTCTGGAGGTCCTCGTCGAAGGCCTCCTCGTCGAACGTCTCGCGCTTCCAGAACCGCCACCACCGCGCCTCGGGCGTGTTCTTGAGCCGCTTGCGGAGGGTCGCGTCGCTGAACGCCTCGTTCCCGAAGAACGTGACGTCGACGACCTCGAGGCGCTCGCCGCGGTGGACGGTGAACGTGAGGTCGACGCGGTTGTCGGCCGCCGGCGCCCGCGCCACGTCCACGCGCACGTCGCGGAACCCCTTGTCCACGTAGAACCGCTCGATGACCTGGACGGTCCGCCCGATGTCGGAGGGGCGGACGGGCCGCCCGCGCAGGAGCGGGATGTCCATCTCGAGGTCCTCGCGGTCCCCGCCCGAGACGTTCACGAGGGTGTACTGGTTGAGCCGCGGCTCCTCCTGCACGCGGATGAGGAGGTAGACGCCGTCGCCGAGGAGGCGGTCGGCCACGATCTCGACGTCGGAGAAGAACCCGGTGCGGTAGAGCTTCTTGGTGGCCTCGGCGAGGGCGGGGTCGTAGGGGAGCGCGACGCGCTGGCCCACGCGGAGCCCGCTGTACTGGCGGACGAAGTCGTCGGAGGTGGCCTCGCTGCCGCCCTCGACGTCGAGGGCGAGGATCTCGTAGCGGGCCGG
Source organism: Rubricoccaceae bacterium (assembly GCA_035304085.1). Lineage (GTDB taxonomy): Bacteria > Bacteroidota > Rhodothermia > Rhodothermales > Rubricoccaceae > DATGQT01. The sequence continues at coordinate 14,757 of DATGQT010000203.1, forward strand.
CGCGGGCTGCGCCAGCGCGCCGAGCGGGAGGGCCGCGGCGAGGACGGGGAGGACGAGGCGGAGGAGTCGCGTCATGCGGGGGGTGCGGCGGGCACGGGCAGCCCGGGGGGAAAAGCTACTACGTCGGTCCGAGCGTCCGCAGGGCGAAACGGCGGGGCTCGGCCCGCCGGCGCCCTCGGAGGCCGTTTTTTGCGGCTTCTGCACGCGCGTCCGCGGGCGCCCTCCCTGCGCCTCGCGCGCGCACGACGGCAACGGGGCCCCGAGCGCCTTTATTGCCGGGCCTCCCCCTCCTTCACCCGCCCGAAGCGGCGGTCGCGGTCCTGGTAGTCGCGGATGGCGGCGTAGAGGGCCTCGCGGCGGAAGTCGGGCCAGAGGGTCTCCGTGACGTGGAGCTCGGTGTAGGCGATCTGCCAGAGGAGGAAGTTCGAGACGCGCATCTCGCCGCCGGTGCGGATGAGGAGGTCGGGGTCGGGGAGGCCGGCGGTGTCGAGGGCGGCGGCGACGTCGGCCTCGGTGATGGCGTCGGGGTCGAGGCGGCCGTCGCGGGCGGCGGCGGCGAGGCGGCGCACGGCGCGCGTGATCTCCCAGCGCCCGCTGTAGGAGAGCGCGAGGTTCAGCGTCATCCGCCGGTTGTCGGCCGTCATCGCGATGGCCTCCTCGAGCTCGCGGCGGGCGCGCGCGGGGAGGCGCGAGAGGTCGCCGAGGGCGCCGAGGCGGATGTCGTTGCGGTCGAGCCGCGCGGCCTCGCGGCGGACCGTCCGCACGAGGAGCTCCATCAGCGCCGAGACCTCGGCCTGCGGGCGCGCCCAGTTCTCCGTCGAGAACGTGTAGAGGGTGAGGTGGCGGACGCCGAGCTGGGCGCATGCCTCGGTCACGTCGCGCACGCTCTCGACGCCCTCGCGGTGGCCCGTGACCCGGCGCTTCCCGCGCGCCTTCGCCCAGCGGCCGTTCCCGTCCATGATGCAGGCGACGTGGACGGGGACCTCGCCGCGCGCCTTCAGCGCCGCCTGCGCGGCGGCGTCCTCGGCCGTCTGCGGCGCGGCCGTCAGCTGGACGGGCTCCTTGCCGGGGCGGGGCGGGCTGTCGGTGTGGACCACGGGGGCTCCTTCGCTGCGATCCACCAAGCTACCGGCGGCTCACCCGAACCACCGCACAGCGTCGTTGAAGATCACGAACACCATGAAGGCCAGGAGCAGCACGAGGCCCACCTGCTGCACGGCGACGCGCACCCTCACGCTCGGCTCCCGCCGCACGACGGCCTCGTAGAGGAGGAACACGAGGTGGCCCCCGTCGAGGACGGGGATCGGGAGGACGTTGAAGACGGCCAGCGCGATGGAGAGCATGGCGACGATGACCCAGAACGACTGGAGCCCCTGGTCCGCCGCCTCCTTCGTCATCTTCGCGATCATGAGCGGGCCGCCGACGGAGTCGCGGACGTTCTCCTTCCCGGTGAAGAGCCGGGCGAAGAGGCTCCCGTAGAGCGTGACCTGCTCCCACGCCATCGCCGAGCCGGCGACGACGGCCTCGCCGAGCCCGTAGCGCGCGTACTCCCGCCCGTAGTCGGCGTCGGCGCCGACGCCGAGGCGGAACCCCTCGCCGACGGGCTCGGGCGTGACGGGGGCCTCGTAGACGGCGAACCCGTCGCGGCGCTCGGCGGCGGCGGGGTCCGTCGCCCGGACGAGGGAGTCCGGTCGGGCATAGCGGAGGGGGACGGTCTCGCCGCGCGAGGCCTCGACGGCGGCGACGAGCTGGGGCCACTGCCGGACGTCGGCCCCGCCGAGGGCGAGGAGGTGGTCGCCCGCGCGGAGGCCGGCGGCCTCGGCCGGCGAGCCCGGCTCGACCCTGCCCACGACCGACGGGGCGTAGTAGAGCCCGAACCCCTCGGCGCGGCTGACGCGCGAGAGGAGCTGGTCCGGCCCCTCCAGCGTCAGCGTCTCCCCGCCCCGCTCGACGGTGATCGTGAACGGGTCCGTCGTGAGGTTCTCGGGCGAGAGCACGTCCTCGAACCGCTCCGGCCGCTGTCCGTTGACGGCGACGATGCGGTCGCCCGTCCGCAGCCCCATCTGGTAGGCGACCGAGGAGTCGGCCACGAAGACGCCGTCGACGCGGTCGAGGGGGGTGTACCCCTCACCGTACCACAGCGTCAGCCCGATGAAGATGACGAAGGCGAGGACGAGGTTGAACAGCACGCCGCCCGAGATCACGAGCATCCGCTGCCACACCGGCTTCGAGCGGAACTCGTCCGGCTGCGGCTCGGTGCCGATGAAGTCGGTGTCCACGCTCTCGTCGATCATCCCCGCGATCTTGACGTAGCCGCCGAGGGGGACGGCGCCGAGGCGGTACTCCGTCTGGCCCACCTGCTTGCGCCAGACCACCGGCGGGAAGCCGATGGAGAAGGCGTCGACGCGCATCCCGAACAGCCGGGCGAAGAGGAAGTGCCCGAGCTCGTGGATGAAGACGAGGATGCCCAGGGCGAGGGCGATCCAGAAGAAGTACGAGAGGATGTTGAGGACGGCGTCCATGCAGGGGGCGTCAGGGGTAAGGCCGAAAGAACGGGCAAGCTACGCGCCGCCGTGCCTGGGGGACAGACATTTCACAGGGTGGAGGGGGCGGGAAGGGAGGAGGGGATGGAGGGGAACGCTTCCCTTTACCCTCCATCCCCTCCTCTCCCCCCACCCTCTCCATCCCCTACCCCCCGGCCCGCTCGCGCACCACCGCCCGTGCGGCGGCGTCGGCGGCGAGGAGGGTGTCGAGGCCGTCGGCCGGGGCGGCGCCGGCGGCGTCGAGGGCGGCCTCGATGAGACGGGGGATCGCGCCGAACGTTACGTGGCCTTCGAGGAAGAGGGCGACGGCGGCCTCGTTGGCGGCGTTGAGGGCGGCGGGGGCGGCTCCGCCGCGGCGGAGCGCCTCGTAGGCGAGGCCGAGGGCGGGGAAACGGCCGAGGTCGGGCGGCTCGAAGTCGAGCGCGCGGAGGGCGGCCCAGTCCACGCGCGGGTGCGGGGCCGCCCAGCGCTCGGGGTACGTGAGGGCGTACTGGATGGGCACCCGCATGTCCGGCACGCCGAGCTGCGCCTTCGTCGAGCCGTCGCGGAAGGCGACGAGGGAGTGGACGATGGACTGGGGGTGGACGAGGACGGCGATCCGCTCCGGCGGGAGGTCGAAGAGCCACCGTGCCTCGATCACCTCCAGCCCCTTGTTGGCGAGCGTGGCCGAGTCGATGGTGACCTTGGCGCCCATGCTCCAGTTCGGGTGCGCCAGCGCCTCCGCGGGCGTGATGGCGTCGAAGGTGCCGGCCGGGCGGCGGAGGAACGGGCCGCCGGAGGCCGTCAGGATCAGCTGCTCGACGGCCCCGGCGTCCTCGCCGACGAGGCACTGGAAGATGGCGGAGTGCTCGGAGTCGACGGGGATGAGGGTGGCGCCGTGGCGGGCGGCGGCCTCGCGCACGAGCGCCCCGGCCACGACGAGCGTCTCCTTGTTGGCGAGGGCGACGGCCCGCCCCGCCTCGACGGCCGCCAGCGTAGGCCGCAGCCCCGCCGCGCCGACGACGGCGGCCAGCACGACGTCGGCCCCCTCCAGGGCGGCCACCTCGCACATCCCCCCCTGCCCGCAGAGGACGCGGACGCCCGTGCCGGCGAGGGCCTCGGTCAGCGGCGCCCGCGCGGCCTCGTCGGCCACACAGACGGCCTCGGGGCGGAACCGCCGCGCCTGCGCCGCCAGCGCCTCCCAGTTCGACCCGGCGGCGAGGGCCGCCACCGCCAGCCGGTCCGGGAAGAGCGCCGCCACCTCCAGCGCCTGCGTCCCGATGGACCCCGTCGATCCGAGGACGACGAGGCGGCGGGGGCGGTCGGCGGGGGGGGCGGGGGGCCGGAAGAGCGGGGGCAGCATCGGGTAAAACGGCGGCGCCCGCCGGGCGGCGGGCGTGCCGGGGAAGATACCGCGCGTCGCGCCCCGCGCCCGGAGCCCCCGTGCATCACCGGCGGCGGCCTCCTACTCGTCCGCCGCGGGCCGGCCCTCCCCCTGTTTCCCCTCGACCGTGATGTTGTCCATGACGTAGAGCGCGTTGCCGTCGTCGAGCACCACCTCCGTCAGCCGGAACGCCGGCGCCGGCTCGGGGGCGGGCGCCTCGGGCGCCGGACGCGCGAGGAGGCCGAGGAGGACGATGAGCCCGGCCCCGGCGAGGGCCGCGCCGAGGGGGACGCGGCGGCGGAGGGCGTCGCCGAAGAGGCGGTGCTCGGCGGCGCGCTCCGGCGCGGGGTGCGCCGCGCGGCGGAGGCGGTCGAGGCGGGCGAAGAACGCCTCGTCGGCGGCGGGGGGCACCGCGAGGGTCTCCTGCCGCGCGACGAGGCGGAAGGCGAGGAGCGCGTTGAACCGGGCCCGGCACGCCGTGCACCGGGCGAGGTGCGCGAACAGCTCGGGCTGCCGCGCCGACGGCAGCTCGCCGTCGGCGTAGAGGTTCAGGAGCGCCTCGGCTCGGAGGTCGGAGCAGGTCGGCATTACGGCGCCTTCTGGTGCGGCTCGGTCGGGGACGGACGGGCGGCGGGCGGCGCTTCGGCGGGGTCGAGCCACGGCTCGAGGTACTGCCCCAGCTTCCGCCGCGCCTTGAACAGCCGGCTCTTTACCGAGGAGACGGTGTTCCGGGTTACGGCCGCGATCTCCTCGTAGGAGAGGTTCTGGTACTCCCGCAGCACGAGGACCTCCCGGTACTCCGGCGAGAGGCTCGCGAGGAAGCGGTTGACGAGGGCGACCTGCTCGGCCTTGAGGAGGTCGCCGAAGGGGGTCTCGGCGGCGGCCGGCGCGCCGGGGCCGGCCTCGGGCAGCGGTGCGTGGCGGCCCTGGCGGCGGAGCCCGTTGAGGCACTGGTTCCGCGCGATGGCGAAGAGGTACGCCTTGAACGAGCCCGCGCTCAGGAGCCGCTGCCGGTTCTCGTAGACCCGAACGAACGCCTCCTGCATCACGTCCTGCGCCGCCGCCCGGTCCAGCAGCATCTTCGCGCAGAAGGCGTAGACCGGCCCGCGGTAGCGGTTGTAGAGGGCGACGAAGGCGAACTCGTCGCCGCCCTGGAACGCCTCGATGAGGGCGTGGTCGGACGGGGGCATGCGGCGCCGGCGGGCTGGTTCAGACGGTAGGACCGGGGAAGCGCCCGGAAGTTGCTCCAGCCGCGCCGGCACGCGAGGCTGTGCTGCTCTGTTGGCTCCCCTGGGGTTTTGCCCCAACCTTTACCGGCCCCGGCGGCCCGGCGTGTTTATTTTCGCACGCTTCGAACAACCGCACCCGGTGTCGGCGCCGGCCGCCGGGCTTCGTTCCGGGACCGCTCCGGCCCACCGTTCAGGACATCACCAGCACCCGATGCGCACGCCTCCCCGACTGCTACCGCTCGCCCTCTCCGCGGGCGTCGCCCTCCCGCTGCTGGCCCTCGGCCTCGCCGGCTGCGGGGGCTCCCGCCCCGCCGCCCCCGCCGACCCCCTCCCCGCTGCCGGCCCCTCCCTCGTGGCCGAGTGGGACGGAGAGGACCTCACGCTCGACGAGTTCGAGGCCGCCTACGCCAACAGCGTCGGCGGCGCCGACGAGGCCGCCGACGACTCGATGGCCGCCCTCGAGGACTTCCTCGACCGCTACGTCAACTTCCGCCTGAAGGTGCGCCAGGCCCGCGACCTCGGCCTCGACCAGGACTCGTCGCTCCAGGCCGAGATGGCCGAGTACCGCGACCAGCTCGCCCGCCCGTACTTCACCGACCAGGCCGTCCTCGAAGACATCATCCGCGACCTCTACGAGAAGCAGCAGGAGGAGATCCGCGCCTCCCACATCCTCGTCATGGTGGACGCGGCGGCGCCCCCCGCCGACACCCTCGCCGCCTACGAGCGCACGCGCGCCTTCCTCGACTCCCTCGAAGCCGGCGTCCCCTTCGACGACCTCGCCTTCCGGCACTCCGAGGACCCCTCGGCCCGGCGCAACCGCGGCGACCTCGGCTACTTCACCGGCGGCCGGATGGTCGAGGCGTTCGAGGAGGCCGCCTACAACACGCCCGTCGGCGAGGTCGCCGGCCCGCTGCGCACCCGGTTCGGCTACCACCTCATCTGGGTCCAGGACCGCCGCGACCGCACGCCGGACATCCGCGCCTCCCACATCCTCATCCGCGTCCAGGGCAACACCCCCGCCGACTCCGCCGCCGCGCGCGAGACCATCGAGGGGCTGCGCGAGCGGATCCTCGCCGGCGAGGACTTCGCTACGCTCGCCCGCCAGTACTCCGACGACGTCGCGAGCGGCCGGCGCGGCGGCGACCTCGGCTTCTTCGGGCTCGGCCGGATGGTCCCCCCCTTCAACGACGCCGCCTTCGCGCTCCAGAACCCCGGCGACATCTCGGACGTCGTCGAGACCCAGTTCGGCTACCACCTCATCCGCCTCGAGGAGCGCGCGTCGCTGCCGACGTACGAGGAGGCGTACCCCGAGCTGAAGCGGCTCGCCGAGCAGCTCCCCCGCACGACGCTCCGCCGCCAGGAGATCGGCCGCGAGGAGCGCGCCGCCGCCGGGTTCACCTTCGACTCCACCCTCGTCGCCCAGGCCCTCGGCCAGTTCGACGCCGACTCCCTCGACCTCCAGCTCCGCCGTGACGGCTTCGGCGACTACGCCGGGCGCACCTTCGCCACCATCGGCGACACGGCCTACACCTTCACGGACTTCTACCTCTGGTACGGGCGGCAGCAGCCGCAGGCCGCCACGGACCCCCGCGCCGGCGTGATGGAGCAGATGGACCTGTACCTCGCCGAGCAGGGGTTCGAGTACGCCCTCGCCCAGCTCGAGGAGCGCGACCCCGCCTTCCGCGCCCTCCTCGAGCAGTACGTCGACGGCGTCCTCCTCTTCAAGATCTCCGAGGACTCCGTCTGGACGCCGGCGGCCGAGGACGAGGCCGGCCTCCGCGCCTACTACGAGGCCCACCGCGGGGACTACCGCTGGCCCCAGCGCCACCGCGTCCTCGCCTTCACCAGCCCGTCGGACTCCCTCCTCAACGCCGTCGCCGCCGACCTCGACGCCGGGAGGCCCGCCGCCGAGGTGTTCGCGGCCCACGAGGACGCCCGCCTCACCCTCCGCCTCGACACCCTCTACCTCGCCGACACCACCGGCACCCCGCTCGACGTCGTGTTCGACCTCCAGCCGGGCCAGCACTCCGAGGTCCTCCCCGAGCGGAGCCGGCTGGCCGTCTACGTCCTCGACGGCATCGAGGCCCCGCGCGAGAAGACGTTCGAGGAGGCGCGCGCCGAGGTGGTCACGAATTACCAGGACGTCCTCGAGGGGGCGTGGGTGGCGCGGCTGCGCGAGCGCTACGACGCCCGCGTCTACCCCGAGCGCCTCGCCGACGCCTTCGACGGCGTCCCGGCGCCGACGCCGGCGCCCGACGTGGGCGCGGCGGCGCCGGGCTCCGGGGCGTCGTCGCAATAATTCCGGCTCCCGCCCCGTGTGCAGCGGAGCCCGGCCGGCGATGCCTACGGCAACCTCGCCCGCGCCGGGCTCCACTGCTTTCCCCGTGACCCGCTCCCCCGCCCGGACCCTCCCCCTCGCGCTCGCCCTCCTCGCGCTCGCCGGCTGCGGCGGCGAGGAGGGCCGGCGCGACGGCTTCGCCGCGCGCGTGGGCGACGAGTACCTCACCGACGCCGAGGTGGCCGACGCGCTGCAGCCGCTCCCCCCCGGGCTCGACAGCGTGACGGCCCGCCAGCAGGTCGTGAACCAGTGGGTGCGGAGCCGGCTGCTCGCGCAGGAGGCCCGCCGCCAGGGGCTCCTCGAGGACGCCGAGGTCCGCCGCCTGCTCGCCGACAACGAGCGGGCCGTCCTCGCCGCCGCCCTCATCGAGCGGTTCTTCGAGGCGAACCCGGCCGAGCCGACCGACGAGGAGGTGCGCGCGTACTTCGCCGAGCACCGCGAGCGGCTGGCCCTCCGCGAGCCCTACGTCCGCATCCGCCACCTCGTCCTGAGCGATCAGGCGCGCGCTGAGGCCGCCCGCGCCGCGCTCGCCCGCGCCGCCGCCAGCGCCTTCGCCGACTCCCTCTGGGCCCTCACCGCGCGCACGTACTCGTTCGACCCCGACGGCGCCGTCGCCCTCGCGCGGACGTACTTCCCCGAGAGCCGCCTCGCCGAGACCGACGCCGACCTCGGCACGGCCGTCCGCGCCCTCGCGCCCGGCCAGGTGGCCCCCGTGATCGCGTCGGCCGGGCGGTTCCACGTCGTCCAGCTCGTTGACCGGAAGCCGGCCGGCGCCCTGCCCGAGCTGGCGTGGGTCGAGGACGAGCTGCGCCAGCGGCTCGCCATCGAGGCGCGCAACCGGATGCTGGCCCGGCAAGTTCAGCAGCTCCAGATCGAGGCCCAGGCCGACGGCCGCCTCGAGATCCGATGAATCATCCCCCACTGTGCCCTGCCTCCATGCACGCTCGTGCAAGACCACGTTCGACGTTCAACGTTCAACGTTCAACGTTCTTCCTCCTCGCCTTCCCGGCGCTCCTCGCCCTCCCGGCCCGCGCGCAGGTGGCCGCCGGCACCGTCCTCGACGAGGTCGTCGCCGTCGTGGCCGACGAGCCCGTGCTCGCCTCCGAGGTCACCGCCCTCGCCGCCACCGTCGCCGAGGGCGGCGAGGTCACCGACGAGGTGTGGAGCCGCGCCCTCGATGAGATCGTCGCCCAGCTCGTCCTCATCGCCCGCGCGCAGCAGGACACCACCATCGTGGTCACGGAGGATCAGGTGGACCAGCAGCTCGACGCACGGATCGCCCAGCTCGCCCGCCAGGCCGGCGGGCAGGCCCAGCTCGAGGCCTACTACGGCATGCCCGTCGAGGAGATCAGGGTCCGCTTCCGCGACGACGTCCGCCGCCAGCTCCTCGCCCAGCAGTACCAGAGCCGCCGCCTCCGCGAGGTCACCATCACGCCGTCGGAGGTGCGCGCGTGGTTCGCCACGATCCCCGAGGACCAGGTGCCCGAGGTGCCCGAGCTCGTCCGCGTCGCCCACGTCGTGAAGGCGCCGGCGCCGAGCGAGGCCGCGCGCGAGGCGGCGCGCACCCTCGCCGAGGCCCTCCGCGACTCCGTCCTCGCCGGGCAGGCCACCATCGAGGACCTCGCCCGCCGCCACACCGACGACCGCGCCTCGGCCGCCCGCGGCGGGCTCTACGAGAACGTCAACGTGCGCGACCTCGTGCCCGAGTTCGGCATCGTCGCCGGCACCCTCGAGCCGGGCGGGCTCTCGCAGGTGTTCGAGACCACCTTCGGCTACCACGTCATGCGCCTCAACGCGCGGCAGGGCGACGTGATCTCGTTCAACCACATCCTCATCCAGGTCGACGCCGACGACCTCGACCCCGCCGACGCCATCGCCGCGCTCACCGTGCTCCGGGACTCCGTCGTCGTCCACGGCGTGCCGTTCGAGGCCATCGCGCGGCGGCACTCCGAGGACCCCTACTCCGCCGGCCGCGGCGGCTACCTCGCCGACGAGGCGGGCAGCCGGGACCTCCAGCTCGACCTCCTCGGGCAGGACTGGCAGGCGACGCTGGACACGCTCGACGTAGGCGAGGTGAGCATGCCCGCCGCGGTCGCCCTCACCGACGGCAGCCCCGCCTGGCACATCGTCCTCCTCCAGCGCCGCACGCCGCCGCACCGCCTCAGCCCCGACTCCGACTACGCCCTCCTCAGCCAGTACGCCCTCCGCGACAAGCAGGCCCGCGTCCTCAACGAGTGGGTCCGCGACCTCCGCCGCACCGTCTACGTCGAGATCAAGACGGACCGCTACGTCGGAGAAAGGGAGAGCGGGTGAGAGGGAGAAAGGGCGATTACCCCTTCCCCCTCTCCCCCTCTCCCATTCCCCCTCTCTCCCACTCCTTTCCCTTCCCCATGGCCCTCCCCGCCGCCTCCGACCCCGCCGCCGTAGACCGGCTCAGTGACGCCTACGCCCGCCTCCGCCGCGAGGTCGGCCGGGTGATCGTCGGGCAGGAGGCCGTCGTCGAGGGGCTCATGGTGGCGCTGCTCGCGCGCGGGCACGTCCTGCTCGTCGGCGTCCCCGGCCTCGCCAAGACGCTGCTGATCAAGACGCTCGCCGAGGCCGTCGACCTCTCGTTCTCCCGCATCCAGTTCACCCCCGACCTCATGCCGGGCGACATCACCGGCACCGAGATCATCGAGGAGGACCGGGAGTCGGGCCGCCGCGTGTTCCGGTTCGTCAAGGGGCCGCTGTTCGCCAACGTCATCCTCGCCGACGAGATCAACCGGACGCCGCCGAAGACGCAGGCCGCCCTGCTCGAGGCGATGCAGGAGCACCACGTCACCGCCGCCGGCCAGCGCTACGACCTCGGCGACCCCTTCTTCGTGCTCGCCACGCAGAACCCCATCGAGCAGGAGGGGACGTACCCGCTGCCCGAGGCGCAGCTCGACCGGTTCATGCTGAACCTGTGGCTGGACTACCCCCCCTTCGAGGACGAGGTCGCCGTCGTCCGGAACACGACGGGGCCGGCGGACGCCCGCGTCGAGGCCGTCCTCGGCGCCGAGGAGCTGAGGCTGTTCCAGGCGCTCGTCCGGCAGGTCCCCGTCGCCGACTCCGTGATCCGCCACGCCGTGACGCTGGCGGCGCGGACGCGCCCCGGCCGCCCCGGCACGCCCGGCTTCGTCAACGACTTCCTCGCCTACGGCGCCGGCCCGCGCGCGAGCCAGTACCTCGTCCTCGGCGCCAAGGCGCGCGCCCTCCTCGACGGCCGCCTCACCCCGCTCGCCGCCGACGTCGACGCCCTCGCCGTCCCCGTCCTCCGCCACCGCATCGTGACCAACTTCAACGCCGAGGCCGAGGGGGTGACGCCCGTGGACGTGATCGAGCGGCTCCTGCGGGAGGGGGACGGGGAGCCAAAGAAGAGATGAGGGGAGGCGTGGTGAGACGGGGTGCCAGACGCCTCGCCCTCGCGGCCCTGCTCGGCGTCGCCCTCCTGGGCTGCGACGACGGCGCGGAGCCGCCGCCCGGCGATGCCCCTGCCTCCCCCGGCACGCCCCTGCCCCCTGCTGCGCCCGACACCGCGGTCACGGCGGAGGCCGCCACGGCGCCCGAGGGCGAGGGGGTGGACACCGGCGCGGTCGTCATCCGGCACCACGACGACGCGCCGCCGGCCCCCGTGCCCATCCGGGCCGCGGTGGGGAGCTGCGACGCGCGCGCCGTCGAGCCGCTGTGTTTCGACTTCTCCGGCACGGGCTGGACGGCGGCGGCGGCGCAGGCCGAGTGCGCCCGCACCGAGGGCGGGGTGTTCCAGTCCGCCGCCTGCCCCACCGCCGAGCGCATCGGCGCATGCGTCTACCGCCCCGACGGCGACGCCGCGCGCGAGATCGTCTACACGTTCTACGCCCCGATGGAGCCGCTCATCGCCGAGGCCGTCTGCCGCGGCACGTTCCGGGCGTTCTGAGATCAGAAGTCAGGGGACAGAGATCAGAAGTCAGGGGGCAGAGATCAGAAGTCAGGGGAACTTCTCCACTCCGTCCCTTCTCCCCATCCCCCATCCCCCATCCCCTGTCCATGCGCTCGTCCCTGTTCGGCCGGCTCCTCGCCCTGTTCCTGATCGTCCCCCTCGTGGACCTCCTCCTCCTCGTGTGGGTCGGCGGGCGCGTCGGGTTCTGGCCCACCCTCGGGCTCGTCGTGGCAACGGCGCTCGCAGGCTCGTGGCTGGCGAAGCGGGAGGGGCTGTCCGCCCTCGCGCGGTTCCAGACGCGCCTGGCGTCGGGCCAGCTCCCAGGCCGCGAGCTCACCGACGGCCTCATCGTCCTCGTCGCCGGCGCCCTCCTCCTCGCGCCCGGCGTCCTCACCGACGTCGCCGGCCTCCTCGGCCTCCTCCCGCCGACGCGGGCGTGGATCCGCCGCCGGCTGGAGGCGCGGATGCGGCGGGCCGTGGCGAGTGGGCAGGTGCGCGCGTTCACCGCGGGTGCGCCCTCCGGGCCTTCTCCGGCGCCTCCGCCCCGTGCCGCGTCCCCGGCGCCGGGGCACGGCGTCGAGGACGCGACGGTCATCGAGGAGACCGACGGCGGCGCTACCGCGTGACGACGACCTGCCGCGTCGCCGTGAGCCCGTCGGCCGTGAGGCGGGCGACGTAGACGCCGGCCGCGAGCCCCGACGCGTCGAACGTGGCCTCGTGCGCGCCCGCGTCGGTCATCCCCTCGGCCAGCACGGCGACCTCCCGGCCGAGCACGTCGTAGACGGCGAGCCGGACGGCGGCGGCCTCGGGCAGCGTGAACGTGAACGTCGTCGCGTCCGCGAACGGGTTCGGGTACGCCGCCGAGAGCTCGAAGCCGTCCGCGTCCAGCGCGGCGTCGCTCAGGGCGAAGAACTCGGCGGCGGCGCTGGCCGAGGGGCGGCGGCCGGCGTAGTACATCAGGAGGAGGTTGGCCTGGAGGTTCTCCACCGCCAGCGGGACGATCTGCGACGACGACGGCCAGAACCAGTCCCCGACCTCGGGGGTGAGGCTGAAGATCTTCCGCTTCGTCGTCTGCTCCCCGTACATCCAGTCGTCGGAGCCGCCGTTGGTGCTGTAGAGGATCTCGGGGCCGATGCCGTAGGTGTAGCCGTTGACGGCGGTCAGCTGTTGCGAGGCCGTGACGAAGAGGGCGTGGTCCGGGGTGTAGACGAAGTCGTAGCCCCAGGGGAAGAGGAGGAGGTCGCCGTAGGTGTGGTAGTTGAACGCGACGCGGACGCGGCGGCCGCCCTCGAGGAAGTCGCGGAGGGCCACGATCTCCGGCTCCGAGAACGGCGCCGGGCCGCGGTACGTCTCGCTGGAGGGGTTCGGGCTGGAGCCCCAGTCGTCGTAGCCCCAGAGGTAGCCGTAGTTGCGGTTGAGGTCCACGCCGCGGCTCCCGCCGCCGTTGACGCGGCGGTTCTTCCGCCACATCCCGCCGCCGCCGGGGTCCGTCGTCTCGTTGTAGACGTAGCCGTCGGGGTTGAGGACGGGGACGACGAAGAGGCGGCGGCGGTTGACGAGGTAGCGGATCCGGGGGTCGGTCTCGTAGTTCTCGAGGAGGTACCAGAGCGTGTAGAGGACGGTCGTCAGGCCGGCGGGCTCGCGGGCGTGGTGGAGCGCCGTGATGAGCACCTCCGGCTCGTGCTCGTCCACGCCGGGGTTGTCGGAGACCTCGACCATCCAGATGTCCCGCCCCTCGTGGCTCTGCCCGAGCGAGACGCGCGCGCTGATGAGCTCGGGGTACTGCGCGTGCATGTCGTCGAGGATGGCGAGGGCCTCGGTGAACGTCGGGAAGCCGCCCATCGAGCCGAAGATGTTGCCCTGGATGCCGCCGGCGGCGAGGGCGGCGCGGCGCTCGGCCTCGCTCAGCACCGGCTGCGCGGCGGCCTCGGCGGCGACGTCCTCCACCAGCACCTCGACCCCGACGCCGGCCGCGCGGGCGGCGGCGAGCTCGGTCTCGGAGAGGACGGTGCGGAGCACGCGCCCCCGCGCCGTCTCCTCGACGCGGGCGTGGTCGAGGATGAGGCCGTGGGCGGCGAGGCGCTCGGCGAGCCGCCCGTCGGTGGGGACGTCGAGTCGGACCTCGCTGTAGCGCTCCTGGACGGGCTGGGCGCCGAGGGGCGCGGCGAGCAGCAGGAGGAGGAAGGCGACGGGGAGGCGGTAGCGTGCGGGCATGGCGATGGGCTTCGATGGATCGGCCCAAGGTACACGCGATCCGGGACTTCGGCACCCCTCGCCGGGCGTGCTGCCGGCGGCCGGTGAAGACGACCGGAAGAGGGGGCCGCTACCGAACGCGCCCCTCCCACCGTCGTTGGCGCCGCGCAGCCCCCCGCCGCCGTGCCCGTCGCCGCCCGCCCCGCCCGCGCCGTCTCTCCCGGCCTCCGCTACATCGCCGCGAGCGCGCTCTGCTTCAGCCTGATGAGCCTGTTCGTCAAGCTGGCCGGGGCGCGGCTGCCGACGATGGAGATCGTCTTCGGCCGCTCGCTCTTCATGGCCGTCGTCACGTACGGGCTCGTCCGCCGCGCGGGGCTGGCGCCGCTGGGGCGGAACCGGCCGCTGCTCCTCGCGCGGGGCGTGGTGGGGGTCGCCGCCCTCTCGCTCCTCTACTTCGCCCTCCCCCGCATCCCCCTCGGCGACGCCACCGCCATCTTCTTCATGGCGCCGGTGTGGACGGCCGTCGCCGCCGTGTTCGTGCTCCGGGAGCGGACGGCCCGCCTCGTCGTGGCCGGGATGGGCGCGAGCCTTGCCGGCGTCGTCCTCATCGCGAAGCCGTCGGCCCTGTTCGGGAGCTTCGTCGCGCTGGATGGGCTGGCCGTGGCGGCGGCGCTCACGGCCTCGATGCTCTCCGGCTTCGTCTACACCGTCGTGCGGAAGCTGCGCGAGACCGACGCGCCCGACGTCATCATCCTGTACCTCTCCGTGATCGGCGTCCTCGGGGCGCTCCCGTTCGCCGGGGGCTGGGTGTGGCCGGCGGGCCTGGAGTGGCTCTGGCTCCTCGGCGCGGGCGGGGCGACGCAGCTCGGCCAGCTCGCCCTCACGCGCGGGCTCCACCTCGAGGAGGCCGGCCGCGCGATGTCCGTGGGCTACCTCCAGGTGGTGTTCGCGTTCGCCTGGGGCGCCCTCGTCTTCGGGACGGTCCCCGACGCGTGGAGCCTCCTCGGCGCCGCCCTCATCGTGGCGAGCGTGCTGGCGGTGATGCGGCGCGGTGCGGGGGAACGACCCGCCGAAAGCGAGTGAGAGCAGCCCCCCTCTCGCCCCTCAGGCGCCCGACCTTCCCCGTGCTCGCGAACACCGTCAGCGTGCTGCACCGGTGAGCACGAGGTTGCCCTCGAAGGTCTGGCCCGCACGGAAGCGGACGGCGTCGCCGGGGTCGAGGTCGGGGGTGTTCGCCCTGGCGATGGTGACGTACGGGAGCACCTGCGTGCACGGGTTGGCATCGTTGCCGTTGCCCCTGCTCGCGTCGACGTAGTAGACGGTCTGGGCCCAGGCGGGGGCCGTGGGCGCAAGGGCGATGAGAAAGAAGCCGCCCCCGGAGACTTAGCCCCGGGGGCGGCACGGCTTCAGGTCATCCGCCGATCAGCGCGCCAGCGTGAGCCGGCCCACCTGCACGTCGTTGCCGACGATGAGGCGGTAGACGTAGGTGCCGGCGGAGAGGCCCGACGCGTCGAACGTCGCCGCGTGCGTTCCGGCATCCTGGCGGGCGTCCACGAGCACGGCGACCTCACGGCCGAGCACGTCGTAGACGGCCAGCCGAACGTCGGCCGAGGCCGTGACCTCGTAGCGGATCTGCGTCTGCCGGCTGAACGGGTTCGGCGCGACGGCGACGGGGGCGGCCGTCACGGCGCGGGCGGCGAAGAGGTCGCCCTCGGGCACGAGCGCCTCGAACTCCGTCCCCCCCCCGGCCACGCGCGGGGCCGAGAGCGTCACGTCGAACGTGACGGAGTCGCAGACGTCGAGCGTGGCGAAGTCACCGAGGTTGAGGTCGAGGGTGTAGCTCCCGCTCGGGGCGCCGCCGGGGATGCGGAGGCGGACGTCGCGCGTCACCGTCGCGCCCGCGGGGATGGTCCCGGAGCCGAAGCGGATCGTGCGGTTGACGGGGCCGGTCGCCTCGAGCCAGAGGTCGACGGTGGCGGGGCTGGCGGCGTCGTTGGTGACGGTGACGGCGAAGGTGACCGTCTGCCCGGGCGCCGGCGTCGTGTCGTCGAGCGTCGCCGTGAGTCCCTGCTCACAGCCGGCCGGCGGCTCGCCGACGGCGGCCCAGAAAGCCGTGTTGAACAGGCTCGTCCCGCTGTTGCTGCCGGTCCCGGCCGTCGTGCACCCCCCGTGCGTGTGCACGCCGACGGCCTCGCCCGTCGCCTCGTCGATGACGGGGCTGCCGGAGTTGCCCCCCGTCGTGTCCACCTGGTACCGCATCGTCGTCCCCGACGAGCCGGCGTTCGGCCCCGTGTGCGTCTGCTGCGCCTGGTTGTCCTCCCCCGAGTCCACGCCGTAGCCGGTGATCCGGATCGTCGGCGGCGTGAGGTCCTGGCGGACGAAGAAGATCTCGCCCTGGGCCTCGGAGGGCTGGAGGCCCGTCTGCGTGTTGTCGAAGACGCGGAAGACGCCCCAGTCGTTGCCGA
>DATGQT010000204.1:0-3338 GCA_035304085.1 Rubricoccaceae bacterium
CACGGTGAGGGAGGTGGCGTCGGCGGCGAAGGCGTCGTTGTCGGTCTCGATGGCGGCGACGAGGAGGGGGTCGTCGGTGAGGTTGACGACGTGGACGCGCTTGGTCTCGGACTCCCCGAGGCGGACGTTGACGAAGGCGAGCGTGGCGGGGGCGGCGAAGGCGTCGGGGCTGCTCATGATCGTCGGGCGGAACTGGCTCATCAGCGCCAGCGACCGCGTGATCTGCCCGTCCGTGAACTCAAACAAGCAGGCGTCCCCCGCGTAGCTCATGAAGTTGTTCAGGGGGTCGGGGCCGCCGGTGGGGCAGCTGTTGTACCCGGGGGGGCAGTTCCAGGTAGGCGCGGACTGGGCGGCGGTGTCGCAGACCTGGTCGCCGCCGGTCTCGCAGCCGGGAGGCGTATCACCGCCCGCGCAGCCGCCCTGGAAGGTGTGGTAGAGGCCGACGTAGTGACCCACCTCATGGATCGCCGTATCGCCCGTCCCGTAATTCGGGTAGCCGCCCCCCGGCAGGGTCTGGTAGTGAATCACCACGCCGTGGAGGAAATGGTCCTCCGGGTAGCTATTGGGGAAGGTGGCCCAGCCGAGGAGGCCGCCCTGCAGGTTCGCCGTATAGACGTTGAGGAAGTGCGCCGGGGCGACGGCCAGCGCCTGCTTCATCGCGAACTCCTGGTTGGGGGCATCCACGAACCACTGGGCGTTCTCCGTCCGGTCCAGCACGGCGAGGACGAACTGGTAACCAAACGAGGCGAACTCGATGTTGAAGCGCTCGATCTGGTCGACGATCTGCGACTCTGGGACGTTGCCCTGGCCCCCGGAGTAGATGACGTGGAAGGCGACGGGGATCGTGACGACGCCGCCCTCGGGGGGCGTGGGGTGCTGCTGGAGCCAGGCACGGACGGCCTCGTAGGCCGAGCGGGCCTCGGCCTCGGTCGGCTCGGGGGTGGCGCAGCGGGGGCCCTGGTCAAGGCTCTGCGCTTGGAGTGCGGGCGCGGTGCTCCCAAAGAGGAGAAGGAGCAGGGCCCAGGCGGCCCAGCGGGCGCGTAGCGATGTAGGCATGGCAGATCGGGATGAGGGCACGGCACGGCGGTCCTGCGCCGTACCCGACGAGGAAGGACGCAGCAAAGTAGGCGACAATCCCCCGCAATGCCAGAGGGCATCCAGGGGTGGAGGCGCCAGAAGGCGCCCCCTGCGGCTTCTCAGGGAACAGGGGCGGCAGGAGACGGCCGGCGGGCGGGGAAGCTGAGGTGCCCTCGCTGCACGGGCTCAAGCCCCACCCTCGATGCTCGCCCTCCCCTACAACCCCAGCCAGTACGTCGCCTTGACGAGGAACACGTTGCGGACGGGCGCGCGGAGCACCTCCCCCAGCTCCTCGGCCACCCCGAACCCGTCGTAGTCCGCGAACTCGTCGCGCGTCTGCTGCCAGACGACGAAGAGCGTCGAGCCGGGGCGCCACTCCCAGCGGAGGACGGCGTTACCGCGGAGGGAGCGGAAGTTGAAGTCGTCGTTGCCGAGAGAGAAGGGCTCCCCGCCGTCGCCGGGGTCCACCTCGTAGGCCGTCACCTCGCCCTCGTCCCCGCGCACGGGCGTGAGCGAGCCCCGGTCCACCCCGTACACGTCGAAGTCGAACGTCCGGGGCTCGCGGAACTCCTTGAACCCGCTGTAGCGCCCGCTGAGGACGTAGGGCTCGGCGTAGAGCTGGAGCGTGAGCTCGGGCGTGAACGTCCAGTTCAGGCGGAGGCCGAGGTCGAACTCCTCCTGCCGGAGGTCGGCGAAGACGTAGCGGCGGCCGAACGTGGCCGCGGCGGCCACGTCGGGGCGGCTGCCGAGGAACTGGTCGGTGTCCATCCGCGCGCCCCAGGACGGCTCGAGGACGACCTCGAGGGCCTCGCTCGGCCGCACGGCGAGCTCGAGCCCGAAGAACCGGCCCCACTCGACCTCGGCCAGCCCGGCTGCGTGGCCGTGGGGGAGCTCACGGCGGAGGTCCGTCCAGACGCTCGCCCACACCCGCCGCCGCCGGTCGGTGGTGAGGGTGAGGCTGCCGGCCACGTCGGCGGGCCGGAGCGCCAGCGGGCCGCCGCGCGTAAGCCGGTCGTTGGTATAGACCGGCTGGACGCCGGCGGTGGCGTCGAGGGTCCAGAGGTTCTCGAACCGGACGAACGCGTTGGCGCGGTAGTAGTGCTGGACGAGGTCGCCGCCGAGGTTGGTGGCCCACCCGCCGTAGGCGTAGAGGGTGTAGTAGTTGAGCCAGCGCGGCTGCGGCTCGCGGTACTGCCCGAGCCACGCGAGCGACGCGACGTCGGCGCGGGACTGGAAGCCGAGGTCGTTGAGCTCGAAGGCGGGCGTGGTGAGGGTGCCGGTGAGCGAGCCGCGCCAGTGCCGCCCGCCCGTCTTCGCCAGCGAGAGCTCGGCGTGGGCGCCCGAGAGGCTGGTGGCGGAGGGGTCGAGGTCGAGGTGGTCCTGGTCCGGCCGCTGGAAGTAGCGCGTGGACGTGCGCTGGAGCCGGAGCATCGCGAGGGAGTCGCCGCGGACGTGGCTGGCGGCGAGGACGCCGCTGACGGTCCACGCGCGGTCGGCCCAGGCGTGCTCGAAGTCGAGCCCGCCCACGTAGGCGCTCGACGGGAGGAGCCCCGTGAAGAGGCCCTCGTCGCCGAGCCGCCGGTGCACGGCCGTGAGCAGCCCGCCGACGACGGTGGCGCCCCCCTGGAAGTCCCTCCGGATGCGGCTGACGTGGTAGTTCGACGCCGGCTCGACGGCCGTCTCGAACTCGAAGCCGACGTCGTCGACGTAGCGGGCGCGCTCCTCGGTCGTCACGGCGTCGAGGAGGCCGACGGACCACGGCCCCACCTTCCCGCTCACCTTCCCCGCCGCCGCGATCGTCGTCTGCTCCGGGCTGTCGAGCCACAGCACCTCGTCCCCGCCCACGGCGCGCGACGGGACGCGCCCGATGCGGCGGGAGTAGAAGAACGTCGGGCGGAAGGAGACGTTGTGCGTCCGGGTCCGCCCGTACTCGAAGATGTCGGCGCCCTCGACGAAGAACGGCCGCCGCTCCTCGAAGAACGTCTCGAACGCGGAGAGGTTGACGACGGCGGGGTCGGCCTCGACCTGCCCGAAGTCCGGGTTCACCGTCGCCGTCAGGGTGAGGTTGGAGGAGAGGCCGACCTTCGCGTCGAAGCCGACGTTCGGCTGCACCTCGTTCTCGGCGTAGAACGGGTCGGCGGCGTCGCCCGGCTCGCGGGTGAGGCGGCCGGCGACGTACGGGAGGAGCTCGACGCGGCGCGGGGCGCGGAGCCCTTCGAGCCCTTCGAGGCGGCCGAAGCGGGAGACGTAGCCGCCGGCGT
>DATGQT010000205.1:0-13288 GCA_035304085.1 Rubricoccaceae bacterium
GGACTTCGAGTGGGGCCGCCTCACGCGCACCTACGCCCGCCACTCCTCCTCCTTCCCCGACGGCACCTACGGCGGCCTCGCCGGCGGCTTCATCCTCGAGGCCGAGGGGAAGACCGTCTACAACAGCGGCGACACGTGCGCTTTCGCCGAGATGGCCTGGCTCGGCGAGGACTACGAGTTCGACCTCGCCTTCCTCCCCATCGGCGACGACTTCACGATGGGGCCCGAGGAGGCCGTCCGCTGCGTCGAGATGCTCGGCCCCGCGCTCACGGTGCCCGTCCACTACGGCACGTTCCCCTACATCGACGTGGACGTGAGCCGGTTCACGGGCGCGATGAAGGAGGCCGGGTTCGAGGCGCGCGTGATGAAACCGGGCGAGACGCTGGAGCTCTGAGGTGTGACGCCGCGGCGCCTGAGGGCGGCTTCCTCCGTACCGGGGGGGGCGCTCACGGAATCATGGCCCCGCTTGAACCCCGAGCATTTTCTTTCGTTAATTGCCGGTGCCCCTCCAGCCCACCGCCGGGTCCATGAAGGCTCTGACCGCAGCCGGACGGCCGCACCGCACCGCGGCCCTCGCGCTCCTCGTGGCCGCCGCCGCGTGGGGGACGCCGGTCGCCGCGCAGGGCGCCTTCCAGACGCTCGACCCCTTCTACCAGGACGAGTCGGCCCGACGCGACTTCTTCGGGGGGATCGCGGTCTCGGGCGAGGTGGGCTACCGCACGCCGAGCCTGCTCCAGCCGGCCTCGGAGGGGCAGACCGCCCCCGGCGCCCTCGCCCTCTCGGCCCAGCTCGACTACGCCCTCCACCCGCAGGTGGACCTCTCGGCCATCGTGGACCTCTCCGGCGGCGTCGGCCGCGGGCCCGTCGGGCTCAGCTGGGTCGTCGTCAAGCCGTACTGGCACAACGACAACACCGACTACGCCATCCGCATCGCCATCGACCCGGCGAGCGAGGGGAGCCTCGGGTTCCGCCAGACCGACGTCGCCTTCCTCTCGACGGCCTCCCTCTCGCCCACGCTCACGCACGACCTCGCCTTCGGCTTCCGCCACGTCCGCACCGGCTACGAGCAGCGCCCGTTCGACGGGGAGGACGGCGGGGACCCGGTGTCGCAGCTGATCGCGGACGGGGAGCGCGTGCGCGTGATCGGGAAGGAGCTCCACGGGGCGTGGGGCTACAACGTCCTCTTCGACCCCGCCGGCAGCCGCGTCACGTTCCTGCTCCTCGCCGAGGCCGGGGACTACACCCTCCTCACGGCGGCCTCGCCCCTCGTCACCGGCGAGACGCAGGCGCGCGGGCAGGGGGAGGAGGAGGAGCGCGTGCGCGGCGGCTCGGGCTGGTTCCGCGCCGGGTTCGAGTTCAGCCGCCCGAGCTACCAGCTCGCCCCCTACGTCACGATCCCCCTCGTGACGTGGGCCGACGTCCGCGGCGAGCCCGTCCGCCACGGCCCGCGCCCCGACCGCGCCCGCTTCGGCGTCCGCGTCACGCTGCGCTGATTGCGGATCTCGGATTGCGGAATGCGGATTGAGGAAGGCCCCATCAATCCGAAATCCGCACTCCCCATTCCGCAATGGTGATCGGAGTCGTCTCGGACACCCACGGCTGGTACCACCCCGCCCTCGACGAGGCGTTCGCCGACGCCGACCTCATCGTGCACGCGGGCGACGTGGGGCGGGCGGAGGTGCTCGACCGGCTCGAAGCGCTCGCCCCCGTCCACGGCGTCTACGGCAACGTCGACGGGCCGCCGGTGCGGGGGCGGCTGCCGGAGTGGGTGGAGTTCGAGGCGGCCGGCGTCCGCTTCCTCGTCACCCACATCGGCGGGCACCCGCGGCGGTGGGCGCAGGGGGTGGAGCCGGTGCTGCGGTCCGAGCGGCCCGATGTGTTCGTGTGCGGGCACAGCCACATCCTCCGCATCGAGCGGGTGCCGGCCCTCGGGGGGATGCTCTACCTCAACCCCGGCGCGGCCGGGCGGCAGGGGCTCCACACCGTGAAGACGTGCGTGCGCCTGCGCGTCGAGGGCGGCGGCGCCCGCCAGGCCGAGGTCGTCCACCTCGACGGCGAGTAGATTCCGATCCCCCCACCACTGCGTCTGTCCATGTCCCGCTCCGAGACCCTCATCATCGTCGGCGACCGCGTGCTGATCCGGCCGGAGGACCCGGCCGAGCGGACGGCCTCCGGGCTGTACCTCCCCGCGAGCGTGCGCGAGAAGGAGCGGGTGCAGGGCGGGCGCGTCGTCCAGACCGGCCCCGGCCACCTCATCCCGAACCCCGAGTTCTCCGAGTCCGACGCGTGGGACCCCGACCGGGAGGCCGGCCGCTACATCCCGCTCCAGGCGCGCCCGGGCGACTACGCGCTGTTCCTCCGCAAGGAGGCCGTCGAGCTGGAGTGGGAAGGGGAAGCGTACCTCATCGTCCCCCACGCCGCCCTCCTCGCCCTCGCCCGCCCGACGCACCCCGAGGACCTGCCGGGGTTCGGTTGAGCGCGCCGCGCCTCCGCCGGCCCCTCGCCTGGGGCGGCGGCGTGGGGGCCTCGCTCGGTCTCCTCTTCGCCCTCGCCGTCGTCTCCTTCGCCGACTGCGCCGGCCCTCACTGTGCCGGGGAGCGCGCGGTGGGGCTCCTCGGCCACGCGGCGGGCGGGGCCGTACTCGGCGCGGCGGCCGGGGTCCTCGTCTACGGGCTGGGGTGGATGGTGCGGCGCGGGCGTCGGTGAGCGGCGCGGCTCAGGGGCCTCCCGAAATCCGCCCGCCGCCGAACTCCCCCGTCGATAGGCCGGTTCATCCCGTCCCTTCCATCTAGCCCATCCAGAGGTACCGCCATGCCACAGGGCGATAAGTCGAAGTACACCGACAAGCAGAAGCGACAGGCCGAGCACATCGAGGAGGGCTACCGCGAGCGCGGGGTCTCCGAGGACGAGGCCGAGCGCCGCGCCTGGGCCACCGTGAACAAGGAGCACGGCGGCGGCAACAAGCCCGGCGGCAGCGGACACGGCAAGAAGTCCTGACCCGGCAGCCGCCGTCGGCGGGGAGCGCCCACGCGGGGCTCCCCGTTCTTTTCCTCGACACGGCCGCCATGCGGCCGTCGAGCTACGGGGTGTGGCGGGACGAGACGTCCGAGGGGTTCGTCGGGGCGCTGCGTCAAGTTCAGACGGTGAGCGCCCGCGCGAGCACCTCGGCGGGGTGGAGGGCGGTGCGGCCGGTGACGTCGAGGATCTGGTGGCGGCAGCTCGTCCCGGCGGCGGCGACGGTGGCCTCGGGCGCGGCGCGGACGGCGGGGGCGAGGCGGTCCTCGGCCATCGCCAGCGAGACGCGGTGGTGCTCGGCCTCGTAGCCGAACGAGCCGGCCATCCCGCAGCAGCCCGCGCCCGTCTCGCGGTAGCGGAAGCCGGCCGCCTCGAACGCCGCCCGGCTCGCCGCCATCGCCGAGAGCGCCTTCTGGTGGCAGTGGCCGTGGACGAGCACGTCGCCCGTCTCTTTCCACTCCAGCGCAGACAGCCGCTCCGCGTTCGCCGCCGCCCACTCCTCGAACGTCTGCGCCCGGAGCGCCACGGCCTCGGCCCTCGCGTCGCCCGGCAGGAGGCGGCGGAGCTCGTCGCGGAGGGTGAGGAGGCAGCTCGGCTCCAGACCGACGAGGGGCAGGCCCGCCTCGGCGTAGGGCGCGTACGTGTCGGCGAGGCGGCGGGCGAGGCGCCGCGCCTGCGGCACGAAACCCTTGGACAGGTACGTCCGCCCGCAGCAGCGGTAGGATGGGACGACGACGCGGAAGCCGGCGGCCTCCATCACGCGCACGGCCGCCCGCGGGATCTCGGGCTCCTGGAAGCGCGCGAACGTGTCGGCGAAGAGGACGAGGGTGGGTCTGGAGTTTGGAGTTTGGTGTTTGGAGTTCTCCACTTCAAACTTCAAACCTCCAACTTCAAACTCCCTGAACGGGTGGCGGGCGAAGGGAGGCAAGAGACGCTCGGGGGCGATGCCGAGGGCGGCGAGGCGGCGCCGCGCGAAGCGGCTGCCGTTCGTCCGATTGACGAGAGGGGCCAGCGGGCCGGAGAGGCGGCGGGCGAGGCGAGGGAGGTGCGCGAAGAGGCGCGCGCGCAGCGGCGGCTTCTCCGTCTCCCACTTCTTCGCCAGCCACACCGTCTTGAGCGCGGCCATGTCCACGCTCGCGGGGCACTCGGCCTGGCACGCCTTGCACTGCACGCAGAGGTCCATCGCCGCGGCCACCTCCTCGCCGGTGAGGCGGTCGAGGCCGCCGGTGAGCGCCTCGCGCAGCGCGTTGGCGCGCCCGCGTGTGGAGTCCTTCTCCTCGCCCGTCACCATGAACGGCGGGCACATCGTGCCCTCGCCGCGCTTGCGGCAGACGGCCTGCCCGTTGCACAGCTCCACCATCATCGTGAAGCCGAGGTCGGCGCCGCCCTCGCCGGGGAACGTGAGGCCGGCCTCGACCTGCGCCGGGCGGTAGCCCGGCCCGAGGCGGAGGTGGCTCGTCAGCGGCGGCGCCTCGACGACCTTGCCGGGGTTGAGGAGCCCCGAGGGGTCGAACGCCCGCTTGGTGGCGACGTAGGCGGCGTAGAGCGCCTCTCCGTAGAAGCGCCGGGCCAGCGGGCCGCGCGCGAGGCCGTCGCCGTGCTCGCTGGCGAGGATGCCGCCGTACTCCTTCACGAGGTCGGCCGAGCCCTCGGCCACCCGCTGCATCGCCGCCACGCCCGCCTCGGTCTTGGTGTCGAGGAAGGGGCGGACGTGGAGGCAGCCGGCGGAGGCGTGCGCGTAGACGATGGCGTCGGCGCCGTTCTCGGCCAGCACGCCCTCCAGGCGCGTGATGTAGTCGGCGAGGTGCTCTACGGGCACGGCGGCGTCCTCGATGAGGGCGACGGGCTGGATGGGCAGCCGCGCGCTCATCGCCAGCCCGAGGCCCACCTTCCGCACCGCCCACACGTCGGCGACGTGGCCCTCCTCGACGGCGTCGGTGATCACGGCCGAGGGGCCGAGCTTCCTCTTCAGCCGGTCGAGCCCGTCGCGCACCTCCGCCTTCGAGGCGCCCTCGTACTCGACGATGAGGAGGGCGGCGGGGTCGCCCTGCACGAAGTGGAGCCTCGGGGCGTACTCCGTGACGGCGCGGGCGCGGCGGATCGCCATCCGGTCGAACAGCTCGACGGCCGAGGGGTCGGTCTCGAGGATGGGCACGGTGTGCTCCAGCGCCGCCCGGCGGGAGTCGAAGTGGACGACGGCGAGGGCGGTGTGGGCGGGCCTTTCGACCAGCCCGAGCGTGGCTTCCGTGACGACGGCGAGGCCGCCCTCGGAGCCGCAGAGGAGGTGGGCGAGGTTGCGCGTGCCGTCCCACGCCCGCCCCGGCCCGCGGTCCACCTCGGGCGCCTCGACGAGCCGCTCCAGCCGGTATCCGCCGGCGCGGCGCCAGTGGCGCGGGGTGTCCCGCCGGATCGCCGCCTCGTGCACCTTCAGCAGCGCGTCCACCCGGCGGTAGAGCTCGGCCTCCACGCCCTCGCCCTTCATCTTTGCAGCCCACGCCGCCGCATCTAGGGCCTCGAAGTGGACGGGGACGCCGCCGGCGAGGAGGGCGTCGGCCGAGAGGAGCCAGTCCACGACGGAGCCGACGCGGAGGGAATGGGTGCCGGTGGCGTTGGTGCCCACCATCCCGCCGAGGGTGGCGCGGCTCGACGAGGCGGGGTCGGGCCCGAAGCGGAGGCCGTGCGGCGCGAGCGCCCGGTTGAGGTCGTCGAGGACGACGCCGGGCTGCACCGTCACCGTCCGCGCCTCCGGGTCGAGGGCGAGGATGCGGCCGAGGTGCTTCGTCGTGTCCACGACGAGGGCGGCGCCGACGGCGCTTCCGGCGAGGCTGGAGCCGGAGCCCCGCGCCATGACGGGGACGCCGAACCGGGCCGCCTCCTCCAGCGCCGCCTGCACGTCGTCCACCGAGCGCGGGACGAGGACGCCGACGGGGGGGATGCGGTACGATGAGGCGTCGGTGGCGTAGAGGGCGCGGTGGAGCGCGTCGAGGCGGAGGCTGCCGCGGAGGCGGGGGCGGAGGGCGGCGGCGAAGGCGTCGAGGCGCTCGCGCTCGATGGGCTGGGGGAGCGGCCCCGGAGGCGGGATCGTGGGCATGCGGCGTGTACCCCGGCCCGGCTACCGTGTTCGCGCGGCGCCGGTGGCTACTCCTCCAGCCCCGCCGCCTCGAACAGCGCCTGGATCTCGGCCTGGTGGTCGCGGACGAACTGGACGTTGGCGGGGTTGACGCCCTCGGGGACCGGGGCGTCCTGGGTCATGTCCATCGCGGCCTGGGCGAACATCGCCTGGAGCAGCGCCATCGTGGTGAGGACGTAGTCGCGGACCGAGATGCCGGCCTCCTCGACGGCCGCGCGGGCGCGCGGCTCGGCCTCGATCTGCGCGATCATCTCGTCGAACGACTCGGCGTCGGCGTTCTCGGCGTCCCACCGCTCGGCCAGCGCGGGGTCCTCCTCGGCGAGGCGCTGGAGGTTCTGGCTGGCGCGGCTCCACGCCTCGACGCGCTCCATCGTGAGGGTGTAGGAGGCGAGGGCGGCCTCGTCGTCGGTGAGCGCCTGCCCCGGACTCGCCCCGGGGTCGAGGGGGTTCGCGGTGCCGGGGGCCTCGGCGGCGGGGGCGTCGGCACCGGGGGCGTCGGCCGCGTCGTCGCCGCAGGCGGCGAGGATGAGGGCAGCGGCGAGAGGGAGGAGGCGGAGGCGGCTCATCGGGGAGGGGGTGAGGTGGGGGAGGCGGAGCCGCTATTTACGCCCCCGGCTCCCCGAATCCAACAGCCCCGCACGAGCGGGGGCTGCTCAGCCCACCTCGTCCTTCAGCGGCCGGACGACCCGCTCGAGGAGGGCGTCCTCCAGGCCGTCTTCCTGGAAGATCGTGCCGTCGATGACGAGGTTGAGCGAGGAGCCCACGCCGGCCCGGATGGCGGCGCGCTTCTGGACGAGGACGGCCTCGCGGAAGACCTCCTCGCGGAGGGCCGCCTGCACCGCGCGGGCGTCGAGGCCGAGGGCGTCGGCGTGCTGCACCAGCTCGTCGTCCGACAGGGCGAGCTGGTGCCGGAAGAGGCGGTCGTGCATGGGCCAGAAGGCGCCCTGCGCGGCGGCGGCCTCGGCGGCCTCGGCCGCGTGGAGGGCGTGCGCGTGGTAGCGCACCGGGAAGTGCCGGAAGACGAAGCGCACCCGCCCCGGGAACGCCTCGAGCACGTGGGCCACGAGGAGGTTCACCTGCCGGCTGAACGGGCACTCGAAGTCGCCGTACTGGATCAGCGTGTGCGCGGCGTCCTCGCCGGGGGCGGGGCCGCGGATGTGGTCGCGGTCGGTGACGGGCGGCAGGTCGGGCATGGGGTCGTTACACGTTCGACGTTACACGGTCAACGTCGTGCGGCGCCTTCGAGGAGGGCGACGACCTCCTCCAGCATCGTCCGGCCGCGGTCGCGGGCGTACCACTGGCGGACGTGCCGGTACCGCTCCCCCTTCTCCAGCGCCTGGCCCTCCGTCTTCACCCACGCCTGGAGCGGGCCCGGCCGCGGCCCCCACCACGCCCGCTCGACGCCGCGCTCGTCGAGCACGATCACGGCCGGGATGGCGCGGGCCGTGCCGCCGGTGAGGTGCTCGTCCATGAGGGCGGGGTGCGCGTCGCGGTCGAGGAGGCGGAGCTCGACGTTCGGCGCGGCCTCGGCGAGGCGGGCCAGGACCGGCACGAGGTTGACGGCGTCTCCGCACCAGTCGGCCGAGAGGACGAGGAGCTTCCAGCGGCCGGGGACGGCGGCGGCGCGGGCGAGGAGGTCGGGCGGGACGCTGGCGCGGCGCCAGACGCCCGCCCACAGCTCGGCGTTCTGCTGCGCCGCAGGCAGGAAGGCCTCGAACGGGACGCCCGCCGCCCAGTCGGCCGAGCGGTCGCGGCCCGCCGTGGGCGGGTGGGGGTGCGACGTGACGAGCGGCGAGGGGGCCTGTGTGTCGGGGGGTCGGATCATCGGGCCGTCGGGGGATCGCTTCGGCGCCTCGCCGACGTCCCCGTCGCGTCGCTTACTCCCCCGCCCGAAGCGCCGATCCGACGTGCTCGGAATCTTCGCCCGCGGGGCCGTGGACGACGCAGCCGGCGCGGGTGGGGTGGTCCTCGACGAGCCGGTCGACCGGCACGTCGCGGAGGAGCCAGAGGATGAGGGCGTCGCCGCCGGCGGCGAGCGTGAACAGCAGCCCGAAGAGGAAGACGGCCCCGCCGCCCGTCGCCAGCCCGAGGAGGGCGGGGAGCAGCCCGAGCACCACGCCCGGCACGGCGGCGCCGACGCGGTAGGCGCTCGCCGCCATCGGGACGGCGCAGTGGGCGTAGGGCGTGAGCGTCCGCCACTGGAAGCCGAGGCGGACCGCCCCCGCCGGCACGCGCCCGGCGAGCCGCCACGCGAGCGCGTGCAGCGCCTCGTGTGCGACGACGCCCGCGGCGAAGACCGCCAGGGCGACGAGCGGCCGGCCGAACGCCGCGTCGGTCGCGGCGTAGAGCGGGCGCCAGCCGTGGAGGGCGAGGAAGGCCCCCAGCAGCGCCGCGCCCGCGGGCACGACGAACGCGAGGGCGTAGCCGTTGGCGGCGCCCATCGAGACCGAGCGGTCCTCGGGGGATCGGGTCATCGGGAGATCGGATGATCGGACCATCGGGTTATCGCCGGCCCGGTCTCCACAATGAACCGACCATCCTATCCCCGATCTACAATTCCACCTCGACCCCCTGCTCGGGGATGAGCACCGTCGTATCCGGGTAGAAGAACTCGACGTTGTCCTTGATCCACGTCTTCGCCGCCGCCTCGCCGTGGACGAGCACGACCTTCCGGGGCTTCATCATCTCGACGAGCTGGATGAGGTCGCGGCGGTGGGCGTGGCCCGAGAACCGGAACCGGACGACCTCGGCGAAGACCTTCTGCGGGCCGGCCTGCGCGTCGAGCACGACCTCCGTGCCCGGCCCCCGGGCGGCGGCCTCGAGGAGCCGCCCGCCCGGCGAGTCCTCCTTCGCGAAGCCGACGAAGAAGACGCCGTGCTTCTCGTGGCCGACGAGGCGCTGGGCGAGCTGGTTCGAGAGCGTCCGCTCGAAGAGCATCCCGCTGGAGACGACGAAGAGGGCCGGCTCGCGGAGGGCGTCGTCGAGGCGGGTCTGCGTGCGGGGGATGTGCTGCTGCTCGACCTCGGCCACCTCGAACTCGGGGTCGAGCCGGGGGCTCATGAACCGGGTCTTGTCGTAGATGCCGGCGATGCCGCGGAGCTGGCCGGCCGTGTAGACCGGCGTCTCCTCGGGGATGACGCGGCGCCGCTTGAACCGGTCGATCAGCGCGAGGGTCTCCTGCGCGCGGCCGAGGGCGAAGACGGGGATGAGCGCGGAGCCGCCGCGGGCGAGGACGCGGGCGAGCGCCTCGCCGAACGCCTTCTCCTCCGCCTTCCGCGTCGTCAGCTCCGCCTCGGGGTCGGCGCCGAGGGTGGTCTCGAGGAGGAGGACGTCGAGCGGAGGCGCGGGGTAGTCGCCGCCGGGCTGGATGGCCTGCGGGCGGAGGCTCGTGTCCGAGGTGTAGAAGACGCGGCGGCGCCGGGGTCCGTCAGGGCCCTCCTCCTCGGCTTCGAGGTAGACGCCGACGGCGCCGAGGACGTGGCCGGCGTGGTAGAACCGCGCCGTGAGCGGGGCCGTCGCCTTGAGGCCCGAGAGGTCGAGGTCGGTGTCGAGGTTGTGCGCCTCGTAGAGGTACGAGAGCGCCTCGACGGTGTCCATGTCGAAGACGGGCTCGGCCGTCGTCGAGCCCTCGCGCATGCGCCGGAGCTGGAGCTTGGCCGACGACGGGAGCAGGACGTCGGCCAGCAGCGCCGTCGGCTTCGACATGTGGACGCGGGCGTGGGGGACCCGCCGCATCAGCACCGGCAGCGCGCCGAGGTGGTCGTGGTGCGCGTGCGTGACGACGACGTGGTCGACGGCGCGGGCGTCGAGGAGGTGGAACGGCGGGAGCGCCGCCGGGCCGTCCTCCTCGGGGTCCATCCCGGCGTCGAGGACGAGGCCGGTGCCGGCGAGCTCGACCCAGTGGCAGGAGGCGGCGACGGCGTCGGTGTGGCCGAGGGAGAGGTAGCGCATGCGGGAAGGTCCCGTCCGGGGGGTGACAGCCCGCTTGCACACGCGCGCGCACGGGCGGTTTCCGCCGGAACCGCGCACCGTGCCGCGTCTAAGCCTCTTCCTTCGTTCTTCGCCCCGCGATGCTCGCCGCTGCCCCCGCTGTCCACACACACTCCTGGCACGACACCCTCCACCACGCGCCGGGCGGCGGCTTCCGCAACCCCTGGCCGCTGAAGGCGGTGCCGGACGAGGACGTGCCCTCGCGCCTGGAGGCGCTGCGCTGGCTGCTCTCGTTCCCCCACCGCAGCCGCCGCAAGGCCCACGCCCCCACGCTGTGCGTGCGGTGCGCCCCCGCCACCCTCGCCGCGCCCGTGCCCGACGGCGCCGCCCGTGTGACGTGGCTCGGCCACGCGACGTGCCTCGTCCAGCTCTCCGGCCTCAACGTCCTTACCGACCCCGTCTTCGCCGAGCGCGCCAGCCCGTTCTCGTTCATGGGCCCGCGGCGCCAGGCCACGCTCCCCCTCGACCCCGCCGACCTCCCGCCCGTCCACCTCGTCCTCCTCTCGCACGACCACTACGACCACCTCGACGCCGCCGCGCTCCGGGCGCTGCAGGCGCGGCACCGCCCGCGCTTCGTCGTCCCCCTCGGCGTGGACCGCCGGCTGCCGGCTGGGTGGGACGTGACGGTGCTCGACTGGGGGCAGTACGTGGACACGCGCGGCCTCCGCGTCCACTGCGCGCCGGCCCGCCACTTCTCCGGCCGCTCGCTCCGCGACCGCAACAGCACGCTCTGGGCCAGCTACTACCTCGAGCCCCTCGCTGGGGACGCGCCCACGGTCTACTACGCCGCCGACTCCGGCTACGCGCCGCACTTCCGGCTCGTCCGCGAGGAGATCGGCGCGCCCGACCTCGCACTGATGCCCGTCGGGGCGTACCTGCCGCGGTGGTTCATGCGGCCCGTCCACGTGGACCCGCCCGAGGCGCTCGACGCCCTCGCCGACCTCGGCGCCCGCGCGATGGTGCCCATTCACTGGGGCACGTTCGACCTCGCCGACGAGCCGCTCGACGAGCCGCCGCAGCGGCTCCGCGAGGAGGCCGAAGCCCGCGGCGTCGCGGACCGCGTATGCCTGCTGCCCGTCGGCGGCACGACGACGATCACGAGGGGGGCGTGACGCGCGGGGCGGCGCGGAGCGCGGCTCAGGCCGCCGCGCCGTTGCCGGCGATGGCCTCCAGCAGCGACGCCTTCCCCGTCGCCTGCTGGTACGCCTCCCAGTCGGCCGTGAACTTCTGGAGGCCGACGTCGGTGAGAGGGTGCTTGATGAGCTTCTCGATGACGTCGAAGGGCATCGTCGCCACGTCGGCGCCCATCTCGGCGGCCTGCACGACGTGCATCGGGTGGCGCACGCTCGCCACCAGCACCTCGGTGTCGATCCCGTAGTTGTCGAAGATCGTGACGACGCTCTTGATGAGGGCCATCCCGTCGCTCGAGACGTCGTCGAGGCGGCCGACGAAGGGGCTGACGTACGAGGCCCCGGCCTTGGCGGCGACGAGGCACTGCACGGGCTGGAAGCACAGCGTGCAGTTGATGCGGATGCCCTCCTCGGAGAGCGTCTTGATCGCCTTCACGCCGTCGTGCGTCATCGGCACCTTCACGACGACGTTGTCGTGGAGGGCGGCCAGCGCGCGGCCCTCCTCGAGCATCGTCTCGTAGTCGGGGGCGACGACCTCGGTCGAGACGTCGCCGTCCACGATCTCGCAGATCTTGATGATGTGCTCGCGGAAGTCCTTGGCGCCGGCCTTCTTGGCGAGCGAGGGGTTCGTGGTGACGCCGTCGAGGACGCCCATGGCGGCGGCCTCCTGGATCTCGCCGAGGTCGGCGGTGTCGATGAAGAACTTCATGGCGGGGGTCGGATGGGGAGGGGCTTGTTACGGGCGGGCGGCGGGTCGGGTCCAAACTACGGAGCCGCGGATCGGATCATCGGGGGATCGGATCATCGGGTCATCGGTTTTCTTCGGCCCGATGACCCGATGGTCCGATCCCTCAATCACCCGATCTCCATGCCCCTCTGCGTCTTCGAGGACGCCGCCGTCGGCCACCTCGCCCCCCTCACGCTCACCCGCGCCGCGTTCGACCTCCGCGTCGGCGCCGTCACGCTGCTGGGCGGGCTCCGCGATGCCTTCGAGGGCGCCGCCGGGCCGCTCGCCCTCCACACGCGCCCGCGCGTCGCCGCCGTGACGGCGCAGGAGCACCCGGACGCCCTCGTCGGCCGGCTCCCCGAGGGCGGCGTCCTCTTCGCCAACGGCCGGTGGCTCGTCCGCGAGGGCGACCTCCTCGACGCCGTCCGCGCTGCCGTCGGCACCGACCGGCCGCGGGCGTGGGTGCGCGGCGACGACCTCGTGGCGGCCTGGCACCCGGCGCCGCCGCCCGACGCCCTGGAGCGCCCGCTCCTCGACCTCTTCGACGGCGCCGAGGAGGCCGAGGGCGCCGTGCTCGTCCGCTACCTCTGGGACCTCCTCGACGACCTCGACGCGCGGATCGCGCACGACGTGGCGCGCCTCGGCGGGCTCGGCCACCACGAGGGGCGCGTCCACCCCACCGCCGTCCTCGCCCACCCCGAGTCCATCCACGTCGGCGTCGGCGCCGTCGTGCGGCCGGGGGCCGTCCTCAACGCCGAGGCCGGCCCGATCCACGTCGGCCCGGAGGCGGTGGTGGAGGAGGGGGCCGTCCTCCGCGGGCCCGTCTACCTCGGGCCGCGGGCCGTCGTGAAGGCGGCCGGACGCGTCGAGGCCAGCGCCGTCGGGACGTGGAGCAAGGTGGGCGGGGAGGTCCACGAGAGCGTCGTCCACTCGTTCTCGAACAAGGCGCACGACGGGTACCTCGGCAACAGCTACCTCGGCCGGTGGTGCAACCTCGGCGCCGACACCAACACGTCCAACCTCAAGAACGACTACGGCGAGGTGACGGTCTACGACGCCGTGGCCGGTGACTTCGTGCCGACGGGGCGGCAGTTCGTGGGGCTGTTCATGGGCGACCACGCGAAGTGCTCCATCAACACGATGTTCAACACGGGGACCGTCGTCGGGGTGTTCTGCAACCTCTTCGGGAGCGGGTTCCCGCCGCGCCACGTGCCGAGCTTCTCGTGGGGCGGCGCCGAGGGGCTGGTGCCGTACCGGATCGAGAAGGCGCTCCGCGTGGCCGAGGCCGTCATGGCC
>DATGQT010000206.1:0-5376 GCA_035304085.1 Rubricoccaceae bacterium
GGCCTCGTGCTCGTGGCGGTGCAGTGGCTGCTGGTGCGGCCGGCGTGGGCCCGCCTCCGCGCCACCGTCGGCGGTGACGAGGCGGACGCGGCGCGGGGGCGCGTCGCGATGGCCGCCGGCGTGGGGCACCTCGTCTGGCTCGTGCTCCTCGTCCTGATGTACTGGAGCCGGTTCGCGGCGGCGGCGGGGGCGCCCGGCGGGTGAGCCCGGGCGGGCGGGGCGTTTTTTCGACAACCGTTTCCCCCGCCGCGCGTACCACCGCCTTTCTCCCCCGAACGCCCCGCCATCGGCCCCGATGCGCGCCCCGATCTACCTCGACTACAACGCCACGACGCCCTGCGACCCCGCGGTCGTGGAGGCGATGGCGCCGTTCTTCACCGAGCACTTCGGCAACCCGTCGAGCAACCACCCCTACGGGTGGGCGGCCGACGAGGCCGTCGAGCAGGCGCGCGAGCGCGTGGCGGCGCTCCTCGGCGCCGAGCCGGCCTCGATCACGTTCACGAGCGGGGCCACCGAGGCGTGCGCGCTCGCCCTCCTCGGCGCCGGCGAGGCCTACGGCGGCCGGAAGCACCACCTCGTCACCGTCGCCACCGAGCACAAGGCCGTGCTCGAGAGCGTGGCCGCCCTCGAGCACGAGGGGTTCACCGTGACGGTGCTGCCCGTGGACCGCGAGGGGCTCCTCGACCTCGACCGCCTCCGCGACGCCGTCACCGAGAAGACGCTCCTCGTGGCGGTGATGCTGGCCAACAACGAGACGGGCGTGATCGGGCCGGTGGCCGAGGCCGCCGCCATCGCCCACGAGAAGGGCGCCCTCGTCCTCACCGACGCCACGCAGGCCGTCGGCAAGATCCCGGTGGACGTGGACGCCCTCGGGGCCGACCTCCTCGCGCTCTCGGCGCACAAGTTCTACGGGCCGAAGGGCGTCGGCGCGCTGTTCGTGCGGCGGCGGAACCCGCGCGTGCGGCTCGTCCCGCTCGTCCCCGGCGGCGGCCAGGAGAACGGCCTCCGCGGCGGCACCCTCAACGTGCCGGGGATCGTCGGGCTCGGGAAGGCGGCCGAGCTGGCGTCCGCGCGGCTCGGCGAGGACCGGAAGCGGCTGGCCCGCCTGCGCGACCGGTTCGAGAAGGCCGTCCGCGCGCGCGTCGGCGGCGTCGCGGTCAACGGCGGCGCCGCGCCGCGCCTCCCCAACACGACGAACCTCCGCTTCGACGGGATCACGACGGCGAAGCTGCTCCCGGCGCTGCGCGACGTGGCCGCCTCCACCGGCAGCGCGTGCCAGGTGAAGACGACCAAGCCGAGCCACGTCCTCACGGCGATGGGCCTCTCGCGCGAGGAGTCCTTCGCCTCCGTCCGCTTCTCGCTCGGCCGCCCGACGACGGAGGCCGAGGTGGACGCCGCCGTCGACGCCCTCGCCCGCGCCGTCGAGGCCGTCCGCCCCGCCCGCGCCGCTTGATGTCTGAACGTCACAGGTCCCAAGGTCGAAGGTCGGAGGATGATCCGACCTCCGACTTTCCGACCTCCGACCTTTGACCCCGATGGAAATCGTCAACCGCGTCGCCGAGAGCGACATCGAGGTGTTCGACCTGGAGGCGCTCTGGGACGGGCGCGAGGTGGTCGCGTTCGACCTCGCGCCGTTCCTCGCCGAGGGCCTCGTCCTGCGCGAGCGGCCCTTCCGCGAGGCGCTGGCCGCGCACGACTGGGCCGCCTACGACGGCCGCCACGTCGCCGTCCACTGCACCACCGACGCCGTCGTGCCGACGTGGGCCTACATGCTCGCCGCCACGAGGCTCCACGGCCACGCCGCCTCCGTCGCCTTCGGGACGGAGCGGGACCTCGTCCGCGACCACTTCGTGCGCGCGCTCGAGGGCGTGGACTGGTCCCGCTACGCCGGCAAGCCCGTCGTCGTGAAGGGCTGCGGGAGCAAGGTCGTCCCCGTCGCCGCCTACCTCGTCGCGACGCAGAAGCTGCAGGGCGTGGCGGCGAAGCTGATGTACGGAGAGCCGTGCTCGGCCGTGCCGCTGTGGCGGAAGCCGAAGGCGGCCGCGCCGGCCGCCGCCCCTGCGAAGCCGGCCGTGAAGCCCGCCGGCCTGCCCTCCTCCCGGTAAGGGCCCCCCATCTCACCCACCCCCTCCGTACCCATGCCCCTCCACCTCGCCCCCCTCGCCCTGCTCGCCCTCCTCCTGGCCGCCTGCAGCACCCCCGAACGGGCCTCCGGCTCCCCCGACGCCACACCCGCCGACGCCACGCCGCCCGAAGCCAGCATCGTCGGGACGTGGGAGCTGGTGGCGCAGGAGGGCTACCCCGAGGGCCAGGAGCTGGAGCAGCGCCGCCTCACCTTCTACGACGACGGCCGGATGGTCTTCGCGACGGTGGTCGGCGGCCAGGCGACGGAGCAGGAGATGCAGTACCGCCTCGAAGGGGACCGGCTGGTGACGGCGACGGGCGTGGGGGGGCCCGCAGCGCGGGCGAGCCGCTACTCCCTCGACGGCGACCGCCTCGTCATCGAGCAGCCGGAGACGGGGCAGCGCGACGTCTACCGGCGCGTCCGTTGAGCCGCACCCGCGTTGCGTGGTTCGCTCAGGAAGAACACGTAACAGCCCCATGCGCCCACTCCTCTTCGTGCTCGTCCTCCTCACCGGTGCCGGCTGCGCCGGCGACGGCGCCGAGTCCGCGAGTCCCGACCCGGTGCAGAACCCGGCCCCGCCCATCGACGAGGCGCCGACGGAGGCGCCCGAGCCGCTCTCCGCCCCCGTCGACACCACCCGCGCCGACTCCGCCGACGCCCTGCTCGTCCGGTGATGCGGATCGACCTCGCCGGGCGCGTCGTCCTCGTGACCGGCGCCAGCCGGGGGATCGGCGCGGCGGCGGCCGAGGCGTTCGCCTCCGCCGGCGCGACGGTGGCGGTCCACTACGGGCGGCACCGCGAGGCGGCCGAGGCGCTGGCGGCCCGCCTCGGCCACGGCGCCCGCGCCTTCGGCACCGACCTCGCCGACGCGCACGCCGCGCAGCGGCTGTGGGACGACGTGGCCGCGGCGTTCGAGCGCGTGGACGTCCTCGTCAACAACGCCGCCGTGGCCGAGGCCGCCTCGCCGGAGGCCCCCCTCGACGCGTGGCTCGCGGGGTGGGAGCGGACGATGGCCGTCAACCTCCGCGCCGTCGGCGTCCTCTGTCGCGCGGCCGTGGCCCACTTCGCCGCGCGTGGCGGCGGGCGCATCGTCAACGTCGCCTCCCGCGCCGCCTTCCGCGGCGACACCCCGGACTACCTCGCCTACGCCGCCTCGAAGGCCGGCGTCGTCGCCCTCACGCGCTCCATCGCGCGCGGCTACGGGAAGGCCGGCGTCGTCGCCTTCACCGTCGCCCCGGGCTTCACCCGCACCGACATGGCCCGCCCGTTCCTCGACGCCTACGGCGCCGACTACGCCACGGCCGACCTCGCCCTCGACCGCCTGACCGAACCTGCGGACGTCGCGCCGCTGGTCGTCTTCCTCGCCTCCGGCCTCGCCGACCACGCCACCGGCGCCACCGTCGACGTCAACGCGGGCTCGTACGTGCACTGAGCCGGCGGACGGCCGCGCAACGCTTCCGGGTGGGCGCCGTAGCTTCCGGGCATGAGCACCGAGCGCCGCTACACCGAGGAGGAGATGCGCGCCGTCTTCGCGCGGGCGGCCGAGCGCCAGCGCCGCGCCGACGAGACCGGCCGCGAGTCCGGCCTCTCGCTCGCCGAGATGCAGGAGGTCGCCGCCGCCGCCGGCATCGACCCCACGCACGTGGCCGCCGCCGTGGCCGAGCTCGCGGCGGCGCCGGAGCCCCGGCGCACCCTCCTCGGCGCCCCCGTCGAGGTCACCCGCGTGCGCCACCTCCCCACGGCGGTCTCGGACGAGGCGTGGGCGCGCATCGTCGGCGAGCTCCGCCGCACCTTCCGCGACGACGGCATCGCCGGGCAGCTCGGCCGCATCCGCGAGTGGAGCGCCGTCAGCCGCGGCCCCCGCCGCGACGTCGTGACGCGGCTCGCCCTCGAGCCCGACGGCGACGGCACCCGCGTCGTCCTCCGCCGCTCCGCGCGCGACGTCGCCCTCGCCTTCTCCATCGCCGGCCTCTCGGGCTCGTTCATGGCGCTCCTCTTCGGCGTCCTCGCGGCCACGGGCGTGGACAGCGAGTTCGCCTTCGGCGCCCTCTTCATGGGAGCGATGGCGCTCGTGTTCCTCGGCGGGCTCCAGCTCGGCCTCCGCCTGTGGGCGGCGCGCCAGGAGCGTTCGTTCGAGGCGGTGCTCGACCGGGTCGAGCTGATCGCCCGCGAGGACGCGGCGCCCGTGCCGGCCGCGAAGGAGCCCTCCGCCGCCCTCCCCGAGGCGCGCCCGCGGCTCGGGGAGGACGACCTCGCGGCCTCCGAGCCCGAGGCCGAGCCCGCACGCCGCACCCGCACCCGCGCCTGAGGCATGGCCGGTCCGTCCAACCCCTTCGGCGCCGTCGCGGCCGACTACGCCGCCTTCCGGCCGACGTACCCCGACGCGCTCTTCGCGTGGCTGGCCGCCGAGAGCCCGGGGCGCACGCTCGCGTGGGACTGCGCCACCGGCAACGGCCAGGCCGCCCTCGCCCTCGCCGCTCACTTCGACGCCGTCGTCGCCACCGACGTGAGCGCGGAGCAGCTGGCGCACGCCCCGCCGCACCCGCGCGTCCGCTACGCCGTCGCCCCCGCCGAGGCCAGCCCGCTCGCCGACGCCTCGGCCGACCTCGTGACCGTCGCCCAGGCCCTCCAGTGGTTCGACCTCGACGCCTTCTTCGCCGAGGCCGGGCGCGTCCTCCGGCCAGGCGGGCTGCTCGCGGCGTGGACGTACAGCCTCCTCGCAGTCACGCCCGAGGTGGACCGGATCGTCGAACGGTACTACCGCGAGACCCTCGGGCCGTACTGGGCGTGGGAGCGGCGGCTGGTGGAGGAGGGCTACGCCTCCGTCGCCTTCCCCTTCGATCCGGTGGCAGTGCCTCCATTCGCGATGGCGGCGCGGTGGACGCTGGACCAGATCGTCGGCTACCTCGCCACGTGGAGCGCGCGGCGGGCGTACGTCGAGGCGACGGGGGAGGACCCGCTGCCGGCCGTGCGCGCGGCGCTGGCGGCCGTGTGGGGCGACCCGGGTGAGGCACGTGAGGTCCGCTGGCCGCTGTTCGTCCGCGCCTGCCGCAAGCCCGCGCGATGAAGGCCTCGCCCATCGCGCAGGAGCCCAAGGTGTTCCGGCGGGCCTACGCCGCCGTCGCGCTGGCGCTCGTCGTGCTGGTGCTGGCGGCGCGGGAGGTGTACCTGCTCGACCTCCCGGCGTGGGTGTATCAGGGCGCCGTGCTGGCCGAGCTGGCGGCGGGCCGCCCGGCCGGAGCGTACGCGCT
>DATGQT010000207.1:0-7425 GCA_035304085.1 Rubricoccaceae bacterium
GAGACGGCGAGGACCTCGGCGTGGGCCGTCGGGTCGCCCAGCCGCTCGACGGCGTTGCGCCCGCGCCCGACGATCACCCCGTCCTTCACGACGACGGCGCCGACGGGCACCTCCCCCTCCTCGAAGGCGCGCTCGGCCTCCTTCAGCGCGAGGCGCATCCAACGCCGGTCCGGTTCTAACAGCGAGGCGAGCGCCATGGGAAAGTGAAAAGGGAAAAGTGAAAAAGGCCAGCTATGCCGTCTTTCCCTTTCTACTTCTCACTTTTCCCTTCCCTCACGAGCGGCATCGTCATGCAGCGGGGGCCGCCGCGGCCGCGCGAGAGCTCGTAGCCCGACAGCTTGACGGCGATGCGGGCGCCGTCCTCGACCTCGTTGTCGCCGTAGAAGTCGAGGAAGCTCTCGGCGTCGGTGACGTGGAAGCCGTGCTCGCGGAGGGCGTCGAACGTGCGGCGGTTCCGCTCGTAGCCGACGACGAGGCCGGGGCAGACGGCGAAGAGGTTGGCGCCGTCGGTCCACTGCTCGCGCTCCTGCGCCAGGGGGTCGGCGCCGCCGCAGGGGATGAACGTGTAGGGGCGCCCGGTCATCTCGGTCAGCGCCACCTTCAGGCTCGGGAGCACGCGCATGCGGAAGCCGTCCGGCCCGTCGCCCGCCTCGAGGTGGAACACGTTGTCGCGGGCCTCCTCGATGATGGGGGGGAAGACGACGCACGTCGCGTCGTCGGCGAACGTGAACACGGTGTCGAGGTGCATGCACGAGCGCTTCTTCGGGAGGTTCACCATGAGGACGTGGCGGACGCTCGTGCGCTCGAGGAGCGCGCGCGTGGCGGCCATGACGCCGCCGAGGCTCGTCCGCTCGCTCTGCCCGATGAGCACGAGGTCCTCGGAGACGACGAGGAGGTCGCCGCCCTCGAACGAGACGCGGGCCGGGAGCTCGATGATGCGGTCCTGGATGGGCGCGAAGCGGGGGTGGTACCGCATCACGACCGCGGTGAGCACGCTCTCGGGCACGCGCGCCGCGCGCGCGGCGTGGCTGAGGATGAGGTGCTCGCCGACGACGGCGAGGAGGTCGCGGGTGAACAGGAGGTTCGGCAGCGGGTGCGCGGTGACGGGGAACGGCGCCTGCCCCGTGAGGGCGAACCGGTGGAGGCCGTCGGCGTCGAGCGCCTTCAGCTCGCGCTCGTAGGCCTCGTAGTTCCGCTCCGGCAGCGCGCGGAGGAGGCCGTCGAGGTACGCCATCCGCGCGTCCTCGGCCTCGAACGTCTCGCGCACGAGCGCGCCGAGCTGGAGCACGGCGTCGGGCCGGCCGATGATCTTCTCGAAGAGCCGGCACATCGTCTCGTGCTCCTCGCGCGCCTGATCCAGGAAGAGGATGTCGTCGAAGAGGAGGGCGTCCTTGTTCTCGGGCGAGACGAGGGCCATCTCGTCGCCGGGCGTGTGGACGACGACCTGGCGGAGCGGCGCCGTCTCGGAGAAGACGTGGAGGGGCCGCGTGGCGGGCGTGGCGTCGGGCGAGGCGAGCGTTTCGGGCACGGCGAGCGGAGGTGAACGGTTACGCCTCCACGATAGCCCACCGCGGCCGAAGGGGCAAGCCAAGCCGCGGTGTGGAATCCCAGCCGCTCGAAAACGACGCAGGGGCGGCCGGCCGGCCGCCCCTGCGGAGCAGGTGCGTCAGGCGATCCCCCGGCCCTATCGCCGTCGCTCGCGGAGCAGCTCGAAGAACCGCAGCACCGCCGCCACGATCAGCAGCAGGATCAGCAGCCTCAGCCCGATCCCGAGCAGCGCCATCCCGATCTTGAACAGGAACGACAGGAGCGCGAACGCCACCATCAGCACGATGGCGACGAGGAGGAGCTGGAGGATGCGCTGGATCAGCATGGAAGGTCAGTTGGGGCCGATCAACTCGGTCTGGTCGAGGGCGCCGGTGTCGGTGCCGACACCGCCGACGAGCAGTATTCGGCCGCTCGGGAGCAAAGTTGCAGTGTGCCGTGAACGCGGGATGCGGAGGCGGACGTGCTCGGGGAAGGTGAAGATCCGGCCGGCCCCGGCGGCGTAGAGCCGGAGCTCGTCGAGCGGGGGGGCCGGCGTGAAGGGGGGCGCCTGGCCGCCGCTGAGGACGACGAGGCCGGGCAGCACCTCCGTCGCGCCGAACGCGGCGAGCGCCGTGTCGGGCGGGGCGATGGCCTCGGTCTCTATCTCGAACGGGAAGAACGCCGTGGAGGGGTGGAAGGTGAGGCGCAGGGCGAACGGGAGCGGCTCGGCGGCTCCGAGGTCCGCACCCAGGGCGAGGGCGCGCTGCAGGTCGCCCGCGGGCGGCAGGGGGAGCAACGCGTGGCCGTACGTGGGCGGTAAAGCGCCGATCCCGCCCGGCGGCGAGATCACCGTGAGGACGTCCGCCCCGTCCTCCTCCCGCAGCTCCAGCACCACCAGGGTGCCCGTGGGCGTGGTGCCGCCGGCGTGCGCTTCGAGGCCGCCGTAGACGTAGACGAACACGCGCCCGCCGCTTTCGAGGGCGAGCGCGGCGTGCGCGTAGCGCCGGGGCGGCTCGCCCTCGACCGGGACGACCGTGAACGTGCGTGTGGCCGGGTCGTAGACCTCCGCCTCAGCGACGAACTGAGAGGGGCCGCCGGCCGCATCGCCGGCGCCGCCGAGGAAGAGGACGCGCCCGTCGGGCAGGCGCGTGGCGGTGTGGCCGCCGCGCGGACGGTGGAGGCTGTCCGGGAGCGGGGTGTAGGTGACGAGGCCGACGGCCTCCCGGGCCAGGAGCGCCGAGCCGGCGGCCCCCGTCTCGTCGAACCCCCCGGCGATGAGCACGCTGCCGTCGGCGAGGGCGGTGGCGGTGTGCCCGTAGCGCCGCTCGGGGAGCGGCCCGGCGAGCGCCGTCTCGTAAGGCAGGTACGCGGCGTAGAGCGTGTCCTCCGCCACGTTCCCCTCGTCGTCGAGGACGGCGACGAAGAGGGGGTTGAGGCCGAGTCGGAGGCGGAGGGTGTCGAGGAAGACGCCGGGCTCGGGCGAGGGCGAGGCCGCCTCGCCGTTCACCATCACGCGCTCGACGCCGGCGGCGTCGGAGACGCGGAGGCGGAGGGGGAGGGCCTCCGCCGTCTGCACCACGC
The DNA here is from genome assembly GCA_035304085.1 of Rubricoccaceae bacterium. Classification (GTDB taxonomy): domain Bacteria; phylum Bacteroidota; class Rhodothermia; order Rhodothermales; family Rubricoccaceae; genus DATGQT01. The sequence continues at coordinate 3,109 of DATGQT010000207.1, forward strand.
TCAGGTCCGGGCTCGTCTCCGAGAGCACCACCGGGTCGGGCGCCACGAACGGCCGCTCGCAGCCGGCGGCGGCGAGGGCGAGGATGAGGACGAGGGGCGCGCGGGGCCCTGCGGGCGGGATCGTTGGCATGGGGAGGAGGCGAAGGGCGGGGAAGCTACGTCCGCCGGAGGCCGGAGTCCGGGCTGTCCGCCGTGCCCTCGGGGTAGTCCACGCGCTCCAGCACGAGGCCCCTCGCAGGGGCGGCGGGGCCGGCGGCGCGGCGGTCGCGCGCGGCGAGGAGGCCCGGCAGCGCGTCGGGGTCCCGCTTCCCCCGGCCCACCTCCACCAGCGTCCCCACGACGGCGCGCACCATCCCGTGCAGGAACCGGTCGGCGGCGATCTCGAAGCGCCAGTCGCCCTCGCGCGCCTCGGGCACCCACGCGGCCCGCTCGACCGTGCACACCCTGTTCTTCGTGGCCGACTGCGTGATGCAGAACGTGTCGAAGGGGTGGCGGCCGAGGAGGCAGCGAGCAGCCGCGTTCATCGCGTCGAAGTCGAGCGGGGGGCGGAGGAGCCAGCGGGCGTGCCGGTCGAGCGCGCGCGGGGCCGTGGCGACGTGGTAGTGGTAGTGCCGCCGGACGGCGTCGTAGCGGGCGTGGAAGCCGTCCGGCGCCCGCTCGACCGCGAGCACGGCGACGGTGGGGGGGAGGAGGCCGTTGAGGGAGGCGAGGAGGCGGAACGTGTCCACCTCGTGCTCGGTCACGAAGTGGGCCACCTGTCCGCGCGCGTGGACCCCCGCGTCCGTCCGACCCGAGCCGACGACGCCGACGGGGGTGCGGAGCGCTGTCGTGAGGGCGTCCTCCAGCGCCGCCTGCACCGTCGGTCCGTCCGGCTGCACCTGCCAGCCGTGGAAGGCGGTGCCGTCGTACTCGACGAGGAGGCGGTAGGTGGGCATGGCGGGGTGGCGTGGCGCTTGAGGCGTGCGGAGTTTACGCGCCATGCGCACGGACTTCCTCCTCCCGCCGCCGCCCTTCCCGCAGCGGATCTACCTCACCGGCTTCATGGGCAGCGGCAAGAGCGCCGCCGCGTGGTCGCTCGCCGCCCGCCTCGGCTTCACCGCCATCGACCTCGACCGCCTCGTCGCCGTGCTGTCGGGCCGCTCCATCCCCGACCTCTTCGCCGAGGGGGAGGCCGCCTTCCGCGCCGCCGAGCGCGAGACGCTCGAAAAGACCTTCGACAAGAAGCAGGTCGTCGTGGCGACGGGGGGCGGGACGCTCGTCGTGCCGGGGGCGATGGAGGCGGCGCAGGCCGCGGGGCGCGTCGTCTACCTCCGTCTCCCCGTGGAGGCGCTCGTGGCGCGGCTCGAAGCCGACCCCGCGCCGCGCCCGCTCCTCCGGGACGCCGAGGGACGACCGCTCCGGGGCGAGGCCCTCCGGGCGCGCGTCGAGGCGCTGCTGGCGGAGCGCGCCCCGCGCTACGAGCAGGCCGACGTGGTCGTCGAGGCGGACGGGCTGACGCCGAAGGAGGTCGCCCTTGCCGCGGCCCACGCCCTCGACGCGCTGCCGCCTACCGCGTGAGGCGGAACGTACGGCGATGGTGCAGGCAGGGCCCGTGCGCCGCGAGCGCGGCGTAGTGCTCCGCCGTGGGGTACCCCTTGTGTCGCGCCCATCCGTAGTGCGGGAAGTCGCGGTCGAGCGCCACCATCAGCCGGTCCCGCGTCACCTTCGCCACGACGGACGCGGCGGCGATGGAGAGGCAGCGGGTGTCCCCCTGCACGACGGTCTCCTGCGCGCAGGGCGGCGCAGTGAGCGGCTGATTGCCGTCCACGAGCAGGAGGTCAGGCGTGAGGGCGAGGTCGGCGACGGCGCGGCGCATGGCCTCGAGCGTGGCGCGGAGGACGTTCAGCCGGTCGATCTCCTCCGGCGAGCACAGCCCCACGCCCACGGCCAGCGCCTCGGCGTGGATGCGTTCGTAGGACGCCGCCCGCTGCTCCGGCGAGAGCCTCTTCGAGTCGTCCAGCCCGGGGAGGAGGGCGTCGGGCGGGAGGACGACGGCCGCGGCGATGACGGGCCCGGCGAGGCACCCACGCCCCGCCTCGTCCAGCCCCGCCACGAACCGGCGGCCTGCAGCCCAGTGGCGCCGTTCGATCTCGAAGGTGGGCACGGGTGTCGGGGGAGCGAGTAGCGAAAGGCCGAGGATAGCGCGGTGGCGCCCTGCGCCCAATTTCGCCTCGCTCCATCCTCGGAATATTGACGGGCCGGGCCGGTTCAGAGGCACGCTGCGCTAACGGCGTATGGCCGGTCGGTGGGGGTAATCCCCACGGTTCTGGTGAGAAACGGTGTTCCGGGCGCGATGAAGTTGCCGTGGGTGCCGAAACCATCTATATTGCGGGGCGTGTCACTGAGTGCGAGGCTCGCCGGGACGGCCGGCACTGAGGCCTAGTAGCCCCTTCCGCCGGTCGCCCCTCAGCGCGGGCCCGCGAGGTCGCCCTCAGCCACACGGAGCGCCGTCGTTGCACCCGGAGGAGACGGAGGAGTGGGAGGCGAACCGCCCGGCGGCCCGATTGTTGCACCAGCTCCGGGGTAGCGCGGCCTACGCCGCCCCCACTATTCCGCGCCAGCGCGCCCACGCAACGGCCCGACGCCGCGCCGGCTCGTTCTCTTGACCGCCGCCCGACTCCCGCGGGGCTACGTGCGCCCCGCCCGGCGCGGCCCAGCGCCTCCCGGCGCCGCGTCCATCGTCTCCGCGCCGGCGGCGCGGGCACCCCTATCCCCCGACTCCATCGCCGCACCGCCCGCGCGGGGCGGCCCCCGTACTCACCAGCAATCCCGTTCATGGCAGACGAACAGCTCCGCCCGTCCCCCGACGAGACCCCGACGCCCGAGGCGCCCGGCGCCGGCGGGCCGCCCGAGGCGGAAGCGAAGCCGCGCCGCCGCGCCACCGCGCGCCGCGCCCGAAACCCGGAGGCCGCTCCCAACGCCCCCGCGCCCGAAGGGCCGCCTGATGCGCCGGCCGAGCCGCTCTCCAGGAACGGCGCCTACGCCGAGGTCGCCCCGGTTCCCGAACCCGCGGCGCGTGGCGCCGCCCCGGAGCGCCCCGGCGAGCGCCCCGGCGAGGGGGGCGACGAAGGCCCCGAGCGCGGCCGACGCCGCCGCGACCGGAACCGCCGCAAGAAGGACAAGAAGCGCGGCGAGCGCTTCGACGACGGCGGCGGCCACCCCGGCGAGCCCTTCGAGGGCATGCTCGAGCTCATCGGTGACAAGAAGTTCGGCTTCATCCGCGCCGTCTCGACCTCGCTCCAGAAGGGGGACAACGACCCCTTCATGCCGCCCCCCCTCATCCAGAAGCACAACCTCCGCGACGGCGTCGTCCTCAAGGGCATCATCAAGCCCGGCCGGAAAGGGGCCTGGCAGGTCACCCGCGTCGACGAGGTGATGGGGATGGACCCCGAGGCCTGGAAGGAGACGCCCGACTTCGACGACGGCCTCGTCATCTACCCCGACGAGAAGCTCAACCTCGTCACCGGCCCCGCCGACGTCTCGATGCGTGTCGTGGACCTCGTGGCACCGCTCGGGAAAGGCCAGCGCGCCCTCATCGTCGCGCCGCCGCGCGCCGGCAAGACCGTGATGCTCAAGCAGATCGCCGCCGGCATCCGGCAGAACCACCCCGAGGTCAAGCTCATCGCATTGCTGATCGACGAGCGGCCCGAGGAGGTCACCGACTTCAAGCGGAACACGGCCGCCACCGTCTTCGCCTCCTCCAACGACTACGGCGAAGACAACCACATCCGCGTCGCCACGCTCGCCTTCGAGTACGCCCGACGCCTCGTCGAGCAGGGCCACGACGTCGTGATCCTGCTCGACTCGCTGACGCGGCTCGGGCGGACGTTCAACCTCTGGGGCGGCAACTCCGGCCGCACGATGTCCGGCGGCCTCGACGCCCGCGCCCTCGTGATGCCGCGGAAGATCTTCGGCGCCGCGCGGAACATCGAGAACGGCGGCAGCCTCACCATCATCGCCACCGCGCTCGTCGAGACGGGCAGCCGGATGGACGACGTGATCTTCGAGGAGTTCAAGGGGACCGGCAACGCCGAGATCGTGCTCGACCGCGAGCTCGCCGACAAGCGGATCTACCCCGCCATCAACATCCGCAAGTCCGGAACGCGGAACGAGGAGCGGCTCATGAGCGAGGAGCAGATGCGCCAGCGCACGATGCTCTTCCGCGTGCTCAACGAGCGGCACCCCGTCGAGGCGATGCAGGCGCTCGTCAAGCAGATCCAGCGGAGCCCGACGAACGTCCACCTCCTCAACGAGCTGATCCCGGAGCAGACCTACTGA
>DATGQT010000208.1:0-3756 GCA_035304085.1 Rubricoccaceae bacterium
ATCCGGCCACCGTCGTACCGGGGCTAGATCCTTCGGCTCTGTCCCGCTTCGCGGGACTCCGCTCAGGATGACACGTTCGTGGAGGGCGTGCCCCTTCCGCGGTCTTCTCAGGCCGTCAGCAGGCGGAGGTAGAACAGCGGCGAGATCAGCTTCTCGCGCTCCTCCTCGTCGTCGAACATCTGGCTGATGGCGTCGGCGACCTCGGGGGAGCGGGCGGCCTTCTCGATGACCTTGTTGAGGAGCCACTTCCAGCGGCCGAGCCGCTGCATCGCGTGGCTGAGGCGGAGCTCGTCGCCGAGGTAGGCCATGACGTCGCGGCGGTAGCCGTCGAGGAAGGCGGCGGAGTAGTCGCCCGCCTCCCGCGCCCGGAGCGCCCAGTCGGCCGCCTTCTCGGCCGAGACCATCGCGTTGCCGATGCCCTCGCCCGTGAACGGGTCGATCAGGCTGCCGGCGTCGCCGACGAGCATCCAGCCGGCGCCGGCGAGCGGGCGCGGCTTCGAGCCCAGCGGGAGGCCCCAGCCGCGGATCTTCTCCAGCGGTCGCCCCCCCGCGAAGCGCTCCCGGAAGCGGGGGTGCTCGACGAGCCGCTCCAGCAGCGGCTTCAGCTTGATGTCCTTCTTCTTGACGATGCTCGACAGCATCCCGAGGCCGACGTTCGCCTTCCCGTCGGCCATCGGGAAGATCCAGAAGTAGCCCGGGATGGCCTCGTCCACGAAGTGGATCTCGATGTGGTTGCGCTCGTGGAAGCCCGTCACGCCCTCCCAGTACCACCGGAGGCCGGCGCAGTAGTGCGCCTCGTGGAGCTGGTCCATGCCGCCGACGCCGGCGGCGCCGAGCTCGCGCACCACCACCGAGTACGCCCCGTCGGCGCCGACGGTGAGCGGCGCGCGCACCTCCTCCTCGCGCCCGTCGCGCTTCACGCGCACGCCGACGACCCGCTCGCCCTCGCGCAGCAGCCCGGTGACGACGGCGCCCGTCCACACCTCCGCCCCCGCCGCGACGGCCTGGTCGAACACCAGCTTGTCGAACGTGACGCGGTCGCAGACGAAGCCCGGGGCGACGGGCTTGTCGAGCGCCTTCGTGAACGGGATGGCGGCCTCGTCGCCGTAGGGGCCGGAGAACGTGACGCCCCACGAGTCGATCTGGGACGTGGCGAGCAGGGCGTCGATCATCCCCAGCCGCTTCATCACGTCGACGGTCTTCCCGGAGAGGGCGTCGCCGCAGATCTTGTCGCGGGGGAAGGCGTCGCGGTCGAGGAGGAGGGGCCGGAGGCCGCGGCGGGCCATGACGGCGGCGGCGGTGGCCCCGCCCGGCCCGGCGCCCACGATGACGGCGTCGTACACGGTGGTCAGTGGTCCGTAGTCAGTGGTCAGTGGTCCCCTTCCGGGGCCGCGAAGCTACGGACAGAAGCGGGCCGGCGACGGACCACGGACCACGGACCACGGGTGAACAAAAAAAGTGAGGGCAAGCGATCCGCATCGCGCCGCTTCGACCTCCTACCGCTGCTGCCTTCCGGCCCTGACGGGGTTCAGAGGGAGCTGGCCGTGCGGGACTTGCCCTCACTTCGCCGGCGAGCGGCCGACGCGCGCACGAGGCGCGTGACTGACCGGCAGAGGCAATATACACCGGGGGTACCCGGCGCCGTGCGAAGGGGCGGTGGATATGGGGAAACGCCCGTCGGGGACGGCCGGAGATCGGCTCCGGTCGGGAACCTTGTTCAAACAAGTAAATCCAACGAGGACCCGCTCACATCCCAACCAGATCTCACCCGTCATGAGCACGACTACACAGGACGTCGCTATCCAGACCTACATCGTCGACCCCGCGCACTCCCGCCTCGGGTTCGTCGTCCGCCACCTCGGCTTCTCGAAGGTGCGCGGCGCCTTCGAGCAGTTCGAGGGCACCGTCCGCATGGCGCCGGGCGACCTCTCGACGCTCGAGGCCGAGGCGACGGTCCAGACGCAGTCCATCACCACCAACGAGGAGAAGCGCGACGCGCACCTCCGCTCGGCCGACTTCTTCGAGGTCGACGCCTACCCCACCATCACGTTCAAGAGCACCGAGGTGCGCGACGTGAACGGCAACCGGTTCACGCTCGTCGGCGACCTCACGATGCACGGGGTGACCAAGCGCGTCGCGCTCGAGGGCGAGTTCCTCGGCGAGGGCCCCGACCCCTGGGGCGGCACGCGCGTCGCCTTCGAGGCGGGCACGACGATCAACCGGAAGGACTTCGGGCTCAACTGGAACGTGGCCCTCGAGACCGGCGGCTGGCTCGTCAGCGAGGACGTCGAGATCGTGATCGAGGTGCAGGCCGTCCTGCAGCAGGGCGAGGCGGCCTGACCCACTCCTCTTCCTACGGTGCAGGGACGCAGCCGCCGCGGCGTCCCTGCGCCCCTCCTCTCGTCCCCGGACATGCCACTCCTCCCCGCCCCCGGCGGCGCCGACTGGCCGCAGCTCCCACCGCTCGCGGCGTGGCAGGACACCTGCACCACGCTCCACCTGTGGAGCCAGATCGTCGGCAAGCTCCGTCTCGCGCAGGCCCCCCTCGTCAACCACTGGTGGAACGTGACGCTCTACGTCACCCCGCGCGGGCTCACGACCTCTACCGTGCCCTGTGGCCCGCGCACGTTCGAGGTCACGTTCGACTTCCTCGATCACGCGCTGCGCCTGAGCACGTCGGACGGGGGGCAGCACGCGTTCGACCTCGAGCCGATGTCGGTCGCGGCGTTCTACCGGGCGGTGAGGACGGCCCTCCGGGCGCTCGGCCTCGACGTCGCGATCTGGCCCGTGCCGGTCGAGCTGGAGGAGGCCGTCCCGTTCGAGGAGGACGAGCGCCACGCGAGCTACGACGGCGAGGCCGCGCAGCGCTTCTGGCGCGCGCTCGTGCAGGCCGACCGCGTGTTCACGGCCTTCCGTGGGCGCTTCCTCGGCAAGGCGAGCCCGTCGCACTTCTTCTGGGGCGCCTTCGACCTCGCCGTGACGCGCTTCTCGGGCCGGACGGCCCCGCGTCACCCCGGCGGCTTCCCGAACGTGGGTGACTTCGTGATGCACGAGGCCTACTCGCACGAGCTCTCCAGCGCGGGCTTCTGGCCGGGCACCGGCCTCGGCGAGGCCGCCTTCTACGCCTACGCCTACCCCGCGCCCGACGGCTTCTCCACCGCCCCGGTCGCGCCCGAGGCCGCCTACTTCCACGAGGGGCTCGGCGAGTTCCTCCTGCCGTACGAGTCCGTGCGCACCGCCGCGGACCCCGACGAGGCGCTGCTCGCGTTCCTGCAGTCCACCTACGAGGCCGCCGCCGACCGCGCCGGCTGGGACCGCCCGGCGCTGGAGCGCGCCCGCTAGAACAGCCCCAGCGGGTCCACGTCCACGTTGACGCGGTGGCCCTTCGGCGGGGCGCCGGCGCGGTCGGCGGCGGCGCGGACGAGCGCAGTGAGGACGGGCGGCGGGAGCGTCCGCGGCGCCTTCAGGATCGTGTGGTAGCGCCACTGCCGCTTGACGCGCCCGACGAACGCCGCCGTCGGCCCGAGCACCTCGACGCCGGCCACCTGCTGCGCCTCGGCCGCGAGCCCGGCCGTCCACCGCTCGGCGAGCTGCTGCACGCTCCGCTCCTCCGGCCCCTTGAACTCGACGCCCACCATCCGCCCGAAGGGCGGGTAGCCGAGGGCCTGCCGCTCGGCCAGCTCGTGCGCGGCGAACCCGTCGAAGTCGTGGCGGAGGGCGAACTGGAGGGCGGGGTGCTCGGGGTTGCGCGTCTGG
>DATGQT010000209.1:0-11458 GCA_035304085.1 Rubricoccaceae bacterium
ACCAGCAGGCGGACGCCGTCGAGGACGAGGTGCGGCTCGACGGCGTCGATGGTCTCCAGCCGCTCCGCCAGCCAGCCGGCCCAGCCGCCGGTGGCGACGACGAACGGCCTCGTGCCGAGGGCGGCGGCGGTGCGGGCGAGGAGGCCCCGCACGCCGTCGAGGTAGAGGACGCCGAGGCCGGCCTGCATGGCGGCCTGCGTCGAGGCGCCGATGGGGGAGGGGTCGGAGGGCCAGCCCACGTGGGGGAGCTGGGCCGTCCGCTCGGTGAGGGCGCGGAGGAGGAGCGGCGCGCCCGGCGCGATGGCGCCGCCGAGGTAGACGCCGTCGGCCGTCACCACCTCCGTCGTCACCGCCGTCCCGGCGTCGAGGGCGACGACGGGGCGGGCCTGCCCCTGCGCGTCGCGGCCGAGCCGGTGCCAGGCGGCGGCGGCGGCGGCGAGGCGGTCGGTGCCGAGCGTCTCCGGCGTCTCGTAGGCGAGGCGGAAGGGGAGGGGCATCGCCGCGTGCACGATCTCGGCCTCCACCCAGAAGGCCTCGCGCACGGCCGCGGCCCACGCCGCCGTCCGCGCGGGGACGACGGAGGCGAGCCCGGCCGCGTCCACGCGCGCGTCGCGCGCCAGCGCCCGGAGCCACGCCGCCGCGCCGCCGGCGTCCGTGGCGGTGCGGGCCGTGCGCACCCAGCCGGCCCCGTCGTGGAGCCCGGCCTTCGTCTCGCTGTTGCCGACATCGAGCGCGAGAAACACGGAAAGTGAGAAGTGAGAAGTGAAAAGTGAAAAGTGAGAAAGGGAGCGGCCGTCCTTTTTCACTTTTCCCTTCTCAATTTTCCCTTTTGAAAGGTGACTTCGCCGGCGGCGACGAGGCGGGGACCGTCGGGGGTGGCGAGGCGGAGGGCGCCCGTCGGGTCCACGCCGAGGAGCGTGCCGCGGAGGGGGGGGCGGCCGTCCTCGGCGAAGGCGACGGCGGCTTCGGTGCCACGCCCGGCCATCCGCGCCTCGAACGCGGCGCACACCCCCGCTCCGTCGCCGCCGAGGAGGGCGTCGTAGCGGCGTTCGAGCGCGAGGAGGAGGTCGGCGAGGAGGGGGGCGCGCGGGAGCGGGCGGCCCGCCTCTAGGGCGAGCGACGTGGCGCTGCCGGCGATCTCAGGCGGGAAGTCGGGCTGGTTGACGTTGAGGCCGAGGCCGAGGACGAGGGTGGAGGGCGTGCCCGGAGCGAGGTGCCCTTCGAGGAGGAGGCCCGCCGCCTTCCTCCCGCCGAGGAGCACGTCGTTGGGCCACTTCAGCTGCGGTACCACCGGCGCCACCCACGGCGCCACCGCCTCGGCCACGGCGACGCCGGCCGCGAGGGGGACCAGGCCGAGGCGCTCGGGCGGGAGCGGCGGGCGGAGGACGACCGAGAAGAGGAGGTTCATGCCGGGCGCGTCGGACCACGCGCGGCCGTGCCGGCCACGCCCCGCCGTCTGGTGCTCGGCGCCGACGACGGCGCCCTCGGCCACGCCCTCGACGGCCCACGCCGCCGCGTCGGCGTTCGTCGAACCCGTCTCGGCCAGCCACCGGAGCGGGCGCCCGAACCGCACGGTGCGCAGCAGCGGCGGGAGGTCAGTGGCGAGCGGTGGCGCGATGGGCATGCGTCGAAGGTAGTCTCGGGGCCGGATAGCAGCGACATCCCCCTCCGTCGGCGGTCTGCCGTCGGCGGTCCGTGGTCAATCGGCGCGCACGTCGCGGAAGCGCTGCTCGAGGCGGACGCGGCGGGGCGGCGCGCCGGGCACGTCCACCGTCGTCTCGACCACGGCGAGGGCGGGGACGGGCGCGCCGTCGGGGCCGGGCTGGAGGAGGACGCGTGCCCACCCGGCCTCGTCGAAGATCGCGGAGGCCGAGGCGCGCACGACCTCGACGCCGAGCACGTCGCCGGTGCCCGGCCGGAGGAAGTAGCGGGCGCGGCGGACGGCCTGCTCGCTCGCTCCGCCCGGCCGCAGCGCCGCCTCGACGACGCGGAGCCGGGAGCCGCCCACGACGGTGTCGGGGCCGACGGCGTAGCGGTAGTCCTCGCGCGAGCGGGGCACGAGGAAGGCGGGTTCCTCGGGCAGGAGGGCGGGGAGGGGGTTCGCCGGCCGGAGCCGCTCGGTCCAGTCCCGGAGCAGCGTGGTGTCCCCCTCGGTCACCACGAGGCGCTCCTCGATCCCGTCGCCCGTAGGGCGGCGGGCGAGGGTCCGGGTCGCCGTCCGGGTGCCCGCGTCGTCGCTGACGGTGAGGCGGACCTCGGCGGTGTGGGCGAGGCCGTCGAGGCGGCGGTAGGCCGCGGCGACGGCGTCGGCGTCGAGCCCGGCGAGGAGGGCGAAGGCGGAGTCGGCGGCGGGGGCGGGGGCCTGCGTGGGGGATGGGGCGTCGGCGCAGGCGGCGAGGAGGAGGGCGAGGGCGACCGACGGAAGGTGGAGGCGATACATCGAGGGGAGGGCCGGGAAAGGAGCCGCGAAGCCGGAGCGCGGGGCGAACCCGGGACCGCCGTGCCGGGTTGCAGGCGCCCCTCCGGCCCCCGATCCATGACCGACTCCTCCGCCTACGCCCGCGAGCGCGCCACTGCCGAGGCCGCCGCCCGCGAGGCCGGCGCCTTCATCCGCCGCCACGCCGGCGGCATCGACCCCGCGGCCGTCCGCGACAAGGGCCACCACGACCCCGTCACGTTCGTGGACGAGGAGGCGCAGCGGCTCATCGCCGAGCGCCTCCACGCCGCCTTCCCCGGCGACGGCCTCCTCGCCGAGGAAGGGGCCGACGAGCCGGCCATCGCCCCGACCAGCGAGGGCCGTCGGTGGATCGTCGATCCCCTCGACGGCACGAAGAACTTCTCGCGGGGCGTACCGCCCTACGCCGTCTCCATCGCGCTCCAGGACGGCCCCGCCCTCGTCCTCGGCGTCGTCCTCGACGTGGCCCACGACGAGCTGTTCAGCGCCGTGCGCGGGCACGGCCTCACGCTCGACGGCCGCCCGGTCTCCGTCTCCGAGACCGACGCCCTCGGGGCGAGCCTCATCGCCACCGGCTTCCCGTTCCGCGACTACCGGTACGTGCGGGGGTACCTCGAGGCGCTCGAGGCGTTCATGCGCACGACGAGCGGCGTGCGGCGGCCCGGCGCAGCGGCCGTCGACCTCGCATGGGTCGCCTGCGGCCGGTGCGACGGGTTCTTCGAGGCCGGGCTGGCGCCGTGGGACAGCGCCGCCGGCGTCGTGCTCGTCGAGGAGGGCGGGGGGCGGGTCTCCGGGCTGCCCGACGGCGCCGACCCCGTGTTCTCGGGGGGGATCGTCGCCTCGAACGGGCGCCTCCACGCCGCGATGATGGAGGCCGCCGCCCCGCTCGGCGCCGCCTACGCCGCCGTCGGCGGGCGGCTGGGGCTGCTGGGGTGAGGCTGTCGGCTTTCAGCTTATCGGCTGTGGGGGGCGGGGCTATCGGCCGCTGAAAGCGGACGGCACGCAGCCGAGAGCCCCCTTAACCCCCCGGCTGCGCCCGCCGATACCCGGGACACGTGGCGCGCCGCCGCCCTGCCGGAGTCGCAGGGCACGGGGGCGCTCCCCGTGTCCGCCGGACCCCACTCTCTCACCCCGTGGCCCCATGACCGAGCCCGCTCGGCGCCCGCTCGCCAGCCCCGAAGGCGGCCTCCGCCGCCCCACCGTCCTCGTCGCCGACGACTACCCGGAGAACCGCCGCCTCCTCTACTTCTACCTCCGTGACCGCTACGAGGTGCTCCAGGTGGCCACGGCCGAGGAGGCCGTCGCCGTGCTCCGCGAGCGGCAGGCCGCCGGCGCCCCCGTCGCCGTCGCCGTGCTCGACCTCAACTTCTGCGACGGCATGAACGGGATCGAGGCCGTCCAGGCCATCCGGCGCGACCCCCTCATCGCCGCCGTGCGCACGCTCGCCCTCACGGCCTACGCCTACCCCGACGACCGCGACCGTTGCCTCGAGGCCGGCTTCGACGACTACGTCTCGAAGCCCGTCTTCAAGGCGGGCCTCCTCGAGAAGCTCGACGGCCTCCTCGGCGCCCAGCCGCTGGGCGACGGGGCCTCGGGCGAGCCCGGAGCCGTGTGGATCAGCCGGCCGGACAAGGGGGTGTGAGTGGGTGCGAACGTGAGCGCGTAGGCGACGGGCCTCCCGCTCCTACGACCCCACGATCCCACGATCCCACGATCCTCTTCCCCCTCCGAGCGGCGGGATGGCTAGCTTTGCCGTCCCGCCGTTTCCGTTCACCCCTTCTCCCATGGCTCATCCCCACGCGATCCCCGCCGAGGGCTTCGGCCTCCTCCGCGGCAAGACCGGCGTCGTCTTCGGCGCCCTCGACGAGAGCTCGCTCGCCTGGCACATCGCCGAGGCCGTCGCCCGCGAGGGCGGCCGGTTCGTCCTCTCCAACGCCCCCGTCACCCGCCGCTTCGGCAGCCTCGAGAAGCTCGCCGAGCGCCACGGCGCCCCCGTCGTCTACGCCGACGCGACGAACGACGACGAGCTGCGGGCGGTGTTCGAGGAGGCGAAGGCCCACCTCGGCGGGCCCGTCGACTTCGTCGTCCACTCCATCGGGATGGGGATCAACGTGCGGAAGGGGCGGCCCTACGACGACCTCAACCACGACTGGTACCTCAAGACGCTCGACGTCTCGGCCGTGAGCCTCCACCGCGTCGTCCACGCCGGCCTCCAGACCGACGCCCTCGCCGACGGCGGCTCCATCCTCGCGCTCTCCTACATCGGCGCCCAGCGCGTCTTCTCGGAGTACAGCGAGATGGGCGACGCGAAGGCGCTGCTCGAGTCCATCGTGCGCGCGTTCGGCTACCGCCTCGGCCGCCGCGGCATCCGCATCAACGCGGTCTCCCAGAGCCCCACGCGCACGACGGCCGGCGGCGGCATCAAGGGGTTCGACGCCATGTTCGCCTTCGGCGAGACCCTCGCCCCCCTCGGCAACGCCGACGCCGCCTCCTGCGCCGACTACTGCGTCACGCTGCTCTCCGACCTCACGCGGATGGTGACGATGCAGACGCTCTACCACGACGGCGGCTTCTCGGCGATGGGCGTCTCCGACGCGCTCATCGAGCAGCTGATGGCCGCGAAAGGGGAGGGCTGACGGCCATGGCGCGCGCCGTGCTCCCCCTCGCCCTCCTGCTGCTCGCGGGCTGCGCCGGCTCCCGGCCCCCCGGCTCCGTCGAGACGGGGTACGTCGAGGTGGACGGCGGGCGGCTCTACTACGAGGCCGCGGGGGAGGGGCCGGCCGTCGTCCTCGTCCACGGCGGGTTCGGCGACCGGCGGATGTGGGACGCCCAGTTCGCGTCGCTCGCCCGCTCCTTCCGCGTCGTCCGCTACGACCACCGCGGCTTCGGCCGCTCGACGCCGCCCGACTCGGTCTACTCGCCCGCGGCCGATCTCGCCCGGCTCCTCGACCGCCTCGGCATCGCACAGGCCCACCTCGTGGGGAACTCGGTCGGCGGCGCGTTCGCCCTCGAGTTCGCGCTCGTCCACCCCGCGCGTGTCGGCAAGCTCGTCGTCGTGGCGAGCGGGGCGAACGGGTACCCCTACACCGAGGCCGACGTGGGGGACGTGCGGGCGGTGTTCGCGGCGGCGCAGGCGGAGGGGACGGCGCGGGCGGCGGAGATGTGGCTCGCTCACCCGATGGTGGCCGTGACGAGCCGCGACCCGCGGACGGCCCCGCTCCTGCGGGCGATGGTCGAGGAGAACCAGGCCATCTTCCTCCTGCCGCACTGGCCCGAGGAGCCGCTCGACCCGCCGGCCTACGAGCGCGTGGGCGAGATCCGCGCGCCCGTGCTCTTCGTGATCGGCGAGGAGGACACGCCCGTCGTGCAGCGCGTGGCGGAGGCGACGGCCGAGCGGATGCCGGGTGCACGGGTCGAGCGGATGCCGGGGGCCGACCACCTCCCGCAGATGGTGGACCCCGAAGGGTTCGACCGGCTCGTGAGGGCGTTCCTCCAGGCGCCCTGAGCCGGTCCGCGATGGGCCCTCGCGCACCCGCGCGCGCCGGGACGCTGGCGCTCCTCGCCCTCGCCGCCTGCCGCGCCGACGCGCCGCCCGCCCCGACGCCGGGCGTGGACGTGCGGCGCTACGACGTCGCCCTCCGCCTCGACCCCGAGACGCTCGCCGCCGCCGGCCACGCGCGCCTCGACGTGGCCCACCCCGACGCCCGGCTCCTCGTCCTCGGGCTGGACGACGCGATGGCGGTGGAGGCGGTGACGGTGGACGGCCGGCCGGTCACCTTCGAGCGTGAGGGGCAGCGGCTCGTCGTCTCCCTCAGTGCCGACGGCGCTTCCGTCGTCGAAGTGACGTACCGGGGCAGGGTGGAGGAGGGGCTCTACCGCGCCGAGGCGGCCGGGCAGCGGGTGGTCTACGCCGAAGGCTGGCCCGCGCGCACGGCCGGATGGCTCCCCGCCGTCCACCACCCGTCCGACCCCGCGCGCTTCGTGCTCTACCTGGAGGTGCCCGCGCGCTACGACGTCGTCGCCAGCGGCACGCCGGAGGGTATGGAGGAGACGGACGACTGGCGCCGCCACGCCTTCCGCCTCGACGCCGACGCCCCGGTCTACACCCTCGCCTTCGCCGTCGCCGACACGTTCACGGTGGTGACGGACACGGCGGGCACGGTGCCCGTCCGGCACGCGCTGCTGGCGCCCGGGGAGGCCGGCGGGCTCGCCCGCACCGGCGCCATCCTAGACACCCTCGCCGCCCTCCTCGGCCCCTACCCCTACGCCGCCTACACGACGGTCCAGGTGCCGATGCGCTTCGCCGGGATGGAGAACGCCGCGGCCCCCTTCCTCTCGGCCGACCTCTACGACCGCCTCGACGTGCTGGAGGAGGTGAACGTGCACGAGGCCGCGCACCAGTGGTTCGGCAACGACGTGGTCCCGGCGGACTGGCGGGACCTCTGGCTGGCCGAGGGGTTCGCCACCTACCTCACCACCGTCGTCTACGAGCGCCTCGACGGGCCGGAGGCGGCGGCGCGGCACCGCGTGCGGATGGCGCAGCTCCCGGCGCGCGACGCCCGGCGCCCGCTCGTGCCCGAGGCGTACCGCACCCCCGAAGCCCTCCTCACGCCCACCGTCTACCAGAAGGGCGGCAGCGTCCTCCACCTGCTCCGCCTCCGTCTCGGCGACGACGCCTTCTTCCGCGCCCTCCGCCGTCTCGCCGCCGCCTACGCCGACCGCCCGCTCTCGACCGTCGCCCTCCAGACCGTGCTCGAAGAGGAGGGCGGCCGAGACCTCGACGCCTTCTTCGGTTACTGGGTCTACGGCGACCGCGTCCCCACCCTGCGCACGACGTGGGACGCCGACGGCCGCCGCCTCGCCTGGCGCGTAGAGGGCGACGACGGCACGCTCGCGGGCGTCCCGTTCGAACTCCTCGTCCGCCAGGCCGGCCGCGACGTTTACGTGAAAGCGACGGAGGGCGGGGTGACGCTCCCCGGCGCGGAGGCACCGGAGGTCCATCCCGTCGGTATCCTGCTCGACGTGGAGTGACTATGGACCACGGACTACGGACGCCTTGATCAAGCTCTTCATCGCCGACATCGACGGGTGCCTGGCTGAGCCGTACCGGCCGTTCGACCTCGACGGGTTCGCGCGGCTGCGGGCGTGGGCGGCGCGGGCCGAGGCGGAGCCGGCCTTCCCCCGCCTCACCGTCTGCTCCGGCCGCGCCTACGCCTACGTCGAGGCCGTCGCGCAGGCGCTCGACCTCCGGGCGCCGGCCCTCTTCGAGAGCGGCGGCGGCCGGTTCGATCTGCCGCTGGCGCGGATCCGCTGGAACCCCGCCCTCACGCCCGAGGTCGAGCGCGAGCTCGACGCCGTCCGCGCCTTCTACCTCGAACACGTCACCCCCCTCGACGCGGCGTTCTCGCTCGACTACGGCAAGCGCGCGCAGGCGGGCATCGTCCACCCGGACCCCGCGATGATCGCCCGGGTGCTCCCGGCGGTGCGTGATTTCGTAACGGGGCGGTTCCCGGATCTCCACGTGTACCACACCCACGTCTCGATAGACGTGGTGCCGCGGGCGCTCACGAAGGTGCAGGCGATCCGGTGGCTGGCCGAGGAGGAGGGGGTGGACCTCGGCGAGGTCGCCTTCGTGGGCGACACCGTCGGGGACGCCGAGGCCATCGCGGCCGTCGGCCTCGGTTTCGCGCCGCAGAACGCGGCCGACGCGGCCAAGGCGTCGGCCGACGTGGTGACGGCGGGGGCCGTGCTCTCGGGGGTCGAGGAGGCCTACCGCGAGTGCCTCGCCCTCAACCGGGCCCGCGCCGACGCTGCCTGAGCGGCCCGGCCGGATCAGAGTACGGTGATGGAATGGTCGCGGCACGGGCGTTGCGGGAGAACCCGGAGTCCCCCTATCTTTGGGTCGTCCGCCCGTCGCCTCATGCGCCTCCGCCTGATCGTCCCCCTCCTCGCCATCGTGTGCGCGGTCGCCCCCGCGCGCGCCCAGCTCGCCGTCGAGCCCGCCGGGATGCCCGGTCCGGCGCTGCCCGGCGGCGGCGAGCCCGGCGCCGCCCGCTCGGCCTTCGAGACGCCGCTCGACCCCACCGTGGCGCCGGCCTACTACGCCATCGCCGACGACACGCCCGTCTACGCCGAGCCCGACGCGGGCAGCGCGACGTCCGTGCGCCTCGACCTCCGCGACGGCGTCCGTGTGCTGGCCGAGGAGGGAGGCTGGAGCCTCATCGAGCGCGAGAACCGGCGCGGCTACGTCCGCTCCGAGGCGCTCTCGAACCTGTGGGTGCGCGTGGACAAGAGCGACCGCGCCGTCTACGTCTACCGCGGCGCCGAGCTCTTCCGCACCTACCCCGCCGACGTCTCGGCGAGCGAGGGGGACAAGGTGCGGCGCGCGGCGCTCGGCGAGCGGGACCACTACCGCATCCCCGAGGGCACGTTCTACGTCGCCCGGAAGAACCCGAACTCGGCATACCACCTCGCCCTCGTCGTGAGCTACCCCAACGAGGAGCACGCGGCGCGGGGGCTGCGCGAGGGGCTGATCTCGGAGCGGCAGTACGAGGCCATCGTCGAGGCGAACCGGGCGTTCCGCCCGCCGCCGATGGGGACGGCGCTCGGGGGGCTCATCGAGGTGCACGGGCAGGGCTCGGGCCGCCAGCGCGCGTGGACGCGCGGCTGCGTCGCCCTCCGCAACGTCCACATGGAGGAGCTGTACGACCTCGTCCACGTGGGCACCCCCATCGTCATCGAGCCGTGAGGGACGTGGGGACGGCGGACGGCCGACCGCAGACCGCCGGCGGTGAGCATACGACAGCCGTAAGGCGATAGCGGCCGTCGAGGAAGGGGCGCCGACGGCCGAACGACCCATAGGGCTTGCGGCGGTCTGCGGTCCCTCGCCCGCTGAATCTTAGGAAGCCGGCGGTTCGTAGGTTCGGCACAGACGACCCCACCGCACGATGGCCCTCCCGCTCCGCCTCCTCGTCCTCGCCGCCGCCCTCGCGGGCACTGCAGCGGCGCAGGAGCCGCCCAGCCCGGCGCGCCCCGACGAGGGCGTCCGCCTCGCCGTCACCGGCGACGGGCCCGTCTTCCGCGTCCCCGTCGAGGGGACGATAGACAACGCGCTCGCGCGCTACGTGGACCGCGCCCTCGCCGACGCCGAGGCCGCCGGGGCCAGCGCCGTCGTCTTCGAGATGGACACCTTCGGCGGCCTCCTCGACGCGGCCGACCACATCCGCGCGGCCATCCTCGACGCGGCGGTCCCCACCGTCGCCTTCATCAACCGCGACGCGGCCAGCGCCGGCGCCCTCATCGCCTACGCCAACGACCGCATCGCGATGGTGCCCGGCGCCTCGATGGGGGCGGCGACGGCCGTGGACGCCACGGGCGCGTACGCCTCGGAGAAGGTGCAGAGCTACACGCGCAGCCTCATGCGCGCGACGGCCGAGGCCACCGGGCGCGACCCCCGCATCGCCGAGGCGATGGTGGACGAGCGCATCGCCATCCCCGGCGTCACCGAGGCCGGCCAGCTCCTCTCGCTGACGGCCGACGAGGCCCTCCGCCTCGGCGTCGCCGACGCCGTCGTGCCCTCGTTCGACGCCCTCCTCGACGAGCTCGGGCTGGCCGAGCAGCCGGTGCAGGTCCACGCCGTGACGGCGACCGAGCGCGTCCTCCGCTTCCTCGGCTCGCCCATCGTGGCCTCGATCCTCATGCTCATGATGATGGGGGGGCTCTACTTCGAGATGCAGACGCCGGGGTTCGGGTTCGCCGGGGCGATGGCCCTCCTCGGCGCCGCCCTCTTCTTCGCGCCGCACTACGTGCTCGGGCTGGCCGAGAGCTGGGAGATCGTGCTGTTCGTCGTCGGGTTGGCGCTGATCCTCGCGGAGGTGTTCGTGATCCCGGGGTTCGGCGTGGCGGGCGTCACGGGGATCCTCCTCGTCGTGGGGTCGCTCCTGGCGGCGCTGATCCCGAACGTGGGGTTCGCCTTCCCGACGGGCACCGAGGTGACGCACGCGGCGGCGACGCTGGCGGCGAGCCTCGTCCTCCTCGTCCTCCTCGCCGTCTCGCTCGGCCGCTACCTCCCGCGCTCCGAGCGCTTCAGCCGGTTCGTCCTCCTCCCCGACCTCACCGCCGCCGAGGGCTACACCGCGGCCGACACCGACGAGGCGCTCCTCGGCCAGACCGGCCGCACGCTCTCGCCGCTCCGCCCCGCCGGCGTCGCCGAGATCGGGGGCCGCCGCGTGGACGTGATCGCGCAGGGGGCGTTCGTCCCGGCCGGCACGCCCGTCGAGGTGGTGTCCGTCCGTGGCAGCCGCGTCGAAGTGAGGGAAAGTGTAAAGGGAGAAGTGAAAAGGGTAAAGTGAAAAGGGTAAAGTGAGAACGATCCGCCCTGCCGCTGTGCCCTCCGCGTTCGCCCCACCAACTTCAAACTTCCCACTTCAAACTTCTAACTTCCCCCCGTGACCTTCCTCGTCCCCGTCGTCCTCATCCTCGTCGGCCTGGCGCTGCTGGCCGTGGAGGTGTACCTCGTGCCGGGGGTGAACGTGGTGGGCGTGCTCGGCGTGCTCGCGGCCGGCGTCGGGGTGGTCTACGCGTTCGTGACGGGGGGCACGCTCGGCGGCTTCCTCGCCCTCCTCGGTGCCGTCGCCGGCGGGGGGCTGTTGTTCACGTACCTCTGGCGCTCGGGGGCCTGGGACCGGTTCGTCCTCGCCGACGAGCTCCGGCCCGATCCCCTGGAGGCGGGGGAGGAGCAGGAGACGCGCGCGCGCCTCCTCGGCCGCACCGGCGTCGCCGTGACGCCGCTCCGCCCCACGGGCGTCGTGGAGATCGACGGGACGCGCGTCGAGGTGCTCACGGAGGGGGCGTTCGTCGCCGCCGGCAGCCGCGTCCGCGTCGTGGCGATGGACCGCCGCCGCTACTTCGTCCGCCTCGCCGACGAGGCCGAGGCGCCGGAAGGCCAGTAGGTCCGTGGTCCGTGGTCCGTGGTCCGTGGTCCGTGGTCCGTGGTCCGTGGTC
>DATGQT010000210.1:0-6884 GCA_035304085.1 Rubricoccaceae bacterium
CCTCACGACGCAGGTGCGCGCCATCGCCGAGGTCACGACGGCCGTCGCCAACGGCGACCTCTCGAAGAAGATCACGGTCGACGTGAAGGGGGAGATCCTGGAGCTGAAGAACACCATCAACACGATGGTGGACCAGCTCTCGTCCTTCGCCTCGGAGGTGACGCGTGTCGCCCGCGAGGTCGGCACGGAGGGCAAGCTCGGCGGGCAGGCGCAGGTGCCGGGTGTCAGCGGCACGTGGAAGGACCTGACCGACAACGTGAACTCGATGGCCGACAACCTCACGACGCAGGTCCGCAACATCGCCGAGGTCACGACGGCGGTGGCGAACGGCGACCTCTCGAAGAAGATCACCGTCGAGGCGCAGGGCGAGATCGCCGAGCTCAAGACGACCATCAACACGATGGTGGACCAGCTCTCGGCGTTCGCGTCCGAGGTGACGCGCGTGGCGCGGGAGGTCGGCACCGAAGGGGAGCTCGGTGGGCAGGCGCAGGTGCCCGGCGTGAGCGGGACGTGGAAGGACCTGACCGACAACGTGAACTCGATGGCGGACAACCTCACGACGCAGGTCCGCGGCATCGCCGAGGTCGTGACGGCCGTCGCCCGCGGCAACCTTGACCGCAAGCTGCAGGTGGAGGCGCAGGGCGAGATCGCCGAGCTCCGCGACACCATCAACAACATGATCGACACGCTCGACACGTTCGCCGAGCAGGTGACGACGGTGGCGCGCGAGGTGGGCGTCGAGGGGAAGCTCGGCGGGCAGGCCGAGGTGCCCGGCGCGAGCGGGACGTGGCGCGACCTGACGGACAACGTGAACCGGCTCGCGGCCAACCTCACCACGCAGGTGCGCGCGATCACGGAGGTGACGACGGCCGTCGCCGCGGGCGACCTCAGCAAGAAGATCACCGTCGAGGCGGCGGGCGAGGTGGCGGATCTCAAGAACAACGTCAACGAGATGATCCGCAACCTCAAGGACACCACGCGGAAGAACCAGGAGCAGGACTGGCTCAAGACGAACCTGACGAAGTTCACGCAGCTGCTCCAGGGCCAGAAGGAGCTCCACACCGTCTCGAAGCTGATCCTGAGCGAGCTCGCCCCGCTGGTCAACGTCCAGCACGGGGCGTTCTTCACGGCCGAGAAGGTGGAGGGCGACCCCGAGCCGGTCCTCCGGCTCCTCGCCTCGTACGCCTACCGCGAGCGGCGCGGGCTCAACAACCGGTTCCGCCCGGGCGAGGGGCTCGTCGGGCAGTGCGTGCTGGAGAAGGAGCGGATCCTGGTGACCGACGTGCCCGAGGGCTACGTCCAGGTGAACTCCGGCCTCGGGAGCGCGCCGCCGCGCAACATCGTCGTCCTGCCGATCCTGTTCGAGGGCGAGGTGAAGGCCGTCGTCGAGCTGGCGTCGTTCCAGCCGTTCAACCAGAACCACCTCACGTTCCTCGACCAGCTCAGCGAGTCCATCGGCATCGTCCTCAACTCCATCGAGGCGAACATGCGGACGGAGGCGCTGCTGGCGCAGAGCCAGGGGCTGACGCAGGAGCTGCAGAGCCAGCAGGAGGAGCTCCAGCAGACGAACCGCCGCCTCGAGGAGCAGGCGCGCAGCCTCCGCGAGAGCGAGGACCTCCTCCGGCAGCAGCAGGAGGAGCTCCAGCAGACCAACGTCGCCCTCGAGGAGAAGGCGCGCCAGCTCGCCGTGCAGAACGCCGAGGTCGAGCGGAAGAACGCCGAGATCGAGCAGGCACGGAAGGCGCTCGAGGAGAAGGCCGAGCAACTCGCCCTCACCTCGAAGTACAAGAGCGAGTTCCTGGCCAACATGAGCCACGAGTTGCGCACGCCGCTCAACTCCATGCTCATCCTCTCCCGGATGCTCGCCGAGAACGGCGACGGCGCCCTCTCGCCGAAGCAGGTCGAGTACGCCGAGACCATCTACTCCTCGGGCTCCGACCTCCTCGCCCTCATCAACGAGATCCTCGACCTCTCGAAGATCGAGTCCGGCGCGATGCCCGTCGAGGCCGAGCCCGTCGCCTTCGACGCGCTCGCGGCCGACCTCGACCGGATGTTCCGCGAGGTCGCCAACGACCGGAACCTCACCTTCACCATCACGCGCGACGAGGCGCTCCCGGAGGCCCTCGACACCGATCCCAAGCGGCTCCAGCAGGTGCTGAAGAACCTGCTCTCCAACGCGTTCAAGTTCACGCACGAGGGGAGCGTCGAGCTGCGGATGTTCGCGCCCGAGGGGGTCGCCTTCCGCACGCGCGCGCTGCGGCAGGCCGGGCAGGTCGTCGGCTTCGCCGTGGCCGACACCGGGATCGGCATCGCGCCGGAGAAGCAGCGCGTGATCTTCGAGGCGTTCCAGCAGGCGGAGGGCTCGGTGGACCGGACCTACGGCGGCACCGGGCTCGGCCTCTCGATCAGCCGCGAGATCGCCCGCCTCCTCGGCGGCGAGATCCACCTCCAGAGCGCGCCGGGCCGGGGCAGCACGTTCACGCTCTACCTCCCGCTCGTCTACACCCCGCCCACCAACCGCACCGGCAGCGACGCCGCCGGCGGGCCGGAGGAACGCGCCTCCGACCGCCTCGCCGCCCCCGTCATCGCCGGCGGCGACGGCATCAGCGGCCCGCCGGTGCCCGAGGTGGCCGTGCCCCCCGCCGCGCCCGCCGACCGCGGGGACGACGACCACGAGGGGCAGCCCGGCCCCGAGGCCCGCGCGGCCGAGCCGGCACCGGCGGACGTCGAGGCGGAGGTCGCGGAGCCGGCCGGCGGCGCGGGCGAGGCGGCGCCGGAGGAAGCGCCTCCGGCGGAGGTGGCCCCGCGCGTCCACCACGGCCCCGTCCGCGACGACCGCGACGCCCTCGGCCCCGACGACAGCGTGCTCCTCGTCGTCGAGGACGACCCCCACTTCGCGCGGGTCCTCGTCGACATCGCCCGCGAGAAGGGGTTCAAGGTGATCGTGGTCGAGCACGCCGAGGGCGCCCTCGACGCCGTCCGCCGCTTCAAGCCCTCGGCCATCACGCTCGACGTGAAGCTGCCGGGGATGCACGGGCTGGCGCTGCTGGATCGGCTGAAGAACCAGCCCGAGACCCGCCACATCCCCGTCCAGATCGTCTCCGTCACCGACCGCCTCCCGCACGGGGAGCGGCGCGGGGTCTTCGGCCACCTCAAGAAGCCCGTCAGCCGTGACGCCGTCGAGGGCCAGCTCGACCGCGCGAAGGCGCTCGTCGGGCGGCCCGTCCGGCGCCTCCTCGTCGTCGAGGACAACGAGGTGCAGCGGCGGCTCGTCGAGGAGTTCATCGGCGGCGAGGACGTCGAGATGGTGGGGGTCGCCCGCGGCCAGGAGGCCCTCGACGCGCTGGCCGCCGGGGAGCCGTTCGACTGCGCGCTCGTCGACCTCGGGCTCCCGGACATGAGCGGGTTCGAGCTCATCGAGCGGATCCGCGGCGAGCTCGGGCTGGAGGACCTCCCCATCATCGTCCACACCGGCCGCGACCTCACGCCCGAGGAGGCCGACCGCCTCCACGCGCACGCCGAGGCCGTCGTCGTCAAGGACGTCGAGGCGTTCGACCGGCTCCTCGACGAGACGGCGCTCTACCTCCACCGCGTCGAGGCGGCGCTGCCCGAGGAGCAGCGCGAGCGGCTCGAGCGGCGGCACCGCCCGGAGGCCTCCCTCGCCGGCCACAGGGTGCTCATCGTCGACGACGACGTCCGCAACATCTTCGCCCTCCAGAGCCTGCTGGAGCGGCACAAGATGGAGGTCGTCTACGCCGAGAGCGGCCGCGACGGCATCGAGTTCCTCAAGAAGGACCCCGGCGTCGACGTCGTGCTGATGGACGTGATGATGCCGGGGATGGACGGGTACGAGACGACGCGGGCCATCCGGAAGATGCCGGAGTTCCGCGACCTCCCCATCATCGCCGTCACGGCCAAGGCGATGAAGGGGGACCGCGAGAAGTGCCTCGCCGCCGGCGCGTCCGACTACATCACGAAGCCGGTCAACGTCGAGCAGCTCACGTCGCTGCTGCGCGTCTGGGTCGGGAAGCGCTGAGGGCGGGCAGGCGTGCAAGCGTGCAGGCGTGTGAGCGTGCAGGCGGGCATGCCGCTCACGTGCCTGCGCTCGTGTGCTCCTGCGTGCCCGCGAGCCCGAACAGCCGGGGGTGCGCCGCGCGGAGGACGGCCTCGACGGCGTCGTCGAGCTTGGCGTCCACGAGGGAGCGGGCGTCGTCGAAGAGGGTGAGGAGCGCCTCGCCCTCGGGGAGGCGGGCGCCGGTGAGGTCGACCCGCGAGAGGTCGGCCCGCGTGAAGTCGGCCCCGCGGAGGTCGGCCCGGTCGAGGCTGGCGCCGTGGAGGTTGGCGCTCTCGAAGACGGCCCGGCGGAGGTCGGCCCCTTCGAAGTGGGCGCCGCGGAGGTTGGCGCCGAGGCAGCGGGCGTGGCGGAGGTCGGCGCCGGGGAGGGAGGCGAACTGGAGGTCGGCGGCGGTGAGGTTGGCCGCGCGGAAGTCGGCCCGTTCGAGGAAGGCCCGCTCGAGGTCGGCCTCGGTGAGGTCGGCCCCGCGGAGGTCGGCCTCGGCGAGGGTGGCCCGCGCGAGGGCGGCGCCCTGGAGGCGCGCCCCGGCGAGGTTGGCCCGGTCGAGGCGGGTGCCCTGGAGGACGGCGTGTGTGAGGTCGGCGCCCCAGAGGTCGGCCTGCCGGAGGTCGGCCCCGGCGAGGTTGGCCCCCTGGAGGAACGCCTCCGTCAGCTTCAGCGGCGTCTCGAACCCGAGGCGGTTGAGGCGCCGGACGTTGCCGGCGATGCGGAGGGCGGCCTCGTGGGAGCGCCACCCGAGGAAGTCCTCGATCTCCTCGCGGTAGCGGTTGGCCCGGACGCGCCGCTCGCCCTGCCGCTGGAGCCAGAAGATGAACCACCCGATGACGAGGAGGTCGAGCACCATCCCGTGCGCCTCGGCCGCGAGGTTCTCCAGGAAGCCCCCGAGGTCGCCGAGGAAGAACGGGAGCGAGAGCGCGACGACGACGGCCGCGGCGACGAGGAACACGTAGAAGGCGAGGCGGACGGGCCGCTCGGCCGCCATGTTCTCCAGCCGCACGCGCCAGCGCCCCGGCGCGGGCTCGGAGGGGCGGGGTGGCTCGGGGGGGGCAGGCATGCGGGAAGGGCGAGGGGGGAGGGCGCACGGCTGAACGCCGGACCCCGCCGTTCCGCTCCCCATCGACTCGCCCTTCAGCGCTCCGCTCCCGGCGCCGTCAGCGGACGCGGCGGGCGAGGCGGGCGGCGCGGGCCTCGGCCGTCTCCCCGGGCGGCTCCTCCTCCTCCAGCGCGAGGCGGGGGGCCGGCGTGGGGGCGCCCTCGTCGAGGAGGTCCCAGTCGCGGCTGGTGACGATGGCCTCGAGGTGCTCGATGCGCCGCTGGAGGCGCTCCACCGACTGCGCCTCGGAGGC
Source organism: Rubricoccaceae bacterium (assembly GCA_035304085.1). Taxonomy (GTDB): domain Bacteria; phylum Bacteroidota; class Rhodothermia; order Rhodothermales; family Rubricoccaceae; genus DATGQT01. The sequence goes on from DATGQT010000210.1 coordinate 5,422, forward strand.
GGCGGGGAGCGCGCGCTCCCCGCTGGAGCGGGACAGGCTATCCAGCTCCTCGTCCAGCAGGCGGCGTAGGCGCTCGGTGGTGGCGGCCTCGGTGTCCTCGCCCATCAGCGTGCGGAGGCGGCGGGCCTCCCAGTCCCGCCCCAGCCCCGGCAGCCCGAACACGCTCGTCGCGTGGGAGGCGAGGCCGATCCCCCAGCCGAGCATGGGGAAGATGAACCAGATCGAGCCCGGGTCGGTGAGCAGGTTGAGGACGACGAAGAACGTGTTGACGATGAGGTAGGAGGCGAGGTGGGCGTAGAACTCGCGCTCCTTGCGGACCTGCTTGCGGGCCTGCTCCTCGGTGAGCGGCTCCGTGGGGGGAAGCGGCGATTTCGGCATGGCAGGGGCAGGGCGTTGATCCGGTAGAACCTACGATGGCGGCGCCTACTCCGGCGGGGGCGCGTAGTCCGGCTCGGGGTCGTAGTCGTCGCCGACGACGACGCGGAGGGCGCGGGGGACGGCCTCGAACGTCGCCGGGGTCACGGCCTTCACCTCGCCGTCGACGGTGAACCGCATCGGCGGGGAGGCCTCGACCTCGAGGCGGCGGACGCGCCACGTGTCGACGAGCTCGCTCTGGAGGTAGTCGCCGAGGGCGGCGCGGGCGGCGAGGGCGACGAGGGCGCCGGCCGGGGCCTCGCGGACGGTCACGACGTCGAGCCGGCCGTCCTCGGGGTTGGCCATTGGCGCGGCGGGCTGCCCGCCGCCGGCCGTCCGCCCGCTCGCCACGACGAGGCTGTGGAGCGCCATCCGGTCCACCATCCCGCCGTCGCGGCGGAGGCGGACGTTGTAGACGGTGGCGCCGGGGATCGTCTGGAGCCCGGCGATGACGTAGGCGAGGGGCCCCCACCGCTTCTTCAGCCCGTGGTCGAGCCGCTCGCGCATGTCGGCCGTGAACCCGCCCGCGGCCACGTTGATAGCGTAGCAGGCGTCGCCCTCCGTCGGGCAGACGCGGATGAGCTCGAGGGGCCGGCGGCGCCCGTAGCCGACGAGGGCGAGGGCCTCGCTGGCGTCGAGGGGGACGGCGAGCGTGCGGGCGAGGTCGTTGCCCGTGCCGAGGGGGAGGACGGCGAGGGCGGGCAGCTCATCGGCCGCCCCGCCCACGGCCATGAGCGCGTTGGCGACGGCGTGGACGGTCCCGTCGCCCCCCGCCGCCGCGACGACGTCGACCCCGGCCTCGGCGGCCTCGCGCACGGCCCGCTCCATCTCCGCGGGCGAGGCGACCTCGACGAGCGTGAGGTCGTCGCGCGCGGCGACGGCTTCGAGGAGGCCGGCGGCGGCCTCGGCGCTGCCGGAGCGGGGGTTGCGGAAGATGCGGATGCGCACGGCGGCGGACGGGCGAGGGCGGACCACGAACGCGGCGCCGTGCGGGCGGTTCGGCCGGCGGCGCTGACGCGGCGCTGGCACGGCGCGGCCCGACCTTGCGG
>DATGQT010000211.1:0-21983 GCA_035304085.1 Rubricoccaceae bacterium
GTGTTCTACGAGGGGTACCACGAGCTGGCCTACCTCCACCCGGATCGCTTCACGCCCGACGCCCGAGTGGCCGAGGCACTCGCGCCGGGGGGCGAGCCCTACTTCATCCTCCGCTTCGCCCAGCTCAACGCCCACCACGACGTAGGCCGCTCCGGCATCACGGCGGCGGTGGCCGGGCGGCTCGTGGAGGCGCTGCGCCCGCACGGGCGGGTCTACGTCACCGCCGAGCGTGAGCTGGAGCCGGAGCTCGAGCCGTACCGGATCCGCATCGATCCCCAGGACATGCACAGCGCGCTCGCCCACGCCCACCTCTACGTCGGCGACAGCCAGACGATGGCGGCCGAGGCGGCCGTGCTTGGCACCCCGTCGCTCCGGTTCAACGACTTCGTCGGCGAGATCGGCTACCTCGAGGAACTGGAGCACCGCTACGGCCTCACCCGCGGCATCCGCACCGACGCCCCCGAGCAGCTCTACGAGGCGGTGCGCGCGTGGCTCGCGCACGATGACCTGAAAGGGGAGTGGGCCCGGCGTCGGCGGCGCATGCTCGACGAGAAGGTGGACCTCACGGAGTTCCTGCTCCGGTTCATCGCGCGCTACCCGGCGAGCGCCCGCGAGGCCATCGGCTCGAACGGGGCGGCGGCGCGGGTGCCCTCCGAGGGCGCCGTGCCCGCCGAGGGCGTCGCGCTAGCAGCCGGCGCCGGCTGACGGGATGGAGACGGCGGGGCACGAGCAGGAGGCGCGGGCGGTGAGCGCTTCCGGTCCGCACGAGGCCAGGGCGCCGACCGGCTCGGCGGACGGCGGGGAGACGGCCGTCGAGGAGAAGGCGGCTACGGCCCGGGACACCCTCCGGGCGCTGGCCCCGATGCTCCGCTACCACCCGTGGGCCGTCCCGGCCCTCGTCGCGCTGGGCTCGCTGGCGTCGCTGTTCGAGGGGGTCGGGATCAGCCTCTTCATCCCGCTCCTCGAGGGGCTCGACCGGAGCGCCGGCCTTGGGGGCACCGGCAACGGGGGCACCGGCAACGGGGCCGTAGGCTTCCTGGTGGGGCTCTTCGCCGGCATCCCGCCCGCGCGGCGCCCGTACGTCATCGCCGGGCTCATCTTCGGGAGCATCGCCCTCAAGGCGGGGCTCACGTTCGCGCAGGGCGTCCTCGCCTCTTGGCTGGACGCCCGCATCACGCACCGCCTGCGCTCGGACGTCTTCGGGCAGCTGCTCGCCCTGCGCTACGGCGACCTCGAGCGGACCGACACCGGGCGCCTCGTCAACGTGCTGACGACCGAGACGTGGCGCACGAGCCAGGCCCTCTTCGTGGCGGTGCGCCTCGTCGTGGCCGCCGTCAGCCTGGCCCTCTACGTCGCGCTCCTGGCGCTGCTGTCGTGGCGGCTCACGCTCCTGGTGGGCGTCGTGATGGCGGGCGTCGCGCTCGTCGTGCGCCGCCTGACGCGCCGCGTGAACGCGCTGGGGGCGGCGGCGACGGCCGAGAACGGGCGCCTGGCGAAGCGGATGATGCAGGGGATCGAGGGGATCAAGGTGATCCGCGCCTTCGGGCGGGAGGCCTACGAGCGGGACCGCTTCGACGCGGCCTCGCACCGCGTGAGCCGGACGTTCTTCCGGCTGGGCGTGCTGGGCAGCGTCGTCAACCCCGTCTACGAGGTGCTGGCGGCGGCGCTCCTGGCCGGCGTCCTCGTCGGGGCCCTGCTCTCCGGCCAGTCGCTGCCGGCGCTCCTCGTCTTCATCGTCGTCCTGTACCGCCTCCAGCCGAGGGTGAAGGCGCTCGACGGGGCCCGCGTGGGGCTGGCGGCCCTCGCGGGGGGCGTCCGCGAGGTGCAGCGGTTCCTCGCTCGCGGCGGGGGGCCGCAAGAGCGGGGGGGCTCGGCCGCCTTCGACGGCCTCGCCTTCGACGACCTCGCCTTCGACGGCCTCGCCTTCGACGGCCTCGCCGAGGGCATCCGCTTCGAGGGCGTCACGTTCCGCTACGACGCCGGGAGTCCGCCGGCCCTCGACGGCGTCGACCTCCTCATCCCCGCGGGCAAGACCACGGCCGTCGTGGGTCCGTCGGGGGCGGGGAAGACCACGCTCGTCAACCTCCTCCTCCGGCTCTACGACCCCACCGAGGGCACGGTCACGGTGGACGGCCGCCCCCTCCCCGAGCTCGACCTCGCCGCGTGGCGGGCCCGCCTCGCCCTCGTGAGCCAGGACGTCTACCTCTTCGACGAGACCGTCCGCGAGAACATCCTCTACGGGCGCCTCGACGCCTCGCCCGACGAGGTCGTCCAGGCGGCGCAGCGGGCCGACGCCGACGCCTTCATCGCGCGGCTCCCCGACGGGTACGACACGCTGCTGGGCGAGGAGGGCGTGCGGCTCTCCGGGGGGCAGCAGCAGCGCGTCAGCCTCGCCCGCGCCATCGTGCGCCGGCCCGACGTCCTCATCCTCGACGAGGCGACGAACGCGCTCGACAGCCTCTCCGAGCACGCCATCCAGCGCGCGCTGGAGGCCATGCGTGGGGAGCGCACCGTCGTCGTCGTCGCCCACCGCTTCTCGACGATCCAGCAGGCCGACCGGGTCGTCGTGCTGAAGGACGGGCGCGTCGAGGAGCAGGGGACGCTCCAGGAGCTCCTCGCCCGGGGCGGCCTCTTCGCCGAACTCTACGAGCTGCAGTACCGCGATGCCCGCGCGCACCAGCCCTGACGTGGCGCGTCCGCCCGATCGGAGGGACGTGGCCGGGCGTGACCCGGCCCAGCGGCCGCCCGGTGCGATCGGGGGGGGCCTCGAGGGAGGGGGGGGGCGTGCCGGGCAGGACCCCCTCGTCTCCATCGTCATCCCCTGCTACAACCACGGGCGCTTCCTGGCCGAGGCCATCGAGAGCGCCCTCGGCCAGACCTACCCCCGCGTCGAGGTCGTCGTCGTCGACGACGGGTCCACGGACGACACGGCGGCCGTGGCGGCGCGCTACCCGGCGGTCCGCTACGTGCGGCAGGCGAACGCGGGGCTGGCCGCGGCGCGCAACGCGGGGCTGGCCGCGAGCGCGGGCGACCTCCTCGTGTTCCTCGACGCCGACGACCGGCTCCTGCCAAGGGCCGTCGAGCGGGGGCTCGAGTGCTTCCGCGAGCGCCCCGACTGCGCCTTCGTCTACGGCACCTACAGCTGGGTCAGGGCCGACGGCACCTTCTACGACGAAGGCTGGGCCGCGACGCGGGTCTTCGAGGACCACTACGCCGAGATGCTCCGGCGCAACTTCGTCACCATGCACGCGGCGGTGATGTACCGCCGCGAGCCCCTGGAGGCGGTGGGCGGCTTCGACACGGCCCTCGCCGCGTGCGAGGACTACGACCTCTACCTCCGGCTCACGCGCGCCTACCCGGCCTACTGCCACAGCCAGCCCGTGGCCGAGTACCGGATGCACGACGCGAACATGTCGGGCGCCAAGCCGCTCATGCTGCGGACGTCGCTGCAGGCGCTCCGGCGTCAGCGCCGCCACGTCCGGCACGACGCCCGGCTCCGCCGGGCCTACGCCGAGGGCGTCCGGTTCTGGAAGGACTGCTACGGGCGCGACCTCGCCGAGCGCCTGGACCAGCTGTGGCGGAGGGGGGCGCGGCGGCAGGCGCTGCGCGAGGAGGCCGTGCTCCTGCGCCACGCCCCTCGGTGGTTCCTACGGCACGTCAAGGGCAACGCGATGAAGGGATACAAGCGACTCGTGCGGGCCGTGGTGCCCGGCCCGGTATGGCGAGCCCTCGCCAGGGTCTATTGGGGCCAGCGCAAGCACCCGCCGGTGGGGGCGGTGCGGATGGGGGACCTCCGCCGCACCGCGCCCCTCAGCCGGCAGTTCGGCTTCGACCGCGGGCGGCCCGTGGACCGCTACTACATCGAGGGCTTCCTCGACCGCCACGCCCACGACGTGAGGGGGTGCGTGTGCGAGATCAAGGACGCCGCCTACACCCGCCGGTTCGGCGGCGACCGCGTGACGCGGAGCGAGGTGCTCGACGTCGACGAGGGGAACCCCGAGGCCACCCTCATCGCCGACCTCAACCACGCCGACCACCTCCCCTCGGAGCGCTTCGACTGCATCCTCTTCAACCAGACGCTCCACCTCATCTACGACTTCCGCGCGGCCCTGGCCACGCTCCACCGCACGCTCAAGCCCGGCGGCGTGCTCCTGGCGACGTTCCCCGGCATCACGAGCGTGGCGCCGGAGCTGACCTGGTACTGGGCCTTCACCCCCGCCTCGGCGCAGCGGCTGTTCGAGGAGGTCTTCCCGCCCGATCACGTCGCGGTGAGCGCCTACGGCAACGTGCTCGCCGCGCAGGCCTTCCTGCAGGGGATGGCCGACGAGGAGCTGACGCCGGCGGAGCTGGACCGGTTCGACCCGTCCTACCCCGTCACCGTCGCTGTCCGGGCCGTGAAACCCCCGGCCGCCGCATGAAGGCGCTCGTCCCCGCCCGGGTGCGGCGCGCCGTGCGCCGCCTGAAGGAGCGCTGGACGCCGCGGGGCCTCATCCTGATGTACCACCGCGTCGGCGCGGGCGGGGCCGATCCCTGGGGGCTCCGCGTCTCCCCCGAGCACTTCGCCGAGCACCTCGACGTCCTCACCCGCCGGGGCTCCCCGATGGCGCTTTCGGGGCTGGCGGAGGCCGTGGACCGGGGCCGCCTGCCGCGCCGCGCCGTCGCCGTCACCTTCGACGACGGCTACGCCGACAACCTCCACGCGGCCGTGCCCCTCCTCGAACGCCACGACGTCCCCGCGACCGTGTTCCTCACGACCGGCTACCTGGGAGGGCAGCGGGAGTTCTGGTGGGACGCCCTGGAGCAGGTGCTGCTCCACGACGCCCCGCTGCCCGCGTGTCTCCGCGTGACCGTAGGCGGAGAACCCTTCGCGTGGGCATCGGAGGGGGAGGGGGCGGGAGGGCACGCCCCGGCGTCGCAGGGTTGGCGGTGCTGGGAGGAGCCGCCGACGGAACGGCAGGCCCTCTACCTGGCCCTGTGGCAGCGGCTCCAGAAACAGCCGGAGGCAGAGCGGTGGGCGGTGCTGGACGGCCTCGCCCGGTGGGCCGGGGTGAGCCTCACCGTCCGCCCTGACCTCCGCGCCCTCACGGACGACGAGGTGACGCGGCTCGCGAGCGGGTCGCTCGTCGAGGCCGGCGCCCACACCGTGACGCACCCGCCGTTGAGCGCGCTGCCGCTGGCGGCGCAGCGGGACGAGGTGGCGCGGAGCAAGGCGTGCCTGGAGGCGCGGCTTGGGCGGCCCGTGCGGTCCTTCTCCTACCCGCACGGCGAGTTCACTCCGGAAACCGTCTCCGTCGTGCGGGAGGCCGGCTTCGCGTCCGCCTGCACCACGGTTCCTGCGCCCGTCACGGGTGGAGCGGACCCCCTCCTCCTGCCGCGCTTGTTCGTCGAGGACTGGAGCGGCGAGGCGTTCGAGCGCGTGCTCGAGCGGCACCTGGGGGGCCAATGAGATCGCAGGGGAGGCGGCCCGACGTGGGGGGCGTAACGATGAGCGATGAGCGCAACGATAGCGGCCGAGCGCTCCTGGCCGATCTGCTGGCTTGCCCGGCGTGTCACGGGGCGCTCGCCCTTACGCCCTCGCTGTTCACGTGCACCTCGTGCGGGCAGGGCTTCCCGCAGTCGGGAGGAGCTTACTACGACTTCCTCTCTCGTCAGGACGGCGCCGCCCCGACGGGGGACGACGGGTGGGCCCGGCGGCAGGAGCAGATGGAGGGTTGGTACCGGGACCTCGTCGCCGACCCCGTCGGTGCGGCGTCGTGCCTGCAGGGCGATTATGAGCCCTACGCGCCGCTCATCGCGGGCCTCTCCGGCGTGGTGCTGGACCTGGGGGGAGGCAGCGGGATCACGCGCCACTACCTCCACGGAGAAGTGCGGTACGTCGTGCTCGACCCGAGCCTGGGCTGGCTGGACCAGTCGTGGGGCGTCGTAGCGGCGCAGTTCTCGCGCCAGCGGACCGCCACCCCGCAGTTCGTACGCGGCGTCGGGGAGCAGCTGCCTTTCCGTGATCGGACGTTCGATGCGGTGCTCGCCTTCTGGAGCCTGAACCACGTGAAGGACCCGGAGCGGGTGTTCTCCGAGGTCGGGCGCGTGCTCAAGCCCGAGGGGCTGTTCGTGGCCGTGCTGGAGGACATGGAGCCGAGGTGGGCGGACTTCTTCGATCCAGCGTTCCGGAAGGGGGCCCTGCGGCACCTGGCGTGGGCGATGCCGCGCCGCTCGCGCCCCCGCCGTTGGAGGCGCCTACGGCGCAGGCTGGCGATCCCGGAAGCCCCCGAGGCCATCGCGGTCGTGGTGGAGAAGGTGCGGTGCAGCCTGCTCGGCCGGGAGTGGCCCAAGCAGGAGGACCACATCCGGATCCAAGAGGCGGAGCTCCAGGCCTGGGGCAGGCGGCACTGGCGCACCGCACGGCGCTCTTGGGACAACCCGTACCTCACCTACACCTTCCAGCACGGCGTCCCGCGAGGGATGCCCTGAATCCCGCATCCCCTTCGGCACCGGAGCCTCCTGGCGTTCATGGCCTGGCGCTCCCCGGCCCCACCGATGAGTTCCCTGGAATCAACGGTACCATCTCCCCTTGAGGGACGCGCTCCCCTTGAGGGACGCGCGGCACGAGCGCGTGGCGGTGGGGTGGGCGGCACGTCCGCATCGGAGCGGCCAAGGCCGCACGGCAGGGGGGGACCGCTCCGCAAGCCGGCGCTGCAGGACGCAGCGTTCCTGGTCGGGGCCGTGGGGCTCTCGGCCGCGCTCTACGTCACCGGGCTCGGGTTCTACAGCGACGATTGGACCGTGGTCGGGTACGCCGGCATGTCGGCGGACCAGACGTTCATGGGCATCTTTCGGGCGATCTACGGCGACCTCGTGCAGATGCGACCCGTCCAGTTCCTTTACCTCGCCGGGCTTTACAAGGTGTTCGGCCTCGACCCGCTGGGGTACCACGTGGTCAACACCCTCGTTTTGGCCGCGGGGGCCGTCCTCTTCTACCTCGTCCTGCGTGAGCTGCGTGAGCCCCGCGTGCTGGCCCTCACCGTGCCGCTCGTATACGCGCTGCTGCCTCACTACTCTGCGGACCGTTTCTGGGTGGCCGCCTTCCAGGCGACGCTGAGCATGACGCTGTTCTTCCTCTGCCTCTACGCCGACCTCAAGGCGTGGCGCCCGAACGCTAGCCCATCCAGGAGGCTGGCCTGGGGGCTGGACTGGCGGTGGAAGGCGGTCTCTGTCGCCGCGTTGCTGAGCAGCGCCCTCGCGTACGAGGTGTTCCTGCCGCTCTTCCTGTTCAGCCCGGTGCTCGTGGGGTACGCCGCGAGGCAGCGGGCTTCAGCCAGGCCTAGGAGCGTGGGCGTGCTGGCCTCCTTCGCCCCCAACCTGCTCGCCCTCGGCGCCGTCGCGCTCTTCAAGGTGAGGACCACCTCCCGCGCCGATTTCGGCGCCGACGACCCGGTCTACCACATCGAGTGGTTCGCCAAGCTGGTGAAGTCGAGTGCGGAGGTGGGGTTCGTCGAGCTCGGCTTGGCCCTACCGTTCCGCCTCCACCAGATCGCGGGGGCGTACTTCGACGGGGCGACGTTCGTAGTGGGGGGGGCGCTCGGCGCGCTCGTGTTCCTGTACCTGAGCAGGGTAGCCGAGCCGTCGGCGCTCCCGAGCGTGGCCAGGGCGGTGGCCTACGGTGCGGCCGGGCTCGTCCTCTTCGTGGCGGGCTACGCCGTCTTCCTCACGAACTACAACGCGCTCGTCACGGCGACCGGGATCGCGAACCGCGTCGCCATCGCCGGGGCGGTGGGGGTGGCCCTCTGTTTCGCGGCGGGGGCGGGCGGCATCAGCGCGCTCTTCCGCTCCACGCCGATGCGGCGGTGGGTCTTCTGCGCCATCGTCGCGTTCCTCGCCGGGGGCGGCCTCGTCGTCAACGCGACGGTGGCCTCGTTCTGGGTGGAGGCGTACGACGAAGAGCAGCGGGTGCTGGCGGCCGTCCAGAACCACTTCCCAGTCCTGCCGCAGGGGAGCACCGTGCTGATCGACGGGCTGTGCCCGTACGTGGGGCCCGCCGTCGTCTTCGAGTCCAGCTGGGACCTGGCGGGCGCGCTGATGTTGCGGTACCGGGACTACGCGTTGCGGGCGGACGTCCTCACGCCTACTTCGGAGGTCGAGGACGAGGGGATCTCCACGTCCATCTACGGCGGCGCCATCTACACGCTGTACCCCTACGGCGAGAACGTGTACGTATACGACTACCGGCGCGACGCGAGCACGCCGCTTCCGAACGCGGGGGCCGCACGGCGCTACTTCGAGAGCGCCGGGATCGCCGAGCCCCCGTGTCCGGCGGGTAGCGCCGGGTACGGGGTGCCGATCTTCTGAGGACCCCCTTGAGGACCCTCGTGCCGGAGAGCCCGATGCCGAACGTGGCCCCCACCCTGAGTGTCGTCGTGCCCGTGTACTGTGAAGCGGCGGTGGTCGAGCACTTCGTCGCTCGGCTGACGGGCGTGTTGGCTGGGGCGGGGCGGCCGTTCGAGGTGATCGTGGTCGACGACGGCTCGACGGACGGGACCTGGGACGCCTTGCGGAGCGCGGCCGCCGCCGACCCCCGCCTGGTGGCCGTCCGGCTCAGCCGGAACTTCGGCAAGGAGGCCGCGCTCAGCGCCGGTCTCCTCGCCGCTCGGGGGGCCGCCGTCGTCGTGATGGACGGGGACTTCCAGCACCCCCCCGAACTGATCCCGGAGATGGTCCGCCTGTGGTCGGAGGCCGGAGCCGAGGTGGTGGAGGCCGTGAAGGAGCGGCACGAGAGCGAGTCCGTCCTCGGCAGGTGGCGTGCGCAGGCGTTCTACGTGCTCCTGAACCGGCTCTCAGGCTACGACCTCCGCGGGGCGTCGGACTACAAGCTGCTGGACCGGCGCGTGGTGGAGGCTTGGCGCGGCATGGGCGAGCGAACGCTCTTCTTCCGCGGCATGATCACGTGGCTGGGGTTCCGCCACGCCTCGGTGCGGTTCTCCGTCCCGCCCCGCTACGGCGGCCGGTCGAAGTGGACGCTCGTCGGGCTGGCCCGCCTGGCGGCGAACGCGGTGACGGCCTTCTCGTCGTTCCCGCTCCAGATCGTCACCCTGCTCGGGCTCCTGTTCATGGGGTTCTCTCTGGTGCTGGGGGTGCAGACGTTCTACCAGAAGGTCTCGGGACACGCGGTAGACGGGTTCACCACGGTCATCCTCCTGCTCCTCATCATCGGGAGCCTGTTGATGATAAGCCTGGGCGTCATCGGCACCTACATCGCGAGGATCTTCGAGGAGGTGAAGGGGAGGCCTCGGTACGTCGTGTCAGAGGTGCTGGGGACGGGCGTGGCCGTGGCCGACGCACCGGACGAACCCCGACGATTCCCACGGCCATTCGGACCCGCTGACGTGCTGCGTGCGAGTGGTTGAGCGTAGCGCTTCACGAGCGGCCGTGACCGGGCCCTACGGGCCCCGCCCCTCCTCTACGCCGCGAGGGCGGCGGCGGTGGCGCGGCGTATGGCTCTCACCGGAAAGCCCCCGGCTCCCCCGCGCGCCTCAGAAGCGAGCCGGCCGAAGCGACCCCTAGATGCCCTACGCCCTCTTCGACCTCGAGGCCACGCTGGCGCTCCCGCCCCTGACCCTCACGGGTGAGGAGGCGGGCCTGGCCGTGCTCGTGCGCCACGAGGGGCGCCCCGTCGCCTTCTGGATGGAGCCGCTCTACCCGGGCGCCCACCTCACGACCGACGACGTGGCGCGCCGCGTCGAGGCGCACGCGGGGCCGAAGCTGCTGCGCGAGCGGCTGCGCGCGGCGCTGGCGCCGGCCGCCGCGCGGCCAGCCGAAACGCCGCCGCTCCCCCCGCTCACCGTCGCCGTCTGCACGCGGGACCGCCCCGAGCTCGTGGCGCGCTGCCTCGATGCCCTCGCCGCCCTCGACGCGGGGGACGCGGGCCTCCCCGAGCCGCCGGAGATCCTCGCCGTCGACAACGCGCCGTCGGACGGCCGCACGCGGGAGGTCGTCGCCGGGCGGCCGGGCGTGCGGTACGTCTGCGAGCCGCGGGCGGGGCTCGACTTCGCCCGCAACCGCGCCCTCGCCGAGGCCCGCGGCGACCTCGTCGCCTTCCTCGACGACGACGTGGTGGTGGACCGGTTCTGGCTCGCCGGGCTCGCCGAGGCCTACGCCGAGAACCCCGACGCGGCGGCCTTCACCGGGCTCGTGCTCCCCTACGAGCTCGAGACCGAGGCGCAGGTGCTCTTCGAGCGGCGCGGCGGCTTCCGGCGGGGCTTCGAGAAGCTCCGCTACCAGGGCCCCGAGCGGGCGGGCAACCCGCTCTACCCCTGCGGCGCCGGGGTCTTCGGCGCCGGCGCCAACATGGCCTTCCGGCGCGACGTGCTCCTGGCCCTCGGCGGCTTCGACGAGGCCCTCGACACGGGCGCGCCGCTGCCGGGCGGCGGCGACCTCGACGCGTTCTACCGCGTCGTCCGCGCGGGCTACCCCCTCGTCTACGAGCCGCGCTACCTCGCCTTCCACCAGCACCGGCGCGACGTCGACGGGCTCCGCCGCCAGTACCGGAGCTGGGGGCTCGGCCTCATGGCCTTCGTCGGCAAGACGTACGGGGCCGACCCCGCGCAGCGCCCGAAGCTGCGCCGACTCGTGCGGTGGTGGCTCCGCTACCAGCTGGGCCTGCTGTGGGCGGGCCTGCGCGGCGGCGACGCCCTGCCCCCGCGCATGGTCTGGGCCGAGCTCGCGGGCGGCGTCGCCGGGCTGCTGGGCGAGTACGGGCGCTCGGCGCGCCGCGTCCGGCGCATCCGGGAGCAGGCCGAGCGGGGCGCCGGGGCCGCGCGGCCCGTGCCGGCGTGGACGGGAGCACCGTGACGCCCGACGCACCCGTGACGCCCGACGCACCCGTGACGCCCGACGCCGTGACGCCCGACGCCGTGACGCTCGACGTCGTCATCTGCACCTACGACAACGCCCGGATGCTCGACCGGGCGCTGGCGGCGCTCGCGCGGCAGGAGGCGCCCGAGGCCGCGCGGTGGTCCGTGCTCGTCGTGGACAACAACTGCACCGACGACACGGCCGCCGTCGTCGAGGCGCACCGGGCCGCCGGCGCCGTCCCGGGCCTCCGGCGCGTCGTGGAGCCGGAGCAGGGGCTCACCCCCGCCCGCCTCTGCGGCGTCCGCCACACGGCGGGCGACTGGGTCGCCTTCGTCGACGACGACTGCCTGCTGCGGGAGGACTGGGTGCGACGGGCCGCCGCCTTCGCCGCGGCGCACCCCGCCTGCGGCGCCTTCGGCGGGCGCGTCGTGCTCGACTGGGAGGCGCCGCCGCCGTCCTTCGTGCGGCGGCACGGCTACGCGTTCGCCGAGCAGGACCACGGCGAGGCCGCCCGCGAGGTGACCTACCTCGTCGGGGCGGGGCTGGTGGTGCGGCGGGCGGCGCTCGAGGCCTGCGGCTGGACGCGCCGCCAGTACCTCGGCGACCGCGTCGGCCGCCGGCTCGTCTCGGGCGGCGACGTGGAGATCACGCTCCGCATCCACGGCGCCGGGTTCCCGCTGTGGTACCACCCGGACTGCGTGCTCCGCCACGTCATCCCCGCCTCGCGCACGTCCCTCCGCTACCTCGTCGCCATGAACTACGGCCTCGGCAGGAGCCAGCACGACGTGGACGCCCTGCGATGGCCGGGGTCCTACGCGGCGTGGGTGCGCGCCTCGCTCGGGCAGCTCGCCCTCGAGACGGCGAGGGTGGCGCGGCAGGGCGCGCGGGCCGTCGTGCGGCGGCGGGCCAGGGCGGACGCCTGCATCGCGTGGAGCTTCCTCCGCGGGCGGTGGGCCGCCCTGGGGAGCACGCTGGTCCAGGGGCCGCGCGGCCGCGCGTTCCTCGGGCAGGCGAGGGGGACGGGATGAGTGTACGACGGGAGGCACCGGAGCGCCGCTGGGAGGTGGTGCACCTCGACCTGAGCGAGGGCGCCCCCGCGCTCCCCCGGCAGGGGGACGCCGGCGGGCTCTACCTCGTCTTCTGGTGGCGCGGCCTCCCGCTCGGGCAGCGCGAGGTCCCCGCCGAGGCGCTGCCCATGACGGCCGCGCGCGTGGCGGCGATGGCGGCCGAGGCCGTCGCCCCGGCCGTCGCCGACCGCCTCGGGCCGTGGCCCGTCGGCGAGGCCGGGCTGGCGGACCTGCGGGGGCTGGAGGCCCTCGACGCGCTCGGCGCGGTGTGCCCGGAGCGGGAGGGGGAGGCCGTGGGGGTGTCCGTCGTGGTGTGCACGAGGGACCGGCCGGAGCCGCTGGCGGCGTGCCTCCGCGCCCTCAGCCGGCAGACGCGGCCGCCCCGCGAGGTCGTCGTCGTCGACAACGCCCCCGCGTCCGCCCTCACGCGGCGGTGCGTCGACGGCTTCCCCGGCGTCCGCTACGTCGCCGAGCCGCGGCGGGGGCTGAGCGCGGCGCGCAACGCCGGCGTCCGGGCCAGCACCGGCGACGTCGTGGCCTTCACCGACGACGACGTCGAGGCCCACCCCGACTGGCTCGCGCGGCTGGCCGGCGCCTTCGCCGACCCGGCCGTGGACGCCGTGACGGGGCTCGTGCTGCCGGCCGAGCTGGAGACGGGGGCGCAGCGGCTGTTCCAGCGCGGCGCCTCCGGCTTCGGCTGGGGGTTCCGCCGGCGCCGCTTCGACGCCGCCTTCTTCGAGGCGACGAGGCGGCGGGGGGCGCCGACGTGGCGGATCGGCGCCGGGGCGAACATGGCCTTCCGGCGCCGCGCCCTCGAGCGCCTCGGCGGCTTCGACGAGCGGCTCGGCGCCGGCGCCGCCGGGTGCAGCGAGGACTCGGAGCTGTGGTACCGGCTCCTCGCCGAGGGCGGGGCGTGCCTCTACGAGCCCGCCGCCGTCGTCTTCCACCACCACCGGCGCGAGCCGGAGGCGCTCCGGCGCCAGATGCGCGCCTACATGCGGGGGCACACGAGCGCGCTCTTCGCGCAGTTCGGCCGCTACCGGCACGGGGGCAACCTCTACCGGGCGTTCGTGGCGCTGCCGGCGTACTACGCGCGCGGCCTCGCCCGCCGCCTCGCCGGACGGCCCGCCGCCCGGGACGCCACGTGGCCGGCCGAGGTCTCCGGCTACCTCGCCGGCCTCCTGACGGGCTGGCGGTACCTCCCGCCGCGCGCGTACGACGTGAGCGCGTGCGAGGCACGCGGCGCCTCCGTGCGTGCTGCGGAGGGCCCGCCTGCAACGCCTTGAACGCTGTGAACGCGACCTCCCACAAGGCCCGCCTCGGCGCCTTCCTCGCGCGCAACCCGTTCCCGCTGCCGTACACCTTCGGATTCTTCTACCGGGAGAAGATGCGGGCCATCCACCGCGTCGCGCCGGACCGGCCGCTGGCCGAGGTGCTGGAGGTGGGCGGGGGGCGGAGCGGCACGACGGCCCTCCTGTTCCCCGGGGCGCGCGTCACGAACCTCGACATGGACGCGAGCTGCGCCGAGGCGCCGTGCAACCGCCAGCCGCGCGTCCGCTTCGTCGAGGGCGACGCGACGCGGCTCCCGTTCGCCGACGCCTCCTTCGACGCCGTCACGATGTTCGACGTCATCGAGCACGTGCCCGACGACGCGGCGGCGATCGCGGAGGCGCTCCGCGTGCTCCGGCCCGGCGGCTACCTCCTCCTGAGCACGCCCAACGAGCGCTGGCGCTTCCCCTACTACCGGTTCATGCGGCCGTTCTGCCCGAGCGAGGAGGCGATGTTCGCCGAGTGGGGGCACGTCCGGCGCGGGTACGCGCGCTCCGAACTCGATGCGCTCGTGGGCCTGCCGGCCGCCCGCGCCGCCACCTTCATCTCCCCGCTGACGGTGCTCTGCCACGACGTGGCCTTCTCGCGCCTGCCCCGCCGGCTCCGCCGCCTCGCGTGCTGGGTGCTGAGCCCCGTCACGTGGCTGGGCTACGCGCTCCACCGGCCCGGCAGCCCCGGCACCGAGGGCGCGTACCTGTGGCAGAAGCCGATGCACGCGGCGGCGGCCCCCGGCGCCGCTCCCGCCGCCGCGGCGGCGACGACGTGACGGCCGCCGCGGTCACGACGCCGAGGCCGGGCGCTGCGGAGCCGCTGCGGCATGCAGGGGGGCGGCCGGTCGTCGCCCTGCTCCCCTGGGGCGACCTCATCGAGGACTACCTCGACGCCGTCGGCCTCTCGCTCGACGCGTTCTGCGACGAGATGACGGGCGGGTGGCTCTTCGGCTACGTCGAGGCGCTGCAGCGGGCGGGGTGGGAGCCCGTGCTCTACGTGTTCTCGGGGCACGTCCGCTGCCCCGAGCGGCGGCGGCACGCCCCGACGGGCGCGACGCTCTGGGTGCTGCCCCCCTCGCGGGCCTACCGCTGGCTCCGGCGCGCGACCGCCCCGGACGAGCGCCGCCCGAACAGCCAGGCCGCCCGGTGGCTCCGGCGCCTGCGGGGGGAGGTCCGGGCGGAGGTGGCGCCCTACCTGGCGACGCCGCCGTGGCGGCTCGCGCGGGCGCTGCGCCGTGAGCGCTGCGCCGCCGTGCTGTGCCAGGAGTACGAGTACCCCCGCTTCGACGTGTGCGTGGTCCTGGGTAAGGTGCTGCGGATCCCCGTCTACGCCACCGCTCAGGGGGGGACCGGGCCCGCCGGCTGGATCGAGCGGCGGCTGCGGCCGCGGGCCGTGCGCGCCGCTGCTGGCCTCGTTGCTGCCGCCGAGCGCGAGGCGGCGCGCGTGGCCGCGGCGTACGGCGTGCCCCCAAGCCGGATCGCCCGCGTGTTCAACCCCCTCGACCTCGCGGCGTGGCGGGTCCCTGCGCGGGAAGAAGCGCGCGGCGCGCTCGGCATCCCCGGGAGCGCCGTCGTCGTCGCGTGGCACGGGCGCGTCGCGGTGGCGGCGAAGGGGCTCGACGTCCTCCTGGAGGCGTGGGCGCAGATCGAGCGGCGCTCCGAGGGCCGCGACGTCCGGCTGCTGGTCGTCGGGGCGGGGCCCGACGCGGACGCCTTCCGCGAGCGGATCCGCGCGCTGGGTCTGCGGAAGCTGACCTGGGTCGACGCCTTCGTCCTCGACCGGTCGCAGGTGCGCCGCTACCTCGCCGCCGCCGACGTCTACGCGTTCCCGTCGCGCCACGAGGGCTTCCCGGTGGCCCCCGTCGAGGCGATGGCGACCGGTCTGCCGCTCGTCGCCGCCGACGCGCCGGGGGTCCGCGACATCCTGCCCCGGGGCGAGGCCGACGGCGGCCTCGTCGTGCCGCGCGGCGACGCGGCGGCGCTGGCGGCGGCCCTCGCCCGGCTCATCGACGACGCCCCGCTGCGGGAGCGGATGGGGTGGCGGGCGCGGGCCCGCGTCGAGGCGGCCTTTTCGACCGAGGCCGTCGGGGCGCAGCTGGCGGCGCTCCTCGCACCAACGCCGAGGCGTGATGGCCGCGTCGCCCGGTAGCGCGCCGCTCGTGACGGTGGTCGTGCCCGCCTACAACGCGGGCCGGTTCGTCGAAGAGGCGGTCCGCTCCGCGCTGCGGCAGACGTACGCGGACCTCGAGGTCGTCGTGGTGGACGACGGGTCGACGGACGACACGGCGGAGCGGGTGCGTGCGCTCTGCGCCGCCGATCCGCGAGTGCGGCTGTTGCAGCAGGAGAACGGCGGCGTGGCCGCGGCCCGGAACCGGGGCATCGCCGCCGCGCGCGGCGCGCTCATCGCCCCCCTCGACGCCGACGACGTCTGGTACCCGGCGAAGCTGGAGCGCCAGGTGGAGGTGATGGCGCGGGACGACACCCTGGGCCTCGTCTACACCGGCTGGGAGCAGGTCGACGAGGCCGGCCGCCCGATCCCTGGGACCGCCCGGGCGCCCACGGCTGAGGGCTGGCTGGCCGACCGCCTCGTCCTCGCCAACCTCATCCCCTGCGCGAGCGCGCCGCTCATCCGCAGGGCGTGCCTCGAGGAGGTGGGGGGCTACGAGGACCACCGGGGCTTCGGCGGGCAGGGGTGCGAGGACTGGGACCTCTACCTCCGCCTGGCCGAGCGCTACCGGTTCGCCGTCGTGCCCGAGTGCCTCGTCGGCTACCGCCGCACCACCGGGAGCATGTCGGCGAACCGCCGGCGCATGCGCCGGTCCTACGAGGTCGTGGCGGCGCGGCTGAGGCAGCGCCGGCCCGCGCTCCCGGCCGCGCTCCGGCGCGCGTCGCGGTACCGGTTCTACTGGTACCTCTCGAAGGTCTGCCGCCGGGAAGGGGACCGTCTCAGCGCGTGGTACTGGCGGGCGCGGGCGGTCCTCGTAGCGCCGCGGGCGTTCCGCGAGCGCCTCGCGCGTCTCGGCCCGCGCCGGGCGTCGGGCGGTACGCCGCTCGAATGATGCCCGGCCAGGCCCGGGGTGCGGGGAGAGCCACGTCGAACTCAGGACTGTGATTGTGAGATTTGTACCCGTTAGAGATATTCCCGTCGAGCCGCGGGATGCCCGGCCTCCCCGGTGCCGGCGACAGGCGATGACTCCCGGGGAACTGCGCCCTCCTCCGCCTGCCGGAGGGCCGGCCCGGTCGCGTCGCCTCCTCGCCGGGTAGGAGGGCCGCGTCGCGGCGGGGAGGCGCCCCGGCCGGTCACGGCGCGTGACCATTTTTTGCAAATTATTGTAAAGAAGGGGCTAATGCCCTAGTATGGGGTGGCCGACGGGTGGTCCCGGTCCGGCCGTCGGCGCAGCAGATCCGGCGCCTCCTCTCCGCCTCCTCTCTTCAGATCACGGCCTCGATGGGTACAGGTATGGGGAGGGTCGCCCCTGCGGCCGTGGTAGTCGCCGTGCTCGGGGGGTGCGTGCTCACCGATCCCGGCGGGGAGGCCCCGCGGGGGGACTGGGTGCGCCACACGGTGAGCCGGCCCGGGTACGCCTACACCGTCGAGCACCCCGCCGGCTGGGCGGCCGAGGAGGGGGCCGCCGCGCTCCGCCTCGCGCCGCCGGAGGCGACGGCGCCCACCGAGGGCATCGTCGTCGTCGTCGTCGACCCCGCCGAGACGCCCCCGCCCCCCGTCCAATACACCTACACCACGGTCCGCGTGATCGACGCGGGGGGGCGGGCGATCCCGGTCCTGCGCCGCGACCCCGCCCCGGCCACCGAGGCCTACCTCGTCCTCCTCCAGGCGGGGCGCTACGTGGCCGAGGTCCGGTTCGCCCTCGGCGACGCCCACGCCGCCGTCTTCGACCACGTCGTCCTCTCCTTCTCCCTCCAGCCCCGATGAGGCCCGCCATGTCTCGCTCGCTCCCCCTCCCCGGTCGGCCGCTGCGGCGGCCCGCCGCCCTCGCCCTCCTCCTCGCCGCCCTCCTCGCGGCCCCGGCGTGGGCGCAGTACCGCATCCCCGCCGGCTACTCCTCCGAGGTGATCCAGGTCCGGCTCGAGGAGGGCCGCAGCCCGTCCGAGATCGACGCCGTCGTCCCGCCCGCCCTCCGCAGCCAGGCCGCCCGCATCCGGCCGCTGTTCACGGTGGACCCCCAGCGCCTCGTCGAGCTCCGGGAGGAGGGGCGGCGGCGCACGGGCCGGAGCCCGGTGGACCTCCGGCTCTGGTTCGAGGTCCAGCTGCGGCCGGGCACCGACGCGGCCGCCTTCGTCGTCGCGCTGCGAGGCGCCCCCGGCGTCGCCGTGGTCGAGCCGGCCCCGCTGCCGGCGCCGCCGCCGTCGATGCCCCTCGCGCCGCCGGTGGCGCCGCTGGTGGCGCCGCCGCCGGGGCCGCCCTCCGCCACCACCCCCTCGTTCGTCGCCGACCAGGGGTACCTCGACCCCGCCACCGACGGCATCGACGCCGAGTTCGCGTGGACCGTCCCCGGCGGCAACGGCGCCGGCGTGACCGTCTACGACGTCGAGTACAGCTGGAACCAGGACCACGAGGACCTCTCGGCCGCGGCCGGGGTCGCGCTCCTGCTCCCCGCCGGCCACACGCAGCGCGACCCGTTCTCCGACGACAACCACGGCACGGCCGTGCTGGGCGAGCTGATCGCCGACAACGACGCCATCGGCGTCACCGGGATCTCGTGGGGCGCGGGCATCGGGCTCGCACCCGCCGCCACGTTCGACGCGGGGAACAACCCCGTCTACAACCCCGCCAACGCCATCGCCCTCGCCGCCGCCGACGGGGGCGCGGGCGACGTCATCCTGATCGAGCAGCAGACCGCGGTCTGTGGCCTCCCCGACCCCTGTACGGGCGGCAACTGCGGCCCCTCGGAGTGGGTGCAGTCCGTCTTCGACGCCATCGTCAACGCGACCGCGGCCGGGCGGGTCGTCGTAGAGGCCGCCGGCAACGGGGGCGTCGACCTCGACCAGGACTCGTGCAACGGCCTCTTCGACCGGAGCAACCGCGATTCCGGGGCCATCATCGTCGGGCAGGGCTGGGCGCCGGGCCCGACCGACCGCGAGCGGCGGCCGAACTCGAGCTACGGCAGCCGCGTCGACCTCCAGGGCTGGGGGAACAGCGTGACGACGACCGGCTACGGCGCGTCCTACGTCGACCCCGACGACCCGACCAACCCCGACCGCTGGTACACCGACGCCTTCAACGGGACCTCGAGCGCCTCGCCCATGGTGGCGGGCGCCGTGGCCAACCTCCAGGGCATCCGGGCCGCCGCCGGGCAGCCGCTCTTCTCCGCGGCCGAGGTCCGGCAGCTCCTCGTCGACACCGGCAGCCCGCAGCAGGGCGACCTCTCCGAGCACATCGGCCCGCGCCCGGACCTCCTCATGGCCATCGCCTCGTTCATGAACGTGCCGCCGGTGGCCGACGCGGGGCCGGACCAGACCGTCGAGTGCGCCTCGCCGGCCGGCACCCCCGTCACCCTCGACGCCTCCGGCTCGACCGACGCCAACGGCGACGCCCACACCTACACGTGGCGCGAGAACGGCAACCAGATCGCCACGGGGGCCTCGCCCACCGTCGCCTTCGCGCTCGGGACCCACACCGTCGAGCTGACCGTCGACGACGGCAACGGGGGGGCCGACACCGACACCGTCGTGATCACCGTCGAGGACACGACGGACCCCGTCGTCACGCTCATCGGCCCGAGCGAGCTCACGCTCGAGTGCCACGTCGACGAGTACGTCGAGCAGGGGGCGACGGCCGAGGACCTCTGCGAGGGGGACCTCCCCGTCACCATCTCCGGCACCGTCGACACCCACACCCCCGGCGTCTACGTCCTCACCTACACCGCCACCGACGGCAGCGGCAACGAGGGGGCGGCGACGCGGACGGTGACGGTCGTGGACACGACGCCGCCCGAGATCGTCGTCAACAACAGCCCCCTCACGGTCTGGCCACCCAACCACCACTACCACACCTTCTCCCTCGCCGACCTCGGCGTCGAGGCGAGCGACCTCTGCGACCTCAACCTCTCGGCCGACGACGTCGTGATCGCGTCGGTCACCAGCGACGAGGAGGAGGACGTCCGCGGGCCGGGCGACGGCTCCACCCTCGACGACATCGTCATCGACCCGGCCTGCCAGAGCGCGGACCTGCGGGCCGAGCGGCTCCGGCCGGGCAACGGCCGCGTCTACACGCTCTTCCTGGAGGCGGTCGACGCGAGCGGGAACGTGGGCACGGCCACGGCCGAGGTCCACGTCCCGCCGAGCAACTCGGGCGGCGGCCTCGCCGTCCTCGACCTCCCGGCGCTCTACACGGTCGAGGGCTGCGAGCCCGTCCCGCCGGCGCGCGTGGCCGCCGCCCGCGGCACCCCGGGGGCGGAGACGGCCCCGACGACGGCCCAGGCCGCCGCGCTGCCGACGGAGTACCGGCTCGGGCAGAACTACCCCAACCCGTTCGACGGCACCACGCGCATCCCGTTCGCGCTGCCGGAGGCCGGGGAGACCCGCCTGGCGCTCTACGACCTCCTCGGGCGGGAGGTGGCCGTGCTCTTCGCCGGCGCCCTCCCCGCCGGCGTGCACGAGGTCGCCTTCGACGCGGCGGGGCTCCCGCGCGGGGTGTACCTCTACCGCCTCGCCGTCGCCGACCGCGTGCTCACCGGCCGGATGCTCCACCGCTGACGGCGGCCTGGCCGCTGACGGCGGCCCCGTTGCGGACGGCGGCCCCGTTGCGGACGGCGGCCCCGTTGCGGACGGCGGCCCCGTTGCGGACGGCACACGGGGGCCCGGGCACGCCTGTGTCCGGGCCCCTGCGGCTCCCCGCCGGCTCCCCGCCGGCTCCCCGCCGGCCGGATGGGCGGCGGACTACGGCCGCTCCGGGGCAGGCGTCCCTTGCGCGTTTGCCCCGGTTTCCGTAGTGTTCCCGCAGCCCCGCTGCCGCTTCAGCCAGCCCGTCGCCATGCTGGCGGTCCTGCTCACGGCCGCCACGCACCTCCTCGTCGCGTGGAGCGCGCTCGCGTTCTGGGACGCCGCGTTCTCCGGCGCCGTCGTCGGAGGTCCTGCCGCCGAGGGCCCCGGCGGCCTGCCGGCCCGCCCTCGGGCGCCGCACGCCCCGGCCTGAGGCCGGCCCCATGCGCCTCCTGCGCCTGCTCTTCTACGCCGTCCTCATCGCCGCCTCGGTGGCGGTGCTCCACGCGTTCCTGACCGGCGGCCTCCCCGGCCGCGAGGCGGAGGGCGTGCTCGCGCCCTCCCCCCCGACGCAGCCGGACACGGCGCCCGCGCAGAGCATGGAGGGGGGCGTCCTGGAGCAGGAGGAGGTCGTGCGCGATTTCATGGAGTCGGTGCCGTCCCCGGTCGGCCCGTGAGGGCGTCGGGGTCGAACCCCGCCGGCCACGCCGGACCGCCTGCGCGCCGGCCGGCACGTCGCCGCGCGATTGCGTATCGTGGGCCCGCGCGGGGGGAGCACGGCGCCGCCGCCCCTCGAGACGTCCCGCCCTCCCCGTCGAGACGTCCCGCCCCCCGCGCTCCCCATCCTCGTTCGCGATCGGATCCGCCGTGTCCACCCCGCGCCGCAGGGCGCCCCGCCTCCTCCCCCTCACCGCCGCCGCGGTCGCAGCTGCCGCGGCGACGGTGGCGCTCAGCCTGCTGCTCGTCTCGGGGGGGCTAGAGGCCGGGCCGGCGGCCGCGGTGGCGGCGTTCGCCGTGATCGGCTGGGTGGTCGCGCTCTCGCAGGCCGCGCCGGCCTGGGGGACGGCCTGGCGGCGGAGGCGTCGGACTGCCGGTCGCCCCCGCACTGCCGGGCGGCCCGGCCCCCTCGCCTCGATGGGGGGTGGTATCGGGGGGCCCGTACCCGGGGGGCCCGTACCCGGGGGGGCCGTACCGCGCGTTCCCGCCGGACGGCCGCGGGGGCGCCTCCCGTCGCCCGCGGCGCTCGCCGCGCTGTGGACGGCCGTCGTCGTGGTGGGGCTCCTGCTCCCGGACCGCATCACCGACCGGTTCACGTTCGTGGCGACCGGGATGCACGTCGCGCTGTTCGCCGTCTCCACCTGGCTGTGGCTCCGGGCGTTCCCCCGCCGCCCCGTCGTGGTGGCCCTCCTCGCGGCAGCGCTGGGGGGGGCGACGGAGCTCGCGCAGCACCTCCTCCCGGCCCTCGGGCGCGGCGCGAGCGCGGCCGACTTCGCGGCCGACCTCGCGGGCGTCGTGCTCGGGTTCGTGCCGTGGTGGGCCGCACGCGTCCGGCGTGGTGCGGCTGCACGACGGGCCGGAGCGCGGCGCCCCCATCGGCTCCCGCGCCGGGCCGGCCCCTCGGTGCACGCCCGTCGGGGTGTGGGCCTGTGAGGCCGCCGGGGCGCCCGTCCCAGGTCGTGCGGAGGTGGCGGGCCGCGTGGCAGGCGGGGATGCGAGCGCTGGAGCAGGGGCCGACGAACCCGAGGTGCTGAGCGTGGCGGCGGCACGAGGCCGGCGCCCCTCATACCCGTGAAGCCGGGGCTAGCAGGCAGGATGCACGGTGCACGTTCCGCCTCCGTGTGCACTCCGTTCCCACTGGATTGCTTATCATGCTGGATTGCTTATCATGGCTGCCCAGACGAAAGCTCATGGGTTCCTGGACGAGAGCCCGCTAAGCGATGGACGCCCCCCGCATCCTCGCCTCCCGCCGCGCCCTCATCGGGTTCTTCTTGAAGATGGGGGCGGCTTATGCGGTGTGGTTCGTGCTCTA
>DATGQT010000212.1:0-23792 GCA_035304085.1 Rubricoccaceae bacterium
CTCGCCCAGCCGCGCGGCCAGCGCGTCGAGCAGCTTCACGAGGCGGTGCGGGCTCTCGTAGAGGACGACCGTCCGCGGCTCATCCACGAGGGCGTCGAGGCGGGTCTGGCGGCCCTTCTTCTGCGGGAGGAACCCCTCGTAGACGAACCGGTCCGACGGCAGCCCGCTCGCCACGAGGGCGGGCACGAACGCCGTCGGCCCCGGCAGCGCCACGACCTCGGCGCCCGCCGCGAGCGCCTCGCGGACGAGGAGGAAGCCGGGGTCGGAGATGCCCGGCGTCCCCGCGTCGGAGACGAGGGCCACCCTCTCGCCCGCTGCCATCCGCTCGACGAGGTGGCGCGCCTTCGCGTGCTCGTTGTGGGCGTGGAAGCTCGTCCGCGGCGTCTCGATCCCGTAGTGCTGGAAGAGCACGCCCGTCGTCCGGGTGTCCTCGCACGCCACGAGGTCGGCCTCCTTCAGCACCCGCAGCGCGCGGAACGTCAGGTCCTCCAGGTTGCCGACGGGGGTGGGGACGAGATAAAGCACGGGGGAGTGCAGGCTTGCAAGCGTGCCCGCTTGCGCTCTTGAATGCTGCGCGTCAGCGCCTGCGCTGGAACACCCCGGCGAGGCGCCGGATGGGGTCGCGCTGCGCCGGGTCGCGCGCCTCGCGCACGGAGAGGTAGACGCCGAGCGCGCCGATGATCACGTTGGCCGCCCACATCCCGAGCCACGGCGGCAGCAGCCCCCGGTCGGCCAGCTTCTCGCCCTGCACCAGCGTCACCCAGTAGAACAGGAACACGAACACCGCCAGCGACGCGATCAGCCCGACGCCGCCGCGCGCCACGGCCAGCCCCAGCGGCACCCCGATCAGCACGAACACCAGGCACGCCAGCGCGATCGAGTTCTTCTTGTAGATCTCCACCCGGTAGCGGTCGGCCCGCTGGCGCTCCCAGCGGACGGCGTTGGCGGTGCCCTCGGCCCGGGACCGCAGCGCCCGCGCCCGCCCGAGCGCGGCGTCGAGCACGGCCTCGCGCGTCTCGGCGTCGAGGCCGGCGAGGAGGGGGTGCGCCGGCGGTACGGCGGCGGTCGTGTCGGCGGCCACCGTGTCGGCCTTGGGGGGCGCTTGCCCGCGCGGCACGAAGGCGCGTGGCGCGGACTCGGACGTGTCCGGCCGCCCGAACCGGCCGATCTCGGCCCCCAGTTCGTCCAGCCGCTCGGTCACCCGCGCCTCGATGGAGTCCACCTCGGCGAGCATGGCCGAGGTGCGCATCGTGCGGTCGCTCCGCGCGTCGGTGTCGAGGTCGCGCCGCTCGAAGGTGAGGTCGGAGAGGTCGAACCCGAGGCGGTGGCGGTCGAAGGCCAGCCGCTCGTAGCGCTCGTCGGTGCCGCGGGTCTGGCGGCGGTGGAGCTCCCCGTCCTCCAGCGTCATCTCGAGGCGCCGCCCGCCGTAGGCCGTGGCGAGCCGCGCCCGCTCGGCCACCAGGACGGCCCGGCTCCCCGACGTGGTGGCGTCGAAGACGGTCACGCCGAGGAGGAGCCCGGCGGAGTCGGGCGGGATGGCCTCGGCGCGGAGGGCGTACCCCTCCAGGCCGGTGTAGAACGTGCCGGGCTCCAGCTCGAAGCCGGGCCGCGAGAGGCGGATGTCGCGCCACAGCCCGGCGAGCCGGAAGTTCGCCTCCGGCAGCATCACGTTGTTGAAGTACCCCATCCCGACGACGAGGAGCGCGCCGACGACGAGCACCGGCCACGCCAGCTCGTACAGGCTCACGCCGGCGCTCTTGACGACGAGGTAGGCCCGGCTCTCACTCAGCCGCCCGAACGCCGCCAGCAGCGCGATCAGCCACGCCATCGGCACCGCCAGCGTCACCATGTAGGCGAGGCTGTAGGCGACGAGCTCGACGAGCGCCCGCGCCGGCAGCCCGCGCCCCACCAGCTCCGGCAGGAACCGGATCAGGAACTGCATCAGCAGCAGGAACATCAGCGTCCCGAACGCCGCCAGGAACGGCACCGGGAGCGCGCGGAGGACGGTGAGGTGGAGCCGCTTGGGCAAGGACTGAGGGAATGGGGGTTTGAAGGGGTGAGGGGAAGCTACCGTGGAACGGGGGAGACTCCGATGGGATTGCAGCCTCCCCCCTCACTCCTTCAGCCCATCGCTCCCTCACTCCTTCAGTCCATCGCTCCCTCACTCCATGGCTCCATGACCGTCCGGTCGTTCACCGTCAGCCCCTTCGCCGAGAACTGCTACGTCGTCCACGACGCGGGCGAGGCGGCGCTCGTGGACCCCGGCACGGCCACCGAGGCCGAGCGCCGCCTCGTCCTCGACTACCTCGAAGAGCACGGCCTCCGCGTGCGCCACCTCCTCCTCACGCACGCCCACATCGACCACGTCCTCGGCTGCGCCTTCTTCGCCGAGCGCTTCGGCGCCGACGCCGACCACGGCGGCTGGCAGCTCCACCGCGCCGACCTCCCGCTCCTCCAGCACGCCCACGTCCAGGCCGAGCTCTTCGGCGTCCGCATCGCCCCGCCCCCGACGCCGGCGCACTTCCTCGAAGCGGGCGAGACGATCCCCCTCGGCGGCGGCGCCCTCGCCGTCCGCCACACGCCCGGTCACGCCCCCGGCCACGTCGTCTTCGTCGACGAGCCCGACGGGTTCGTGATCGGGGGCGACGTCCTCTTCGCCGGCTCCATCGGGCGGACGGACCTGTGGGAGGGCTCGTACCCGCTCCTGATGCGGTCCATCCGCGAGCAACTCCTCACCCTGCCGGACGAGACGGTGGTCTACCCCGGCCACGGCCCCGCCACCACCGTCGGCCAGGAGCGCCGCACGAACCCGTTCCTCACGGGCGAGGTGGCCCCGTGAGGGCTCACGCCTCGCCGTTGAAGGCGAGGTCGGAGAACGTCGCCGTCTCGGGGTCGAAGAGGGCGCCCCAGAACGACGTGCCGCCGTCGCACACGATGAAGGGCTCGCCGGCCTCCGCGCTCAGCCGGGCGGGGAAGGCGTTGACGTAGATCAGCCTCCGCCCCCCGATGACCACGCCGACGTACTGGCGGTGGTAGCGGCCGAGGTCGTCGAGGCGCGCGTCGGGGAGGCAGCAGGCGGTGGACGGGAGCGTGAGGAGGTCCGGGAGGTGCTCCTCCAGCAGGCGGACGTCCGCCTCCGACGGGTTCCACCCGCCCTCGACGGCGTACGAGGCGCGGGAGCACTGCCGGGTCGCCTCCTCGGCGAGCGCCGCGTCGAGGACGGTGTAGGAACCGGGGGCGGTGGGGGCGTCTGGGCGGGAGCCGGAGCAGCCCGCGAGCACGGCCGCGAAGAGGAGGGCGGGGAATAGGGTGTGTCGCGGGGCGGTGTTCATGGTGCGCTTACGGGGAGGCCGTGAAGCATGGAGGCGCTGGCGGGCTCATGGTGGTGGAGGAGCCGCTCCAGCGAGGCGTAGACGAGCTCCCCCATCGTCTGGCAGTCGCCGAAGAGGGGGTCGTCGTAGTGGGCGGCGAGCTGGGCGCCGAGGCGGCGGACGTTCGCGGGGTCCGAGATGATGTCCTCGCACATCACCTCCATGAGCGCGCTGTAGCGGCCGTGGCTGGCCCGGATGCGCCCGGCGATCAGCGCCCGCTCCTCGCGCTGGTACTGGTCCACCGTCCGCGGCGTCATGTGCCGCATGCCCAGCTCGATGATGGGGTTGTTCTGCGGGAAGTACTGCGGGAGGTACACCTGCTTCTTCCCGTGGTGGCTCTGCTGGTCGAAGTCGATGGGCCGGAGCCGGTACTGCATCTTCTCGAAGTCCGGCGTGATGTCGACGACGAAGTTGCCCGAGTGCATGTCGCCCAGGAGGCGGACGAAGCACCGCTCGTTGAACTTCACGAACTCCTTGGCCAGGCGGACCTCGTCGAAGGCGTTCGACGGCATCGCCTCCCGGATGAACTGGTCGGCCGGGATGCCGACGATGTGCTCCTCGATCAGCGTGGTGCCGTGGACGAGGTAGTTGATCCGGTTCGGGGAGAGGACGTGCTCCAGCTCCAGCCCGTAGAGCCGGTTCGCGTCCACCTTCTTGACGTAGAAGTAGTCGAAGTTCTCGTTGAGCGCGTTGACGATGCGGACGCGGAAGGGGAGGGTGTTCCCGTAGAGGCAGAGGTCGACGCGGTCGACGTAGAGGTGCTCGACGGTCGAGAGGTCGCCGTCGGACTTCAACAGGGCGTAGGTGAGGCGGAGGGCGTCGTGGATCTCGGGCTGCTCGGCGGGGCCGTAGAGGACGGTGTTCCAGAGGGTGTCGTGGCCGTGCTCGTCGTAGAGCGTGACGGCGTTGTCGAAGCGGAGGAGGCTCCCGTAGTCGGCGCCCTCGGTGGCGAGGCGGCGGTAGCGCGCGAGGTACTCGGCGAAGTAGTCGGAGAGGGGGTAGACCGGCTTCTTGCGCGAGATGAGGTTGGCGCGGCGGGCCTCGGGCCGGAGCGCGCGGTCCCCGCCGTGGCCGTTCCAGGGGCCCCCCGGGGCGCGGGGGCTCCCGCTCTTCCGGCCGTCGCCGTTACCCTTCGAGGCGCGGGGGCTGCTCATGGGCGGGAATCAGGCGCGGACGCGGGCGATGACCTCGGCCTGCTCGTCCATCACCCGCTGGTAGTACGCCTCGTAGCGCGGCACCACCTCGTCGATGTCGAACTGCTCGGCGCGGGCGAGGGCGCTCCGGGTCATCCGCCGGTGGAGGTCGGGGTCGGTGAGGATGCGGCGGGACGCGGCCGTCATGGCGTCGACGTCGCCGAGGGGGCAGAGGAAGCCGGTCTCCCCGTCCACGTTGAGCTCGGGGAGGCCGCCGATGTCGGAGGATACGACGGGGACCCCGCACGCCATCGCCTCGAGGGCCGCCAGCCCGAACGTCTCGCTGCCGGACGGCATCAGGAAGAGGTCGGCGATGGAGAGGATCTCCTCGACGGGCTCCTGCTTGCCGAGGAAGCGGACCTCGTGGTAGACGCCGAGCTCGCGGGCGAGCGCCTCGCAGACCGCCCGGTCCGGCCCGTCGCCGACCAGCAGCAGCTTGACGCCGCCGGCCTCGCCCGCTCTGGGGTGGTCCTCGGGCCAGACGCCCTCGCAAAAGAGGGCGTGGAAGACGCGCACCACGTCGGTGGCGCGCTTGACCTCGCGGAAGTTGGAGACGTGGACGAGGAGGTGCTCGCCCTCGGGGCAGATGGCCCGCTTGAAGTGGTCCTTGTGCGTGCGCCGGAAACGCGCGGTGTCCACGAAGTTCGGGATCACCGCGATCTCGCGCTCGATGTCGAAGCGCTCGTGGGTCTCGCGGCGGAGGTAGTCCGAGACGGCCGTGACCCCGTCGCTCGCGTTGATGGAGTGCTCGACGACGGGGCGGTACGACGCGTCCTGCCCGACGAGCGTGATGTCGGTGCCGTGCAGGGTGGTTACGACGGGGACGTGGCGGCCCTCGCCGTCGAGGATCTCGCGGGCGAGGACGGCGCTGGTGGCGTGGGGGATGGCGTAGTGGACGTGGAGGAGGTCGAGGCCCTCGTGCCGCACGACGTCCACCATCTTGCTCGTCAGCGCGATGGAGTAGGGGGGGTACTCGAAGAGCGGGTACGCGTTGACGCGGACCTCGTGGAAGAACAGGCGGTCCGAGACGTGGTCGAGGCGGAGGGGGAGGTCGTAGGCGATGAAGTGGACCTCGTGGCCGCGCTGGGCGAGCGCCTTGCCGAGCTCGGTGGCGACGACGCCGCTGCCGCCGTAGGTGGGGTAGCAGGTGATGCCGATCTTCATGGGGGCGCGGGGGGACGGGCGCCCCGTTACGGATCACGGGCGGCCCGCGGCTCGTTCGGGCGTGCAAACTCCGCTGCGCGGGCGCGGTTGCGTGCCCGCCGGTTTCCTCCATCACCCGCTCGTCCCCCCATGCGTACCGCCCTCCTCGCGCTCCTCCTCGCCCTCGCGCCCGCCGCGAGCGCCCAGCTCCTCCCGTCCGTCGACTTCGGCGTCACCGGCGGCCTCAACTTCAGCAGCCTCGGCGACGCCGCCGGCCTCGACCTCGGGCAGTCCACCGGCTACCACGTCGGCGCCTACGCCGAGGTGGGCGTGGGCGGCCTCGGCATCCGCCCGGCCGTCCTCTACGTGAAGGCCGGCGAGATCGCCTTCCCCGGCTTCGGCGACGAGTCGGTGGGCTTCTTCGCCATCCCGGTGGACCTGAAGTATTCGGCGTCGACGCCGCTCGTGCAGCCGTACGGGCTCCTGGGGCCGGAGCTGCGGATCCCCACCGGCGAGGTGTTCGACCGCGACGGCACGCGGAGCACGGCCGTCGCCCTCAACGTCGGCGCGGGCGCCCGCCTCGGCGCCTTCATCGGCCCGAGCGTCTCGGCCGAGCTCCGCTACTCGTTCGACGTGACCGGCTTCGTCGAGGACACCGCCCTCTTCGGCGCCGGGGGCGCGGACGAGAGCTTCCGGTTCAACGTGTTCTACGTCCGTGTCGGCGTCGCCATTTGAGGGAAGGGGGAAGGGCCACTGGTGGCCGGGGCCCGGTGGCCCTTCCCCCTCCGGCCCATTCAGAACCGGAGGAGGGCGGCGGCGGGGCCGTGGGGCTCCAGGGCGTTCCGGGCGGCCTCGGAGCGGATGAGCTCGAGGCCGGCCCCCTGCTCCAGCGCCCGCTCCAGCATCAGCTCGAAGAGGTCGTCCTCGGGGAGGATCCGCCCGCCGGTGGCCTCGTAGGTCCCGTCCGTCCGCGTCGTGAGCATCCCGCTCGTCGCGTCGATGCCGCCGGGGATGCGGAGGTCGTCGTTGACGACGAGCGTCATGACGCGCTGCTGGTTGAGCATGTCGAGCGTGGCGTCGAGGCCGACGACGGCGCGGCTCGGGATCAGCTCCTGGAGGCGCTCGACGGTTTCGAGCTCCTCGCGCGCCTCGACCTCGCGCTGGACCGGCTCCGCTTTCGCCGCCACCTCGGCCGGCGTCGCGTTGATGCCGCACTGGAACGAGGCGGCCACCTTCTGGCGGGTCTTCTGTTCGAGGGCGTCGAGGAAGGCGGCCTCCATGTCCGGCGCGCAGTCGTAGATGACGTGGCGAGCGTCGAGGGCCTCGGCGATGAGGTCGAGGGCGTGGGCGCTGCGCTGGGCGTGCTGCCGCTTCAGCTCGTCCTTGATGTCCCGGCGCTGGTCCTTCGAGGCGAAGTCGGTCACGGCGATCTCGTCCCCTATGAGGCCGTAGACCTCCTCGACGAGGCC
The DNA here is from genome assembly GCA_035304085.1 of Rubricoccaceae bacterium. Lineage (GTDB taxonomy): Bacteria > Bacteroidota > Rhodothermia > Rhodothermales > Rubricoccaceae > DATGQT01. Next base: position 7,177 of record DATGQT010000212.1, read on the forward strand.
GATCTGGGAGAAGAAGAACCGGCTCTTGTGGGCCGAGACGAGCGCGATGACGAACCGGTCGTGCTCGTCGCGCACGCGGGCGAGGGGGCGGACGTAGCACCCCCGGTTGACGTAGACGTCGTTGGGCACGGTGATGGCGACGCCGAGCTGCTCGAAGAGCCCGAGGTCCTGGCAGGCGAAGAAGACGAGGCCGCGGCCGGTGCGGGGGAGCCCGCCGCGGAGGGCGTCCTCGATCCGGCCGAGCTCGGCCTCGACGGCGCGGGCGTGCCCGTCGGCGCCGGGGTGGGCGAGGGCGCGCGCCTTGAGGTCCTTGAACGCGATCTCCCACGCGTCGCCCGTCCGCCGCTCGGGCGAGAGCTCCATGTACAGGCTGACGATGGGGGCGCCGTCGGACTCGATCTCGTTGAGGCGCTGGAGGTGGGCGGCGTCGAGGAAGTGGAAGCCGGGGGCGGTCGTGCGGCGGCGCAGCTCGGCGAGGAGCGCGTCGCGGTCCTGGGGGGAGAGGTTGCTCATGGATGGCAGGTGACGAGGGGTGGCTACTCGGGAGGAAGGGCGCGGTCCGACGTGTTACGTGGTACGTATCACGTGACCTGGCAGCCCTCACGTAATCACGTACCCAAGTAATCACTCATTGTCCGGGTTCCGTGCGACGGGCTCGCCGGTGTAGGAGTCGATCTCGTCGCCCTCGTCGGTCATGTCCTCGATGGAGCCGATCTGCTGGCGGAGCGTCGTCCGGGCGAGCTCGAGCGCCTCGGCGGTGTCCTTGAGGGAGTAGTCGAGGATCTGGGCCACCTCCGGGAGGGCGAGCTCGAACTCGTCGTGGAAGAGGACGACCTGGCGGGCGTCGAGGGGGAGGTCCACGTCCTCCCGCTCGATGAAGGCGCGCTCCTCGGCCGTGAGCCGCTCGGGCGCGTGGCCGGCGCCGTCGAACGTGATCTCGACGTCGGCGGGGGCGCTCCCTGCGATGAGCTCCTCGTAGGTCGTCACGTCGAAGGGCTGGCGGAACTCGTAGAGCGCCTCCTCGACGGCGTCCTGGCTCTCGTTCTGGGGGACCTCCTCGTCGAGGGAGATCGCGTTGCGGGCGGCGTAGCGGGCCTCCTGCTGGAGGGTGCGGACGAGGGCGCGGTGCTGGAGGCCGAGGAGCCACGCGCGGAGCCGCATCCGCTTCGGGTCGAAGCGGTGCCGGCGCTCGTACGCGATCACGAGCCCGTCGCCGAAGAGCTCCTCGGGCGTGAGCTCGTCGGGCTTGAGCTGGCCGAGGCGGCGCTGGAGGCCGATCTGCCGGCGGGCGAACTGGAGGAGGTCGCCCTGGAGCGGGGCGACGGCCTCCTCGAAGGCGTCGCGGTCCCCGTCGAGGGCGCGCTGCCAGAGGGCTTCGTCGGGCCGGTACATCCGGTTGGAGGGGTTCATGGAGAGGGGCGGAAGAGGAGGGGGCCGGCCTCGCGGCGGGGCGCCGGTCCACCTTTCTATGAGCGGTCCGCCTCCGAGGATCCTCCCCACGCCCCGCCTCCGTGTTCCCCGCAATCGGCGCCGGTCACTCGGCGCCGAGCGTGACGACGACGGGGAAGTGGTCGCTGACGCGGCGGGGGTCGTGGGCGTGGACGTAGCGGACCTCGCGGACGCGCCGGAACAGCGCGGGCGACAGCAGCACGTGGTCGAGCGCGCTCAGCTCGCCGGGCTCGACGGCCCCGTCGTCGTCGCGGTCCCAGAAGGCGGTGAAGCGACGGCGCTGCGGGACCTCGGCGAGCACGTTCGTGAGGTCGTCGTCGGGCGCGGGGCCGGCGGCCTTGAGCCGGGCGAGGACGTCGGTGATGGGGCGGGAGCCGCCCCGGTCCGGGATCTCGTCGTCGAAGTCGTTGAGGTCGCCGAGGACGACGACGGCGCGGCCGGCGGCCTGCTCCCGTGCGACGAGGCGGCGGATGACCTCGGCCTGCGCCTCGCGGCGGCCCCTCCGCTCGGGGTTGCCCGGCTGCGCGAGGAAGTGGACGCCGACGAGCGTCGTCGGCACGCCCGCGATGGTCACTCGCGCCCAGAGGTTCTTCGAGACGCCGTAGGTCTGGTCCGTCAGCCCCACCTCCACGCGCTCGTCCGTTCGCCCGACCGCTTCGACGGGGAGCCGCGAGAGGAGGCCGACGTCCTGGCCGGTGAACGTGTCCTTCCCGTCCACGAGGTGGGGGGTGTAGCCGAGGCCGGCCAGCGGCCCTGCTACCATCGCCTCGAGCACGCCGAGGTGCTCGGTCTCCGGGAGCACGACGACGTCGGCGTCGAGCGTGCGGACGACGCCGGCGACGGCCTCCATGTGGGCGCGGGCGGCGGCGGGGTCCCCCTTCCACGGGAAGTCGGCGCCGCCCTCGTCGCCCATCCCGTCGAAGAGGAACTCCCCGTTGAACGCGGCGATGCGGACGCCCTCGGTCTCCCACGTCGGCGGCGGCTCGACCTCGAAGTACGGCTCCTCGTCGGCGACGGGCGGGGCGGGGGCGGGCGGGGAGCAGCCGGCGCCGAGGACGGCGAGGAGGAGCGCCGCGCGGGCGGCGTTGTGGATCGAGGGGGGCATGGGTGGGCGGGCCGTCGTGGCGCCCGAAGATAGCCGGGCACGAAAAAGCGAGGCGGGCCGTGGGGCTCGCCTCGCTTCGGCCGCCTTACGGGGCGGCGGGGGCTACGCCGGGTGTGTCAGGCGATGCTGGCGTAGAACCGGAAGCGCCGGGGGTCGATGCGGGAGCCCTCGCCCGTCAGGCGCACCGGCGTCTTGCCGCGGGCCCAGTCGGGGGTGCCGCCGCCCGCCATCGAGCGCTCGCTGTAGAAGTGGCGCGTCTGGACGGGGAACGGCCGCTCGCGGCCCGGCGCATGGTACACCTCGTGTGCGATCTCGAGGGTGCGCTGCCAGCCGCGCGAGGTGGAGGTCGCGTCGAGGCTCGTGTAGAGGCGGCGCTTCGCGCTGCCGGGGTTGAAGGCGCTGAACTGGAACGGGTCCAGGACCACGCCGCGGTAGGTGCGCTGGCCGCGGTAGCCGGTCTCGACGCGGTTGCGCACGACCCAGGCCACCAGCTCCTGCTCCTCGGGCCGCTTCGTCTCCGAGTAGATGCAGCGGGCCATCCAGAGCACGTCCTCACTCACGGTCGCGGGGTCGAAGGGCGGCGCTTCGTGCTCCACGAGGGCGACGGGCGTCGAGCCCTCCTGGAGTGCGGCGCGGTCCATGGTCGGGAAGACCATCGCGAGCGCGAGGACCATGAAAGCGAGCACGGTCGCGAAGACCATGTTCGTGCTCTTGCGAAACGTCATCATAGGCTTCCTCCTTGGTCGTCCGTTGGGGGCGCGCAGGGTGGGGACTCCTGCCTACTCACCGGGAAAACCCGCAGAGACCTTGCCAAAGCGGACGCGCAACGGTGAGGGCAGGACTAAGGGCGGGTCAAAGCCGGCTGGAGGGCGGGTGAAAGGGCCGTTCGTTTCCTGGCCGGGGAGACTGGGGATTCGCCTGAGGCGGGAAAACTAGGCGCCTCCCGTGGAGTTGCCGTGAAGCCGGCGTGGAGCCCCCGCGTGCCTCCCGCTCAGACGCGGCGAAGCGTAGCCGACGGGACACCCGGCGCTCGATTTTGTCCACCCCCCTGAACGCCCCGCCCTGCCCCGTGCGTGCCCGCCCCCTCCGCGTCCTCGCCGACGCCAACGTCCCCTTCGCCGACGAGGCCTTCGGCCGGTACGGCCCGGTCCGGCGCCTCCCCGGCCGCGCCATCACCCGCACCGACGCCGCGGAGGCCGACGTCCTCGTCGTCCGCAGCGTGACGCCGGTGGGTGCGGCGCTGCTGGCGGGGACGCCCGTCCGCTTCGTCGGCACGGCCACGGCGGGGACGGACCACGTGGACGAGGGGTGGCTGCGCGAGGCTGGCATCGCTTTCGCCTCGGCGCCGGGGTCGAACGCCGAGTCCGTGGTGGAGTACGTGCTGGCGGCGCTCCTCGCGCTCGCGGCCGAGCGGGGGGAGGGGCTGCGCGGGAGGACGCTCGGCGTCGTCGGGGCCGGGCAGGTGGGGGGACGGCTGATCCCCCGCGCCGAGGCCCTCGGCCTCCGTGTCCTCGCCTCGGACCCCCCCCTCGCCGAGGCCGCCGGGGCGCGGGGCGCGGCGGCGGCGTTCGTCCCGCTGTCGCAGATCCTGGCCGAGGCCGACGTCGTCACGCTCCACACCCCGCTCACGCGCCCGCTCGCGCCGCACCCCACCTTCCACCTCGTCGGGGCCGCGGAGCTGGCGGCGATGCGGCCGGGGGCGTGGCTCGTCAACGCCGCGCGTGGGGCCGCGGTGGACGGCGCCGCGCTGCGCGGGGCGCTCGAAGCCGGCCGCCTCGGGGCCGCCGTCCTCGACGTGTGGGAGGGGGAACCGGCCCCGGACGTGGCCCTCGCCCGCCGCGCCGACCTCGCCACCCCCCACGTCGCCGGCTATTCGTTCGACGCGAAGGTGGCGGGGACGCGGATGGTGGAGGCGGCGCTCCGGGCGTGGATCGCGGCGCAGGGGGAGCCCGTGCCGCCGCCGTGGGACGCCGAGGCCGTGCTGGAGGCGGAGCCGCTCGTCGTGGTGGCGCCGCCCGCGCCCGAGGCCCTCACACCCGCCGCCGAGGCGCGCTGGCTCGACGCCCTCGCCCGCCAGGCCTACGACCTCCGCGCCGACGACGCCCGCTTTCGCGCCGCCGTCGTGGACGCCCCGCCCGGGGAGCGGGCCGCCGCCTTCAGCCGCCTCCGCCGCGACTACCCCCGCCGCCGCGCCTGGGCCCGCTTCACGGTCCAGGGCTTCGTCCCGGAGGCGTTGCGAGCGGCCGTGACGGGAGGGCTCGGGATGAACGACGAACGACGAACGACGAACGACGAAGGGAGAATCCGTTCGTAGCTCGCCCTTCATCGCTCGACGTTCATCGTCCGTAGCCGTAGGAGCGCAGGAAGCCCTCCCGGTTGCGCCAGTCGGGGCGGGTCTTGACGTGGAGCTGGAGGAAGACGGGCTTGCCGAGGAACGCCTCGACCTCCGCGCGCGCCGCCGCGCCGAGCGCCTTCAGCGCCTTCCCCCCCTTCCCGATCAGGATCGCCTTCTGCGAGTCCCGCTCGACGACGATCTCGCACGCGACGAAGTCCTTCCCCCCGGGGCGCTCCTCGTACAGCTCCACGTTCACCTGCGTCGAGTAGGGGATCTCGTCGCGGTAGCGGTTGAACACGGCCTCGCGCACGATCTCGGCGATGAAGAAGCGCTCGGGGTGCTCGGAGAGCTGGTCCTTCGGGTAGTACGGCGGTCCGAGTGGGAGCCGCTGCACGACGAGGTCGAGGAGGCGGTCCACGTTGAAGCCCGTCTCGGCCGAGATCGGGACGACGGCGTCGAACGCCGCGTCGAGCGGCGCCTCGGGGGCACGGAGGGCGGCGTAGCGCTCGACGAGGGGGAGGGCCTCCTCCTGCCGGATGAGGTCCACCTTGTTGAGGGCGAGGATCACCGGCGCCCGCACCGTCGCCAGCCGTTCGAGGGCGCCGCGGGCGTCGTGCGTCGGCTGCGCCTCGGTGGCGTCGGCGAGGAAGACGACGACGTCGGCGTCGCCGAGGGCGCGGTCGACGTCGGCCATCATGAGGTCGTGGAGGCGGTAGCGGGGGCGGACGACGCCGGGGGTGTCCACGAAGACGATCTGGTAGGGCGGCGTGTCCCCGTCCCGCTCGGCCGAGAGGATGCCGAGGACGCGGTGGCGCGTCGTGCTCGGCTTCGGCGTGACGATGGAGAGCTTCGTGCCGAGGAGCCGGTTGAGCAGCGTGGACTTCCCCACGTTCGGCGCGCCGACGAGGGCGACGTAGCCGCTGCGGTGGTCGGGCGGGACGTCGGCGAAGTCGGGGGGGTGCTCCTGAGGGGCTTCCTGTGCCATGCGGGCGGGGGAGGAGGAGCGGGCAGTACGCCGCTCCCCTCCCGCCCGTTCTCGGAGGGGGTGGGCTGGGCCTCCAGCCCGTCCTCCGCGATCCACCCGGGGCCGGTCTTGGCGGGAACCGGCGCCGGGGGCTTCCAATCGGGGGCGGCAGGCGACCGGGCGGCGCCCGAGCTGGGCCGTGGGCGGCACGCGCGCGGAGTGGGCGGGCTCCTCTGCGAGCGTCGGCGAACCGGCTGGGGCGTCGGGGTTGGTCGGGCTGACGGGGGCCACAGATTGGGGCACACCCCCCATCCGCCGCAATGGTCTCGGATATAGACCGTCCGTTTGCAACGGCTCGCGCCATTGCCCGGCCGTGCGGGTACGCCACCGCCCGCCCGGCGTCGCCAGAAGCGCCGGGGGAAGGCGCACGTCTCCCGTCGGGGCCCCGACGGGAGACGGAGCCCTGGCGGCCGTGGCACCCTCCTGAACGCGCGCGGCGCGGAGCCCCGGAGGGCCCCGCGCCACGCGGCGGATCGGCGCGGGGGCGTCAGCCCGGACCGCTGGTGCCGCCGCCACCCCGGCACGAGCCGAGGGTGTCGCCGTGGAGGAGGTGCAGGCCGACCAGCGCTTGGACCAGGTTGAGGGTGGTCTGGCCCGACCCACTCCGGTGACAGACGGCGATGAGGAGCCCGCCGCCGCCGTCACCGCCGGTGCCGCCGCCAGTGCCACCGCCGCCGTCGCCGCCGCTACCGCCATCGCCGCCGCTGCCGCCGTCACCACCGCCATCGCCGCCGCCCGTGCCGCAGGGGCCGAGGGCGTCGCCGTGGCCGAGGTGGGCGCTGAGGGTCTGGGCGTTGACGGTCAGCGTCTGCCCGCCGTGGCAGACGACCGCGGTGCCGCCGCCCTCGTCGATGGCGAGGTGGCTGGCCCAGGTGCCCTCGTGGATCACCTCGCTGCCGTCGAAGTCGAGGCGGGTGCCGATGTCGTCGATGGGGTCGATGTCGAAGCTGATCTGGGCGTTGGGGCCCATGCGGAGGGTGGTGCCGAAGGCCTCGCCGTTGCGGATGCGGTCGCGCCACGCCTGCTCCTCGGCCTGCGTCTCCTCGTACTCCGCCTCCTGCATGTGCCAGTAGAAGGCGCCCTCGTAGAGGATCTTGCCGTCGGCCTTGCGGAGGCGGACGGTGAGGGCGCGCCGGCGGTTGAAGTCCTGCCCGACGCAGAACGGCCACATCGTCGGGCAGCGGTACCCGTACGACTCCTGGCCGTCGAAGAGCATCTGAAGCGCGCGGAGGCTGCGCACGTCCACCTCGAACGTCCGGAGGTCCTCCTTCTCGAAGATCTGCGTCTGGTACACGGAGCCCCCGGCGAACGCCCCGAACCCGTGCATCACCGAGCCCCGGTACACCTCCGGCTGCCCGGCGACGTCGAGGAGGTAGCGGGCGTGGCCGTGGGCGTCGTGGTTGGCGAACTCGAGGTAGACCCGCTCGCCGGCCGGGAGCTGGCTGAGGGTGCGGTAGAACTGCGTCTGTGCCTCGCGCGGGGCCTGGTTGCCGCCGTCGAGGAACCGGACGATGCGGTTGCCGAACTCGATGTCGTAGCGGTGGGTGTGCTGGAAGAACGGGAGGCGGCCGTAGTACGGCGGCGGCGCGCCGGTGCGGTCGCCCTCGGGGCCGTCCCAGTTGCCGTCGAGGTCCCGCGTGACGGTGAAGTCCATGTGCCCGCCGGGGGGCACGGCCAGCTGCGAGACGACGAGGGCGCCGTCGATGCGGACGATCCCGTCGAGCTGGACGGGGAGGACCTGGAGCTCGCTGTGGACGATGACGAGGCCGTTCCAGTCCAGCCGCCCGCCGGCCCGGACGACGAGGGGGCCCTCGACGACGAGGGCGCCGTCGCCCTCGATCCGGCCGTTGCTGGCGATGGTGAGGCCGCCCGAGGCGATGACGATCTTGTTCCCCGTGAACCGCTGGGTCGTGGTGACGGGGGTGAAGCCGTTGAGCGTCGCGTCGGTTGCGGGGTTATAGGCGGCGATGGCGGCCTCGTAGAGCCCGCGGGCGTCGGTCTGGTTGACGTCCTCGAGGAGCCCGGCCGCGTAGAGGTCGGTGTCCACGAAGTCCCCACCGTCGCCTTCTACGCGGTCGAAGGCGGCCGTGAGCGGCTGTCGGAGGTCCTCGTCGAAGTCGAGGAGGTCGTCGAGCTCGAGCTCGTTGTAGAGGCGGGGGTCGAAGTAGACGTCGAGCGCGTCCGCGCCGCCGTCGATGATCGCGTTCCTGTCGAGCGCGGCCGTGGCGTAGGGGACGTCGAGCCAGAGCGGGCCGGGGAATTCCATCGGGTCCCACCGGTACCGGCTGTTGACGGTGTGCATGGCCCCGCCGGAGTGGCCGGTGACGGTGAGCCGGACCTCGTATCGGTGGCCGCGGCCGTCGGCGGGCGCATCGTAGGCGTCCACGGTGAACCGGCCGTTGGCCACGTCGCCCTCCGAGAAGGAGAGCTGTGGGAGGAAGCCGTCCTCGCCGAGCATCGCGTTGAGGACGATGCTCTGCCCGCTGGTAGCGGCGTCGCGGGCGAGGAGGTCCCGCTGGGCCTCACCCTGCTCACGCGTCGTCCCGGTTGAGAGGGCCCGGGTGTGGAAGGTGACGAGCGAGCCGCTGAGGACGGCCGCCAGGACGAGGAGGAGTGTGAGCTTGCCCATGGTAGCGAGGGGTGGGTGGTGGAGGCGTGGGGCAGGCGGCTTGGACGGGTCAGAGGCGGGGGCTAGATCTCGTCCCGGGCGGTGGCAGGGAGCTCCCCCCGTGCCACCGGTGCCCCCGCCGCAGTCGTCACGGGGTGGGGGGGGGAGAGGGCAGCGGCGGCAGCGGGGCGCTCGGGTCCGGGATGGGGTCCGGCCCGGCGTCGCTGACGGTCGTGAGCGTGAGGGGGCGGAAGGTGCGGCCCTGCTGGGAGACGTTCGTGGTGGCGGTGGCGGCCTGGTCGCCGGCCACGCGCGCCGGCCCCTCGATGGCGACGGCGAGGTTGACGCTGACGCGGGAGAAATCGTCCGGGGCGTCGCCGTTGGAGATCGCCGTGGTCCCGTCGCGCGAGATGAGCCGGGCGTCGAACGAGAGCACGCCCTCGGTGCTGCCGCCGGTGTAGTCGTAGAGGCTGCCGTCGCCGTCGTCGTCCACGCCGTCGTTGACGTAGCGGGCGATGCGGTAGATCGTGCGCTCCTGGCCGTCGACCGTCATCGTGCGGTAGGTGCTCTCGAGGCGGTACGTCACGGCGACGACGGAGGCGTTCTCCCCGTCGCTGGGGTCGTCGAGGGTGTGGAACGTGAGCCGGGTCGTCCGCCCTTCGCTCTGGGCGACCTGCGGGCGGGCGCCCTCGATCAGCCGCATGTTGTCGGCGTCGCGCTCGATGGACTCCATGATGGAGAAGGCCTGCGTCTGCGCGGCCTGGTGGACGGTGGCCTCGACGGCGGCCTGCCCGCTCCGGTGCTGCACGAACAGGAGCACGCCCAGCAGCGAGGCGCCGACGAGGATGGCGGTGAGGTGGTCGAGAATGGCAGCCATGGTGCGGTGGAGCTGCAGGGTTATGGGCAGGGGAGAGAGAAGGCGAAGAGCACTGCGGGGGTGGTCTTCGAAGAGGGGAGGTCAGCCGTGGAGGGCGTTCCAGGCCGGCGTGACGACCTGGGAGAGGGTGCAGGTCACGGGCGTCCGCCCGAGGTCGCTGTCGACCTCCTCGACTACGTTGACCGTCACCTCCTTGGCCAGCGTAGGGTTGTTGCCCGGCGAGGGGGTCGCGGGGGCGTCGGGGAGGACGTAGCGGACGCTGTAGGTGACGGTGAAGCGGATGTCGCGGCCGGTCTGGTCGTTCCGCTGCACCGTCACCGTCGTCGTGACCCCGTGGAAGTCGTCGACGTCGTCGGCGGGGGTGTTCTCGTCCTCGTCCGGGTCGTTGCCGGCGCCGAAGCTGCCGGGGGGCGTGAGGACGGCGGGGTCCACCGTGAAGCCGGTGAGCCCGATGACGCCCTCGTCGAAGGCGAGGCTGGTGGCCGCCAGGAGGCGTGCGTTCGCCAGCTCGGTGGCGGCGAGCTCGATCTCGCGGCCCATGGCGCTGATCTCGGCGCCCGCGCGCGCGCGGTGCTGGTTGAGCGCGAACAGCGAGAAGACGAGGATGGCGACGACGACGAGGAGGGTCTGGCCCATCGCGGGAGCGGTTTGGTCGGGTCCGGCCACCTCAGAGAGCGCTGTGCCCCCGCGCCGTCCGCCGCCTTTATCGGCACGCATTGCAACCGCTCTGCACGTTTCCGAGAATCCGTCGACGTGCACCGCGGCGGCCCGTCACCGGTGCGTGACGAAGCGGGGCGTTGATGGAGAAAGCCCCCTCGCCGGGGCAGCGTCTCAGAGGAGGACGCGTCTCAGTATGAGAGCGCGCCGGGGGTCCGTTCTATCGACCTCCCGCTCGTTTATCGGCGGAGGGGGCATCCCCGCGGTCCTCCTGGATCCGCCCGCTCACCCCGTCGCGGCCGCGATGACGTCGAGGTAGGCGCGGACGGCGCCTTCGAGGCCGCGTTCGAGCGCGTCGGCGACGAGGGCCTGGCCGATGGAGACCTCGAGGACGCCGGGTACGGCGCGGAGGAACGGGCCGAGGTTGGCGAGGTCGAGGTCGTGGCCGGCGTTGAGGCCGAGGCCGGCGTCGGCGGCGGCGCGGGCGGCGGCGGCGTAGCGGTCGAGCACGGCCGCGGCCTCGCCGGCGGCGAAGGCCTCGGCGTAGGGTCCGGTGTAGAGCTCGACGCGGTCGGCCCCCACGGCGGCGGCGCGCGCCATGAGCTCGGGGCGGGGGTCCACGAACAGGCTCACGCGGCTGCCCTGCGCCCGCAGCGCCTCGATGACGGGGCGGAGCCGGTCGGCCTCGGCGGCGCCGAGCGTCCAGCCGTGGTCGGAGGTCCGCTGGCCGGGGGCGTCGGGGACGAGGGTGGCCTGCGTGGGCCGCGCCGCCTCGAGGAGGGCGAGGAAGCCGGGGTAGCGGTAGCCCCCGGCCTCCTCAGGCCCCGCGAACGGGTTCCCCTCGACGTTGAGCTCGACGGCTCCGCCGGGCGACCCCAGCCACGCGGCGAACTCGAGCACGTCGGCGGCGAGGGCGTGGCGGCCGTCGGGGCGGGGGTGGAGGGTGAGGCCGTGGGCGCCGGCACGGACGCACGCCTCGGCGGCGGCGCGCACGCTCGGGCGGGCGTGGGGGCCGGGGGCCGTCCCGCTCCGGGCGTTCCGCACGAGGGCCACCTTGTTGAGGTTGACGCTGAGCTGGGTCATGGTCGAAGGTCGAAGGTCGAAGGGCGAAGGGCGAAGGGCGAAGGGCGAAGGGCGAAGGGCGAAGGTCCGACGGGGTGCCCCGGAGAAGTTCCTCTGTCCCCTGTCTTCTGTCCACTGTTCCCTGTTCACCGTCTGTCGGAATCCTCACCGAACCCGACGGGGTCTGGCCCGTAGATTCCGCGCCATGCGCCTCGCCCACCTCGACCTCGGAGCCCGCCCGCTCCTCCTCGCCCCGATGGAGGACGTGTCCGACCCGCCGTTCCGCATCCTCTGCAAGCGGTACGGCGCGGACCTCCTCTACACCGAGTTCATCTCCTCCGGCGGCCTCGTCTACGGCGCCGAGGACTCCGTCCACAAGCTGGAGTTCTACGAGGAGGAGCGGCCCCTCGCCATCCAGATCTTCGGCGGCGAGGAGGACCAGGTGCGCGAGGCCGCCCGCATCGTCGACGCCCAGGGGCCCGACCTCATCGACATCAACTTCGGCTGCCCCGTCAGGAAGGTCGTCTGCAAGGACGCCGGGGCGGGCATCCTCCGCGACCTCCCCAAGATGGAGCGGCTCACGGCCGCCGTCGTCGAGGAGGCCACGCGGCCCGTCACCGTCAAGACCCGCCTCGGGTGGAACGACGAGTCCATCCGGATCGAGGAGGTGGCGCGGATGCTGGAGGACGTGGGCGTCGCCGCCCTCGCCGTCCACGCCCGCACCCGCAGCCAGATGTACCGGGGCGACGCGCGGTGGGACTGGTTCCCCCGCATCCGTGCCGCTCTCCGGGGCATCCCCCTCATCGGCAACGGTGACGCGACGACGCCGGAGAAGGTGCGCGCGATGTTCGACGAGACGGGCGTGGACGCCGTGATGATCGGGCGCGGCGCCATCGGCAATCCGTGGATCTTCCGCGACGCGAAGGCGCTCCTCGAAACGGGGGAGGTGCCGCCGCCGCCCTCGTGGGCGGAGCGCGTGGCCGTCGTGGCCGAGCACCTCACGCTGAAGTGCGCGTGGCTCGGCGAGCGGCGCGGCGTGCTCGAGATGCGGCGGCAGTACGGCGGCTACTTCAAGGGCCACCGGGGCGCGAGCCAGCTCCGCGCCCGGCTGATGGCGCTCGAAGAGCGCGACGCCGTGCTGGAGACCCTGCTGAACTGGCGCGAGGACGAGCCCGAGGTGCTGGTGCCCGTCGCGGCGGCCGTCAAGCCGGCGGCGCCGGCGCGGCTGCCGAAGCCGGCCCGCCTCCCGGCGCGGCACCGGGCGGCCTGACCCCCTCGCGCTCCTCCTTCTGGGCCGGGGGCCGGGGCCGCCGCACGTACACCGAGCGCTCGAGGACCCCGCGCCGCTGGAGCATCCGCTCGGCCTGCCAGCAGAGCAGCGCCCACGCCCCGCCGAGCGTCCACCCCGCCAGCACGTCCGTCGGCCAGTGGACGCCGAGGTAGAGCCGGCTCAGCCCGACGGCCACGGCGAGGACGACGCCGAGGGCGACGACGTACACCTTCAGCGCGCGGCGGGGGAGCGTCCGTGCCAGCAGCAGCCCGAGCGTGAGGTAGACGACGGCCGCCGCCGCGGCGTGGCCGCTGGGGAAGGAGGGGTCGCGCGGGAGCGTCTCCGCCGGGATGAGCGGCGGGCGCGTCCGGTCGTAGAGGAGCTTGAGCGCGAAGCTGAGGGCTGCCCCGCCCGCGACGGCGACGAGCACGTAAAGCCCCAGGCGCGGGCGTCGGTCGAGGAAGAAGTAGAGGACGACGACGAGGGTGAGGAAGGCGACGACGGTCAGGCTCCCGAGCGCCGTCACGTCGCGCACGGCGCTCTCCAGCCCCGGCGGCCCGACGGGGTCGCTCGGGTCGCCGTCCTCGCGGAAGAGGAGGAGGACGCGCTCGTCCATGGCCTCCGTCTCGCCCTCCGTCACGGCGTCGGCGATCTCTAGGAAGGTCCAGGCGCAGCCGGCGAGGGTGGCCAGGACGAGGATCAGCGCGAGCTCGCGGCGGCCGCGCAGCCCCCGGCCGACGTCGAGGGCGCGGGCGGCGAGGGCGGCCGGCCGGCGGGGGAGGGGCATGGGAGGACGGGACGGGACGAGGGGTAGACGCCGGGGGGGCCGCGGCGCGTTCCGCGGGCACCACGGCCTCGCCGATGGCGGACCCACGAAGGCCCGTGGCCCGCGACCCTCACGTGGCCACCGTGCCCGTCCACCCGGGGGCGTCGCTGGCCGGGAACGAGTCCTCGCTGGCCTCCTGGACGACGTCGCGCCTGGGCCGCTCGGGCAGGGTCACGAAGATCGAGCGGCGGCGCCCCCCGTCGAGGGCGCGCGTGCGGTGCCCCCGCCCCGCCGTGTCCTCGACGAGCAGCACGTCGCCGCCGCGGAACCGCCGCCGCTCGCCGTCCCCCACCTCGATCTCGATCTCGCCGTCGAGGAGCACGATGTACTGGCGGGCCGGCGCGGGGTGCCAGTCGTAGTCGTAGTCCGGCGCCGTCTCCCGGAAGACGACGTGGCGGGCCGCCTCCGGCGCGGAGAGCCGCCCGATGGCGCCGGCCTCCGCGAGGGGCACCTCCACGTCCTCGAAGTGGGAGACGCCGTCGGGCGTCGCGTACACGCGGGTGATGTGCATCTCGGTACCCGGCGGGGGCGTTCAGTCGATGGGTTCGAGGTTCGCTACGATCTCGGCGCGCCGGGGCTCCAGGAACGGCGGGAGCGCCACGCGCTCGCCGAGCGTCGCGGGGTCCTCGTCCACGGCGAAGCCGGGGCCGTCGGTGGCGATCTCGAAGAGCACGCCGCCCGGCTCGCGGACGTACAGGCTCTTGAAGTAGTACCGGTCCACCTCCCCGCTGTGGGGGAGCCCGAACGACGTCAGCCGCTCCGTCCAAGCATGGTACTCCTCCTCCGTCGGCGTGCGGAAGGCGACGTGGTGGACGCCGCCCGCGCCGGGGCGCGCCGGCGGGAGGTCGGGCTGGACGGCCACGTGGAGCTCGGCGTGAGGGCCGCCCCCGCCCATCTCGTAGACGTGGACGGTGTGCCGCGCGTCCTCGGGGTGGGGGTACTCGCGGACGGGCCGCATGTTGAGCACGCGCGTGAGCATGACGTCGGTGGGGGCGAGGTCCGGCACGCTCATGAGGATGGGGCCGAGGCCGCGGATCTGGTACGCGGCAGGCACCGGGCTGCGGTCCCACGGCACCGGTGCGTCGCCCGCGCCCCCGTCGTCGACGAGCGCGAGGCGCTGGCCCTCGGGGTCCTCGAAGTCGAGCGTGAGGCGGCCGTCGCGCTCGGCGACCTCGGCGGCGGCGACGCCCGCGGCCCGGAGGCGGTCGTGCCACCACGCCAGCGCCTCGGACCCGTCCACGCGGAGGTGCGTGCGCGTGATGCTGTGGGTGCCGCGGCGCTCGGGCGGGACGGGCCAGTCGAAGAACGTGAGGTCGGTGCCGGGGCTGCCGACGGCGTCGGCGTAGAAGAGGTGGTAGGCGCTGACGTCGTCCTGGTTCACGCTCCGCTTGACGAGGCGCATCCCCATCGTCCCGGTGTAGAAGCGGTGGTTGCCGCGGATGTCGGCGGAGACGGCGGTGAGGTGGTGGATGCCGGTGAGGTCCATGCGCGAGGGGGAGGGGCGGAGCGGGAGAGGCGACGAGAGGACGCCCCCTCCGCGGCGGCGTTCCGCGGTCGGCGGCGGGGGCCGGATCCCCGTCCGTCGGTGGGCGTGGGAAGCGGCCCATCCCCCCGCCCATGCCCGCCCCGAACGCGCCCCTCGACCACGCCGCCTTCGAGTTCGTCCGCGCCGTCGGCGGGATCGAGGAGTACCGCCACCGCGCCAACGGCCTCACCGTTCTCCTGCTGCCCGAGGTCGGAGATCCCGCCCGCGGGGCCGCCGCGCCCGTCGCCACGTTCATGGTGACGTACCGCGTCGGCAGCCGGAACGAGGGGGCGGGGCTGACCGGCGCCACGCACCTCCTCGAGCACCTCATGTTCAAGGGGACCGAGCGGTTCAACCGCGAGCGCGGCACGAGCGTGTTCCAGGTGCTCCAGCGCGTCGGCGGCCAGATCAACGCGACGACGTGGTACGACCGCACCAACTACTACGCGCTCCTGCCGAGCGAGCACCTCGGCCTCGCCGTCGAGATCGAGGCGGACCGGATGCGGGGCGCGCGCGTGCGCGACGAGGACCTCGCCAGCGAGCGGACCGTCGTCCTCAACGAACTCGACCGGGGCGAGAACGAGCCGCTGCGGAAGCTGCTCCACGCCGTCTTCGCGACGGCCTTCTTCGCGCACCCCTACGGCCACCCCGTCATCGGCTGGCGCTCCGACGTCGAGACCGTCACGGCCGAGGGGCTCCGCCACTTCTACGACACCTACTACTGGCCCGCCAACGCGACGGCCTCCGTCATCGGGCTGTTCGACCGCGGCGCCGTCCTCGACCTCCTCGACGCCCGCTTCGGGGCGATCCCCGCCGGGCCCGACGCCGGAGGCGGGGCCGAGCCGCTGTGGGTGCACGAGGCCGTCACGCGGGAACCCCCGCAGCAGGGCGAGCGCCGCGTGACCGTCCGCCAGGCCGGCCAGCTCGGCACCGTGCTGTGCGCCTGGAAGGCCCCCGCCGGCCTCGACCCCGACGCCGACGCCCTCGACGTGCTCGTCCAGCTCCTCTCCGCGGGCAAGAGCGCGCGGCTCTTCCGCCGCCTCACCGACCGCGGCCTGTCGACGCACGCGGCGGCGTTCTACCCGCGCCTCCGCGACCCCGGCCTCTTCGTGCTCTACGCCTCGCTCGCGCCGGGCGTCGCGCACGAGGCCGTCGAGGCGGCGCTGCGCGAGGCCGCCGCCGAGGTGGTCCGCGACGGCGTGACGGCCGAGGAGCTGGCCCGCGCCCGCCGCCAGGTCGTCGCCGAGGAGGCGTTCGCGCGCGACGGGCCCTTCGCCGTCGCCGCCCGCCTCAACGAGGCCATCGCCGTGGGCGACTGGACGCTGTTCCCCGAGTACCGGCAGCGCATCGAGGCCGTCACCGCCGAGGCCGTCCGCGACGCCGCCTCGCGCGTCTTCGACGACGACCGCCTGACGGTCGGCTGGTACGTGCCCACGGGCGGGGAGGCGGTGGACGGAGAGACGGCGGACGGAGACGCTTCGGAGGAATGACGATGGACCACGGACCACGGACGACGGACCACGGGCTCCTCAGGGAGGGCCACCCGAGCCCCCACCTCGCCGAGCGCGTCGTCGAGGCCGAGGCCGGGGCGGCGCGGCTCTGGCTCCTGCCCACGCCCGTCCGCGACGTCGTCGCCTTCCGCGGCTCCTTCGAGACCGCGCCCGACTTCGCCACCGACGACGACCTCGTCCAGCACCTCCTCGCCGACCTCCTCGACAAGGGCACGCGCCGGCGCGACCGCTTCGCCGTGGCCGCGGCGCTCGAAGGCCGCGGCGCCGAGCTCGCCTTCTACCCCGACGGCCTCCGCGTCGGCTTCGCCGGGAAGTGCCTCCGCGCCGACGTCGCCGACGTCCTCGCCCTCGCCGCCGAGCAGCTCCG
>DATGQT010000213.1:0-2493 GCA_035304085.1 Rubricoccaceae bacterium
AGGTTCCGCCAATGCCAGAGGGTAGTCCGGTGGATGTCGAGGCGTTCAGCGACCTCTCCCACGCTTAGGCCGGTCAGCAGCAGTGCCGCCGCCTGCTCTTGCTGAGGCGTGAGCCCCAGGGCGTTGTGTTCGGTTGAATCACGTTGCATGGCCGGGGGTGCTGAGAGGCAGGGTCAGGGCTTGGTTGCTGGTTAGAGACCTCCCAGGGATGTAAGCCTCAGGCGTCGGCGGCGCGCTGCCAATGCGTTGAAACGGCCTTCGTAGGCTCTAGAAGCGCCACGGGAAGCAGCGGCTTCAACTCGGCCAGCCGCCGCATGTCCTCCTGAAACTGGTTCGATGCTAGCACGCTGAGGGGTACCCCGGAAGCGCCCCACACGACCTGGTGCGGGGCGCTTCTCATTCCCAGCCGCACAGCACCTGCACCGGCGCGACGAGGCTGTCGAGGCCGTCGAGCGCGAAGCGGCCCGCGAGGGGGCCTCCGCCCTTCGGCGTCACGTCCATCGAGAGCCGGTCGTGGCCGAGGAGCGACCGGACGAACGGGACGCTCGTGCTGTCGGCCCACAGCCCGGCGGCCTCGCGGTCGTCGGAGACCCGCCACCGGGCCGCCTGCTCGGGCCCACCGTCCAAGCGGTAGGTGACGGCGAGGTCGCCGGCCCCGAGGTCGGTGCCCCACTCGACGTAGGCCAGCGTCACGCCCTCCTCGCAGCCGAGGACGAGGCGAGGGCGGGGGCCTTCGCCGGGCTCGGCGCGGCGGGTGAGGAGGAGGGAGCCGGGGTGGTCCTCGCCCGCCTCCGGCTCGGCCTCGTGAACGACCCATCCCTCGTCCACCTCCGACAGCGGCACGTCTGCCTGGCCCTCCGGTGCGTCGGCCGCGCAGCCGGTGAGAAGGGCGAGGGAGACAAAGAGACCGCTGGCGACGATCCGGCTCACGGGGCGTCCGGGGTGAGGGGAGGCACGGACGGGCCGGCCGGAGGCGGGGTTCCACGCCTCGGCACGTGACCTCACCGGTGCCCGTCGCCGTGGTGGGGCGGGGCGTGACCGCGCAGCTCGTTGAACCGGGGCACGGCGCGGTCGGCGGGGCGCGTCAGCAGCGAGGGCGCCCAGCGCGAGAAGCTCTCCCAGCCCGTCCGGCGCGCGGCGCCGTCGCCCCAGGCCACGTCGGGGAGGAGGCGGTCCGCGAGCTTCATCGCCGCGCCGACGAGTCCGGGGGCGAGGCCGTTGGCAGCGGTGGCGAGCTTGGCCGAGAGGGTGAGCGTGAGCGAGGCGTCGCCGTGGCGGCAGGCCTCGACGATCCGCTGCGCCGCGCGCTCGCTGCTCATCGAGAGGAGCGGGTTGGCGTTGCCGATGGTGAACCACGCGTACTCCTCCCGGTGCTGCCCCTTGAAGTAGGCGTTGACCGTCGAGCCCGTCCGCATGAGGCCGGGCGTGACGGTGGTGACGCGGATCTTCTCCTCGGCCAGCTCCGCGCGCATGGCGTCGGCGTAGCCGGTGAGGGCGTGCTTGCTGGCGGAGTAGGGGGCGAGGTGGGCCACGGCCACGCGCCCGCCGATGGACGAGACGTAGACGACGCGGGCGCTGCCGTCGCGCGGGAGGTGCGGCCGGGCGGCCTCCGTCAGGTAGTAGGCGCCCCAGAAGTGGACCCCCATCGTCTCGGCGTAGTCGGCCTCGGTCATGTGGTCCTCGGGCCCCACCTGGATCAGCCCCGCGTCGTGGACGAGCACGTCGAGGCGGCCGTGGTGGCCCACCGCCCGCGCGACGGCCGCCTCGACGGCGGCGCGGTCGCGGACGTCGCAGGGGATCGTGAGGACGTCGGTGTCCCAGCGGGCCAGCTCGGCCCGCGCGCGGTCGAGGTCGTCGGCCGTGCGGGCGAGGAGGGTGAGGCGGGCGCCCTCGGCGGCGAAGCGGCGGGCCAGCGCGAGGCCGAGCCCGCGCGAGCCGCCGGAGATCAGGACGTGCCGGCCGCGGAAGTCGATGGCGCGGCGGGCGCGGGCGAGGCGGCCGAGCGCCCAGAGCCCGGCGACCCCTCCCAGCGCGGCGAGGGCGGCGGTGCGGTCTTTCATGCGGTACCCGGGTCGAGGACGACCTTGATGCAGTCGTCCTCCTTGTCGCGGAACGTGCGGTACATCTCCGGCGCCTCGTCGAGCGGCGCGCGGTGCGTGATGACGAACGAGGGGTCGATGTCGCCCTCCTCGATGTGCCGGAGGAGGCGGGGGAGATAGCGGTGGACGTGCGTCTGGCCCATCCGGAACGTGAGCCCCTTGTTGAAGGCGGCCCCGAGGTTCAGCTTGTCCACGACGCCGCCGTAGACGCCGGGGATCGAGACGACGCCGCCCTTGCCGCAGGCCTGGATCGCCTGGCGGAGGGCGTAGGCGCGGTCACTCTCCAGGCGGAGGGCCTGCTTGACGCGGTCGTAGGCGTAGAGGAACCCCGCCCCGTGCGCCTCCATCCCGACGGCGTCGATGCAGGCGTCGGGGCCGCGGCCGCCCGTCATCT